>JBGQDI010000187.1:0-5037 GCA_041495765.1 Nitrospirota bacterium
CCGCGCTCAAAAATTCACCCTACGGCGGCAGGATCACCGCCAGCAAGGACAACAGGATCACCGTGAAAGGCCTGTCCCGTTGTCCCATGGTCTGCCGGGAAGAGGGATCAGGGACCCGGCTGGAGGCGGAAAAGATACTGGAAGGACAAGGTTTCTCCCTGGACCGCGGCAAGGTCGCGGCTGTTTTCGGCTCCACCGATGCGGTCAAACAGGCGGTCAAGGCCGGGATGGGGCTTGCTGTCGTGTCCCGGCTGTCCGTGGAAGAGGAACTGAAGCACAAGGTCTTGAAAGAAGTCATGCTTGCCGCCCCCAGGATGAAAAGAAAATTCTACATTATCACCCATAAAAAACGCGCCCTGCCGCTGCCCTATGCCCTGTTCCTGGACCATCTGATGTCCTCCCTGAAGACCAGCTGATCGCTCCTTTTTTCTGCAACAGGCAAAACCTATCCTGTTCCGTCAATCCATAGATTAAAACTATTTTACTTATCCCCGTTGTCTATAGTACATTGTCCCGCGTTCACCGGAGAGATTCCGGACCGACGTCCTACCGGTCTGCAAAACCGGAGTCGCGGCGAATGCTATTCAGCAGCCGCGTTGGGTTTGATTCCCCCTTCACCTCTCCGGTGAATGAGACGTGCCATGAATTATCCGGGGACCTGTTATGGCTGAAGATACGAGGAAGCAGGAGAGCGTCTGGACCTATAGTGAAAAGCCGGGGAACGTGGCTTCTGCTGCGGCCGGAACGATGGTCGCCGTGCTGGGCGCAATAGTGCTGTTCTCCTATGGTCTTCCGATAGTTTCCTACGCATTGCTTGTCCCAGGGATGGTTGCCGGTTGGTATTTCCACCGGATGTCACGGAACACAACCATTGCAATGGACGCAGAAGGCGCCAGGCTGATCAAACGGGAGAAGTTATTATTTACCGAAAAACTGACCATCATCCCGCTTCGGGAGTTCAGCGCCGTGAAGATGACCCGGCAAGGATCTTTGGTGGAAGAGGGATATGGCGTGATCCGCTATGGTATTGCGCTGGAAGGTTCGGGAACATCCCTTGAGGTGTACTCCACGGAAGACGAGCAGCAGGGCAGAATGATCCGGCAAATGCTTATGCAGTATCTGGGTCTGACGAAGGACGCGGCTCCAGGCGATGGAACGGATATCACAACGATCAAGGAGAGATGATGACCATGGGCAATTTTGAAGTGAAGTCCTACCCCGAAATGTGGAAAAGCCTCGGCATGAACGTGGAGCGGTTCGAGAAGATGCGGTGCGTACTGGGCGACGTATACCAGAAGACATTTCTGATGCAGGAAAACCGTCCGAAGAGCATGGACTATTTCGATATCACCGTGGCCGAGATCCATGGCGGCCGCATCGCTGAACTGCTGGAAGCCAAAAAGCAGGGACGCCCGGTCGTCGGCACCTTTTGCATCTTCGTTCCTGAAGAACTGGTGCTCGCTGCCGGCGGGATCTGCATCGGCCTTTGCGGCGGTTCTCCGGGACCGATCCCGGATGCGGAGAAGGTCCTTCCGAGGAATATCTGTCCCATGGTCAAATCCGCATACGGGTTCAAGGCTGCCAAGGTCTGTCCCTATTTCCAGGCCGTTGACTTCGTGTACGGTGAGACCACCTGCGATGCCAAGAAAAAGACCTGGGAGATCCTCGACCGCGAAGTGCCGACGTATGTCATGGAGATCCCGCAGCTGAAACGGGAGCGTGACCGGGTGCTGTGTCTGGAGGAGGTGAAGGACTTCAAGAAGAAGATGGAAGAGGTGACCGGCAGGGCGATATCGTCGGATGACATCACGGAAGCGACGAAGATCATGAACGCGAAGCGCAGGGCGTTGCAGCGTTTGAACGCGCTTCGAGCTCATAACCCCGTCCCGATCAGCGGAAAAGACGTGCTGCTTATCGAGCAGATCGCTTTTTACGACGATCCAATCCGTTTTGCCGAAAAGGTGAACGCGCTCTGCGACGAACTGGACGAACGGGTCAAAGCGGGCATCGGCGTGGCTCCGAAGACGGCTCCGCGCATCCTGGCGTCGGGTGTACCCATGGCCATGCCGAACTGGAAACTCCATAACCTTATCGAGACCGGCGGCGGCATCGTGGTCAACGAAGAAAGCTGCATCGGGACGCGGTATTTCAAGGATCTCATGGATGAAACGAACGGGAGCATCGATAGGCAGCTGGCCAACCTGACGGACCGGTACATGAAGATCGACTGCTCATGCTTCACGCCGAACAACGAACGGATGGAGCAGGTCATCAAGGAGTACCGTGATTCAAAGGCACAGGGCGTGGTCCATTACAGCCTGCAGTTCTGCCATACTTATAATATCGAAGCCGTCAGGATCAAGGAGGAATGCGAGAAGCACCAGATCCCCTTTCTCTCGATCGAGTCCGATTATTCTCCTGAGGACGTCGGCCAGCTTCAGACCAGGATCGAGGCCTTCATGGAGCAGATCACGGGGTAGGTGGGCACGGTTTGGTAGGAGTGCTCAAGGACATCGAGGCCATGACGTCGAGATATACTCCGGCGGCACCTGCCTCAAGCACTGTGACCATGAGTCGGCGCTCAAGGTCGACAATCGCGGCGCGACGAACCATATTGTGGAGGGAATGCAGGACTTCGATAAGGCGGTGTGGATGCAGCCGCCGTATCGGATAGGGTATTTGATCGGACTGACTTAGTCGGCTGGCGCCGGCCGCGGGTTTCAACCCCGTTGGGCTGCCGTGCATGGCATGTCTTCGGTTCGATTCCGAAGCCAGTCTCCAGTATCTGAAAAGAGCATTTCGGCATGCATTTGCATGCCAGGCCTTATCGGCGAATATCCGTGTCCAAGACCGTCTTTGCCGCAGTTTTCCGCCAGAGCCTCGTCGCCAGGCCTTCTATCGCCGCACGCTGCTCCACTTTCTCCAGCCACTGGTCGGGTATTCCCTCAACACCATAGCAGGCCCCTGCGATAGCGCCGGTCATGGCCCCGATTGCATCGGCATCTCCTCCCAAACTCACTGCATAGACGATGGCGCTCGCGAAATCGGTATTTGCCAGAAAACAGTAAAGGGCGATGGGAACGGAGTTCAGGGCTTCCGAGCCGTTCCCGAGGGCCTTCACGACCTCTTCCCGGTCCGTATCCGCATCGAGCAGGCGGATGATCGTCTTCAGTTTCTCCTGATAGGGGCCGGGCTGAGTGAACATCCGCAGCGCACCCAGGAACTCTTTTTTACTGATCTCCTGCGGGTCGGCAAGCAGGGCCAGGGCAACGGCGCAGGCCTGGACCGCAGCACCTTCGAGGGCCAGCGGGTGGCTGTGCGTGATGCCTGCCGCATTGTACGCAACGTCACGGAGCGTGTGCGGGTCCGACCAGTAACGCAATCCGATGGGGGCGACACGCGTGGCGGCCCCATTGCCCGGCGAGCCCTGCGGGTATATTTCGCGGTCGAGCATCCCTTCCCAGATGCGGCCGTTCCGCATCATCCGGAAGATCCGCGGTGTGGCATCGTCGTATCTCCGCCAGGGTTCCCGTTCATAGTTCTGGATCAGCTGCTCTGCCATGTGGTGGTAATCGAATTCGCCCTTTTCAACAAGGGACTCTGCCACGCCGAGCATCAGTGCCGTATCATCGGTATAGCGAGGGGAAAGATTGACGATATCGTTGAAGTCGGTTGCGCCTTCGCGCCTGGCGCCCAGAGAATCGCCGATAGCAGTTCCCAGGAGAGAACCGATGAATTTGGAGAGCTTTTGTTCCATTATCAGATTCAGGGCAGATTGTCCAGTATCAGGATGAGTTTCATAAAGTCGCACTTAGTATACAGTACTCCCGCTGCGGAGGCAAGGTTCGTCTCATGGGGTAAGGGAGGCAACAAAGAACTGTATGCGGCGTCCGAAAATAATGGGAGGGAATGAAATGCAAAAGGTCTGTAACGAAACGTTTGTTGAATAGTGGGTCCTTCTGCTTGCTGCCATTTCTTACGAGCAACGTCGGCCGAAGAGAACCGTTCTCGGCCCGTCCTTAGGTATATCCTTCGAGCATTTCGACAGCGGTCTTTGCGCCAATCGTGCTCGCCAATCTGAGCAGGTCGCAGCGGACGGGCTGCAACCGGATGCAATAAACTGAATTCAAATTTTGATTATCATCACCCGAAATTACCCCGGGTCTTTTGCGCTTTACGCTTGCCATGCATATGTGTATATGATAAAAATACGTACTTTTTCGTACCTGCTATTCGTATTGGAAATGAAGTGTTCTGTGAGCCGAAGGAATGGAGCGTTTTCATGCAGGTACGACCACCGCTGACCTTAACTCAATTTCCAACTGACCCGCCTGATGCGCCAATGAGGTTGCAGACGATACTCCTCGTTGATGACGACGAGACCATGGTCCGCTACTATGGATACATCTTTCAAGGGAAGCACGATATCGTAACGGCGTCATCGGGACAGCATGCCATCAGAATTTTGAAGCATTCGGACAATATCCATCTCGTGATCATGGAGTACCGGCTGCGTGACCTGTCCGGTCTCGACGTTTTACGAGAAATAAAGAAGCTGCGCCCCTCCGTGCCGGTCATGCTCGTGACCGCCTATGGCGATGAGGCCGTGGCCGTGAAAGCGTTTCGGTACGGAGCAAAGGACTACCTGAAAAAACCTTTCAGCTATGACGAACTGATGGGAAGGGTGGCATTCTGCCTCACGCTGAAACAAGCCGATAAGGTCACCCGCAAGACCGAGTATGCCGAAGAGCATCATTTTTCTTCATCAATGTTGTTACACGACATTGCAACGAGTCTGCATCTCAATATCCAGAAGGCGATCCATTTTATTGATGATAATTGCATGACCAAGATCAGTCTTGCCGCGGCAGCGGAAAAGGCGTGCCTGTCGAGACATCATTTTTCGCGGGCTTTCAAAAAAAACACCGGCATCACCTATCAGGAGTACGTCACCCTTCGCAGGGTGCAAAAGGCAAAAGAGCTGCTTCAGGACCCGCGGCGAACGATCACGGAGATAGCCCATTTCGTCGGGTATAG
>JBGQDI010000188.1:0-4999 GCA_041495765.1 Nitrospirota bacterium
AAAGAATCGTAATTGTCGATCATTAAAAGCATAGAAACCTCTGAATATTCATCTCTCGCAAAGGCGCAAAGGAAATCTTTTTACTTTTTAAAATTTAGACCTGCTGATTTTTTGTATCATATTTTGATGTGCTCTTCTTTGCGTCCTTTGCGGGCTTTGCGAAAAAACCGCCTTGGCTTTTTTGTTTTCAGTCCAGACCCTTCTCCGCCATCTCCACGGCTCGCATCATGGCTTTGGCCTTGTTCACGGTCTCCTGATATTCGGCAGCAGGGTCGCTGTCGGCGAAAACACCGCCGCCTGCCTGGATGTAGGCAGTGCCATCCTTGATCACGAGCGTCCGAATGGTGATGCAGGTGTCCATATTGCCCGAGAAACCGAAATAGCCGACGGCGCCTGCATAGGGTCCGCGTTTAGTGGGCTCCAGTTCGTCAATGATCTGCATGGCGCGGATCTTGGGCGCTCCCGACACGGTGCCGGCTGGGAAACAGGCACGTATCACGTCGTAAGAATCCTTGCCCGGGGAAAGCCTGCCGCGCACGTTCGAAACGATATGCATCACATGAGAATAGCGTTCGATCACCATCAGCTCGGAAACGGAAACACTGCCGGGTTCGCTTACGCGGCCCACGTCGTTCCGGCCCAGGTCGACCAGCATGATGTGCTCTGCCCGCTCCTTGGGATCGGCCAGCAGTTCATCGGCAAGGGATTGGTCCTCTTCTTCGGTCATTCCGCGCTTGCGCGTGCCGGCGATCGGCCTGAGATCGATGCGGCCTCCCTCGAGCCGGACCATTACCTCGGGTGAAGCGCCCACAACGGTCGTCGAGCCGCAGCGCAGAAAATACATATAGGGTGAAGGATTGATGAGCCGCAGCGCACGATAGATCTCATAGGGCTCAATGGTGATCTTTGTCTGGAACCGCTGGGACGGCACGACCTGAAAGATGTCTCCGGCCTTGATATATTCCTTTGCCTTCAGCACCGCTTCTTCGTACTGCGGCTGGGTGAAGTTGGACGTGAGCAAATGTGCTTTTGCTTTGGCTTTCCCCTTGACCCTTGCCCCTGGACCCGTGACCCCGGCCTTGATCTTTTTTACCAGTCGGTTGATCTTCGCAACGGCCTCTTTGTAGGCAGCTTCGGCCGAACGGCCTTTCACATGCGCGTTCGACACGACCTTCAGCTTGTGCGTGACATTGTCGAAGATCACGAGGGTATCGGTGATCATGAAGAAGATCTCGGGAATGTCCAGCCCTTCCTTCGGCCGGGCCGGCAGGTCCTCAAAAAAGCGTACCACATCGTACCCCATGAACCCTACGGCGCCGCCGAAGAAACGCGGCAGCGACGGGTCAGGCACGGGCTGGTATTCGGCGAGCAGGGCCTTGAGCGCTTCAAGCGGGTCGCGGTCGAACTGCGTTGTCTGCTTTTTCCCTGCCCGGGTGATCTCAACGTTTCGGCCGGAACTCTTGACGATGACCGACGGCCGGCTGCCGAGAAAGGAGTAGCGTGCCCACTTCTCTCCTCCTTCCATGCTTTCCAGAAGGAAGGAATGGCGCCCGTCGTCGATCTTCAGGAATGCCGACACCGGCGTTTCCATATCGGCAAGGATCTCGCGATAGACCGGGATCAGGTTCCCCTTTTTTGCCCGCTCTTTGAATGTTTCTAATGATGGCTGTATCATAAAATGCCGCAAAACTCCTTGCAAAATGAAAGGTTTAAGTACTATACCAGATAATGAAAAGAGGTGTCAATCAGAAAGACTGCAGGGAACGCCGATGGGAGAGCAATTCAAAACTTAAGATCCAAGATTAAAATATTGAATAATCCTTTTTGAATCTTGAATCGTGGCAATTGGGCCGCGCTAGGAGCACACAACTCTGTTCCGTCCGCCTTCTTTGGCCCGGTAAAGGGCTGCATCGGCATGTGAGAGCAGCTGTTCTATGGAATCACGAGATGAAAATTCTGCCACCCCGATGCTCGCCGTCCTTCCCACAGGAGGCTGGCCGTCCTCCAAGGGGATCCGCAGAGCCTCCATGGCCGACCGGATGCGTTCAGCGATGACCTGGGCGCCCTTGACCGAGGTGTTCGGAAGGACAACGCAGAACTCTTCCCCTCCATACCTGCCGGCGATGTCCGTAGAGCGCACGGCTTTTCTGACCATGGCGGCAAAGGCTTTCAGGAGCTCATCACCCTTCACATGCCCATAGGAATCGTTAAAGGACTTGAACTTGTCCAGGTCCAGCATGATCACCGAAAGCGAGGTCTCATACCGTTCCGCCCGGTCCATTTCCTGCTTCAACCGCTCCATAAGGTAGCGGCGGTTCGCAAGGCCGGTCAGGCCGTCGTGCTGGGCGAGGTCGAGCGTCTTCTGATAAAGCTGGGCGTTCAGGACCGCCACACTGACCTGGTTCCCGATCATTGCAAGCAGCGCCTCGTTCTCATCGGTGAATTTATCTTTTTTCCCGGAATAGACTGCCAGGACACCAAGAACGACGCCGCGCGCGCTGATTGGCACGACAAGCGCCGACACAACGTTGTCCTGCTCCAATCCCGTGCTGCCCGAGGATTCGTCCTCATTTTCGGAAACGCGCATCGGTTTGTTCCTCAGGATAACATCTCCGACGTACCCGAGACCGGATTCGGTTATGGAGCGAATGCTCTCTTCGGACAACCCCCGCTGTGCCACCATATCCAGAGAACGTCCGTCATTGCCCACCAGGACAACCGTACCTTTGGCCACGCTCATATTCTCGAGCACTCGATCAAGCACGGTCGGCAGCACCGTATTGAGATCAAGGGACTGGCTGATGGTATTCACAATATCAAAGAGCACCAGCAGTTCATTCAGCCGGTTGCTGGCCATCTCTTCCAGGTTGTCGCGCCAGTTGGTTATTTCCTCCGCCAGCAGGTTGAACGAGGTGGCAAGGTACGCGATCTCGTCGGTTCCTTCGTCTTTAGCGCGCGTCTCCATATGACCCGACGCAAACCTCATAGCGGACTCGGCTACGGACTTGACCCGCCGGGTGAACAGGAAATGAAAAAGAAAATACAGGGAGATGCCGATAAGGACCGAGATAGCAACGGATGCCAGGAACGTATCGATGGCCCGCTGTTTGATCTCAGCCTGGACGGACCTGATGTTCAGACCGATAAACAGGGCGCCCATACCCTTCGCGCCGAAGTTCATGGGCATGACCAGGCAGTACTGACCGTCCCGCGGATCGTTATAGGTGGAATAACCGCCGGAAAGGGCCTTCCGAACCGCCGTGATGTCATCAACGGTCATGGCAGCGGGGACCATATCGAGGATCGGCCTGCGGATCCATTCCTTTTTATTGCTATAGACGACCTCCTCTTTGCTGTCAAAAAGCGTGATCAGCTCGATGTCGGCGCCGAGAACCGCCTGATCGACAAGCGTCCGGATACCATCCAGATCGTTCCGCTTGATGAGCGCTTCGATGGGCCACTTGAGCCCTTCGCCGCTGCTCAACAACTGCGACTCAGCGCCATGAAAAAGGCCGTCGCGATCATGCGTGTAGTGGTGATAGGAGAACAGCGAGGTCATGAGGACGACCGGCACAGTAACGATGAGTGCTATCTTGGCACTCACGGAGGAGCGGAATTTTAAGAGCAGCCGTAATGGCACGGGAAGGGTCCTTTAATCAGGGTCTCATAATGATCGCATGCCGAGGGTCTAGATATCCAGCTCTGCATAGGACGCCCGTTCCTGAATGAACGTGAACCGCGCCTTCGGGTCCTTGCCCATGAGCCGCTCGAACACATCGCCGGTTGCCTGATGGTCCAGCACCTGCACGCGCATGAGGGTCCGCGTCTTGGGATTCATGGTCGTCGATTTCAAGGTCTCCGGGTTCATTTCGCCCAGGCCTTTAAAGCGGCCCACTTCGTATTTTCTGTTGTTCAGCTTGGTGATGATCTTGTCTTTTTCCATTTCGTCCATGGCGTAAAAAACATCCTTGCCTGCCTCGATCTTGAAGAGCGGCGGCATGGCGAGATAGATATGTCCGTGAGCGATCAGTTCCGGCATGTACCGGTAGATGAACGTCAGGAGCAGAACGCTGATATGCGCGCCATCGACGTCGGCGTCGGTCATGAGGATCACCCGGTTGTACCGGAGCTTGTTGCGGTCGAAGTGCGCGCCCACGCCGCAGCCGAGCGTGGCCAGCAGGTTCTTGATTTCATTGTTCTGCTGGATCCGTTCAAGCGAGGCGACCTGCTCCACGTTCAGGATCTTGCCGCGAAGCGACAGCACGGCCTGGGTCTTCCGGTCGCGGGCCATCTTGGCGGAGCCGCCTGCCGAGTCCCCTTCCACGATGAAGACCTCGGTCTCTTCGACTTTATTGGAGGAACAATCAGCGAGCTTGCCGGGCAGGTTCAGCTTGAGCGACGACAACTTTCGGGTGACGTTATCCTTGGCGGCGCGCGATGCCATGCGGGCTTCGGCGGCAAGCAGAACGCGCTTTACCACAGCGTCCGCCATGGTCGGGTTCGCCAGCAGATAAGCCTCGCAGGCGTTCTTGACCGAGGCCTCGATAGGCGACAGGATCTCCGGATTGTTCAGCTTTTCCTTGGTCTGGCCCTGGAACTGCGGGTTCATCACCAGGACACTTACGATGCCGTACAGACCTTCGTATACGTCCTCCGAGGCAATGGTCTTGATGTTCTTGGGGATCAGGTTCTTCCGCTCAGCGTAGGCGCGCACAGCCTTGGTGAGCCCGGCCCTTACCCCCATTTCATGCGTCCCGCCGTCAGAGGTGTTGATCGAGTTCGCATAGGAATGGATCTCCGTGTCCGTGGCAATGGTCCAATGCACGGCGCACTCGATCTTGAAGTCATCTTCTTTTTCAAAATAGAAAGGCTCCGGATTCACCAGCTGCGTCCCCGAAACGATCCGCTTGATATAGTCCTGGATGCCGTTGTCGTATCTAAAGGTGACCGGTTTTTCCCCGTCCCGTGCGTTCTCGATGGTGATCTTGAGGCCCTTGTT
>JBGQDI010000189.1:0-4929 GCA_041495765.1 Nitrospirota bacterium
ATATGATTGCGCCAACGAATCCCGCCCCGGCATCACCAGCAATGTCCTTTCGCCGGACGAGGCGCTCGACCGGGTGCGCGCCTTGAAGGAGCGGAACGATCGCCTGAGCGTCGTCGGCATCGCCGGGCCGGGCGATCCGCTTGCGAATCCGGCCACGTACCGGGTGCTGAGACTGATCAATCACGAATTTCCCGAACTTACGCTCTGTCTGTCCACGAACGGACTCCTGCTGCAGGACCGCCTGGAACAGATCATTGCGGCCGGCGTTCGGAGTCTCACGATCACCGTCAACGCCGTCTCGCTCAACACGGCTGCCTCAATTTACGCGTGGGCCGTCTACGAAGGCAAACGGTATGAAGGCCGGGAAGCGGCCGAGCTCATGCTCCGCCATCAGTGGCAGGGGCTGTTCCACGCAGTCAGGGCCGGGCTGGTGGTCAAAGTCAATACGGTCTATATCCCGGGGATCAATGAATCGGAGATCCCGATGATCGCGGAGCGTGCAGGCAGCCTCGGCGTCCACATCATGAACATACTGCCGCTCATCCCGCAGGCCGAGTTCGGGAACCTGAAGCGGCCGGACCACAAGGAGATCAAAGTGATGCGGGACCGTTGCAGGCCCTTTGTTTCCCAGATGACCCATTGCAAACAATGCAGGGCGGATGCCTGCGGGACCCTGGGCGAGAACAAGGACATGGAGCTCGAGGTGCTCATGACCCGCATCGGCGAAGAATACACAGAGCAGGTGTTCTGATATGAACGAGCAGCTGACGCATACCGATCTGGAACGATACCGAAGGCAGTTGATGCTCCACGGATTTACCGTCGACCATCAGCGGCGGCTCAGGAACTCCAGCGCGCTCATTGCGGGCGTCGGAGGATTGGGCGGCACGGCTGCGCTCTATCTGGCCGCCGCCGGCATCGGCAGGATGATCCTGGTGCACGCGGGAAAGCTGACGGTTTCGAACATGAACAGGCAGGTCCTGATGAAAAACCGCATCGGCAAGAGCCGGGTCGTCCTGGCCAGGGAGACGATCCAGGAAATGAACCCCGACGTCCTGATAGAGATCCACGACGAACGGATAACGGACAAGAATGCCGGAGTCCTGCTTCGGAGCGCGCAGATCGCGCTGTCAGCCAGGCCCAACTTCGAGGAGAGAAGGATTCTGAACAAGGCCTGCATCGAAAAGGGCCTCCCCATGGTCGAAGCGGCGATGAACGGGATGGAAGGCTACCTGTTCAATGTCATCCCCCGCGTCGCCTCCTGCATCCACTGCGTCTATCCTGAGGACGATCCGTCCTGGCAGGAACTCGGCTTTCCCGTGCTCGGCGCCGTGTCGGGAATGCTCGGGTGCATGATGGCCATCGAGGCGATCAAGCTGTTGACCGGGTACGGGAAACCGTTGTTATCGGAGATGCTGGTGTTCAACACCCTGGACATGGATTTCAAAAAGGTCAGGGTCCCGCGGAACGAATCCTGCGAGGTCTGCAGGATGTGAGAAAGGAGACGAAATCATGATGATGGCATGCATGCTGGTTTTTGCGCTGGCCGCGTTCTGTCTGTCGTTTTTGATCGGGAGGTCGAAGGACCTGGACAGGGGCAAGATCGCGGTTTATGTGACCCTGGTTGCCTGGGGTTCGCTGCTCTATGGCTTATATATGGCAAAGATCTCCCAATGATAGGTTCTCTCGAAATACTGGATACCACCCTTCGGGAAGGGGAGCAATGCTTCGGGGTCTTCTTTTCGATCGAAACCAAGAAGCGTCTTGCTCTCTTGCTCGATGAGATAGGTGTCGACTTCATCGAGGTCGGTCATCCCGCGGCTGCGCCTTCCCTGCGGCAAGCTGCGTATGAGATAGCGCGTTTGAACCTGCGGCCGCGCCTGGTCGGGCACGCCCGGCTGGACCGGGATGAGATACGCCTGGTCAGGGACTTGGGCCTGCCCTGGGTGGGCCTTTTCTGCGGCATCAGCGAACTGAGCCTCAAACGATACGGAATGTCGAAACAGGCTGTCTATGACCGGGCAGGCGAAGCCGTGCGCTTCGCGAAAGAGCTCGGCCTGCGGGTCAAATTCACGTGCGAAGACGCTTCGCGGACCGATGTCTGCGACGTTGCCGATTTTTACGAATATCTTCATTCCCTGAGCGTGGACCGTTTGAGCTATGCGGATACGCTCGGAATCTTGACGCCCCGGGCCGTTGAAAAACTTCGTGCGGCGCTAGAAATGAGAATGCCGTTTGGCATGCTGCATTTTCATTTTCACAACGATTTTGGCAGGGCGTTCGGCAATGCAGCTGCGGCCGCGGAAGGCGGAGCGCGATGCATCGATGCGAGCATCCTGGGTATCGGGGAACGGATGGGGCTGGCGCCTCTCGAAACGGTCCTTGCTGTGATAAAAGGGGGCGGAAGACAGGAGAAAGAAGGACTGGGATATTGTCCCGAAAAATTGGCCGAGGCGAAAGAGCTCGTCGCAGGATCGATCAATTACGATCACTTCGCGCAGCGGCCCTTTGCGCACAAGTCGGGGATCCATATCAACGGGGTCCTGAAGGACCCTGTTGGTTACGAACCTGTCGATCCCGCGTCCCGGGGCGGCCGGCGTCTGCTTGTTCTGAGCAAGTTGATCGGCAGGTCGGGATTGCGGCTGATCTCGTTACGCTGCGGATTCGAGTTTGATGAAGAAGAACTGGATGAAATTCTCGAACAAGTCAAGTCCGACGAGTTCCTGGAAACGGCGGATGACCGGGAAATAACGCGCTATTTGAGCAGCAATACTTTGAAGCGTCGGACAATGTTGCACCCGGCGTGACCCTCCAAATGTCTCTGGGGTTTCGAACTGGCGTTCGCGCGCTTCAACAGAAATAGGCGCGCATTAATTCCCGCCGGTCACTTCCTAAGCTCAAAATTCATCGATGGAGCAGAGCAAAATAACATCAGGCCGGGAAATGCTTATGCTGCCCATAATTTAAGCATTTGCTTAAAAGCCTGTCGATTGAATCAGCGGCAGAACGACTCACCCACTTTCGTTGTTATTAAAACAGCACAATTAAATCAGCACGTTAGTTCTCTCACTCAGCCGACTCAAGAATTGGCACATGCCTTGCTTTAAGCATGTGCAGGAAGACGTTGCAAGACATACAAGGAAAGCTCCGGAGGCTTTCAGGAACGCACGCAATACCTGCTCATGACTCGGGCAGACATCACAAGGGGGAGGTTAAAAGGAAAATGATGATCAAGATGAAGAAAGCTGGAATGGTTCTCGGTTTGAAACTCGGCATGGCGATATTCTGCGCCATGGCGGCAATGACAACGGCTGTTTTCGCGGAAGACGCGAAGCCGGCGGCGCCGGCCTTGAACGCCGATGACCTGAAGAAAGCGCTCGGTTTGAGCGTCTATCTGCAGGCGGGCTACACGTATAACGGCGATGCCGGTTCAATCGGCGGCGAGGATGAGCAGGACGATCTCAGGGTGTTCGACCACAAGGCCAACAGCTTCACTCTGGACCTCGCGCAGATCGTGTTCCAGAAGGACCCGGCCCTGGGGAGCGTGGGCTATAAGCTGAAGCTTTCGGCAGGGGACACGGCGAAGTGGATCCATTCGCGGGGCTTGAGCGGCGCAGCGCTCGATCAGCCGCAAGCAGGCGAGGGCACGGATTCCTTCGACGTTACCGAGGCGTATATGAGTTACACGGCGGCAGTGGGCAAGGGGATCAGGTTCGATCTCGGGAAGATGGTGACTTACTTCGGCGCAGAAGTGATCGAGGCGATCGACAACCCGAACTACTCGCGGTCGCTCCTGTTCAACTATGCAATACCGTTCACGCACACGGGCCTCAAGATGAGCTACAGCTTTACCGATACCCTGAGCGCCAGCTTCCATATCGTGAACGGCTGGGACAACAGCACGGACAACAACAAAGGGAAGTGCTACGGGGCGAGCGTCACGTATGCGCCGGCGGAAATTTTCTCGGTCATTGTCAACGGCATGACCGGTCCCGAGCAGGACCAGACTTCTGTTCCTTCGGGCGGTTCGATCAGCAGCAACAAGCGTGAGCTCCTCGATATCGTTGCCACGGTCAAACCGGTGAAGCCGCTTTCGATCATACTGAACACGGACAACGGCCGTGAACAGAATGTCCCGGCGGGCGGACCCGCGGAGTGGAAGGGTGTTGCCGGCATTATGAAGTACGAGCTCACCGACAAGCACAGCATCGTGGCCAGGGGCGAGATTTTTAGCGACGAGGACGGTTTCAGAACCGGCATTGCGCAGCGGCTGAAGGAAGTGACGCTGACCTGGGAAATCCGGCTGAACGGGGGACTCATCCTCAGGCCGGAATACCGGCATGACTCGTCGGATGTTGCGTCCTTTGACAACGGCACGAAGAACTCGCAGAACACCGTCGCGCTCGGCGCGATGTACAGATGGTAATAATAGCGAAAAGAAAATAAGGAGGTTATTGTCATGAAGTTTATTGCGAGTAAAAAACGTTTTATAGTAGCGATGCTTTTGGCTTTGATGGTGGCGATTGTCGGCGGGCTCGTATTTGCCGACGAGCCGGCAGCTCCACCAGCCCCCGCTGTCGCGGCATCAGCGGTGCCGGCAGCACCCGCACTCCAGCCTGATCCATCCGGTGCGAACACCGGCGGCGCGGCGGACATTGTCGGCGCATCGGCAGGCGCGCCCACAGCGGATGACTTGAAAAACCTGTCAAAGGCCGAGCCGCTTGCCGCGAAAGTGGCGGATGCAGTGGGCCATAACCGCATTGCGATCAATATCGTTTGGACCCTCTTCTGCGGATTCCTCGTCATGTTCATGCAGGCCGGGTTTGCCATGGTTGAGACGGGCTTCACCCAGGCAAAGAATGCCGGACACACCATGGCCATGAACTTCATGGTCTACCCGCTCGGCATGCTCGGCTACTGGATCTGCGG
>JBGQDI010000190.1:0-4925 GCA_041495765.1 Nitrospirota bacterium
GCCTTCGCTGACGGCCCCGTTGCGCGACGCAGGGCCCCGATGGTCGGCACCCAGAAAATTGACTTGCTCGCCATGAGATCGAGCGCACGTTCGGTCATGAAAAACCCGTGCTCGATGGACCGCACACCTGCGGTCGCAGCAGCGATGATTGCCGCCTCTCCGTTGGCATGTGCCATGACCCCCAGGCCCTGGGCAGCAGCCTCGGCCACGATGAATGCCAGTTCCTCTCCGCTGAACCCGCCCGCCGTGACCTGACCGGGATGCTTGAAGCTCACCATGCCTGACGCCATGGCCTTGATTATAGCAGCTCCGGCGAGTTTTAGGCGGAGGATCTCGGCAGGGATCCGGGCCGGTGTTGCGATCGACACGCCAAAGGTCGATCCGTACCCGCCGTGGCTATGCAGCGCCCAGCCGCTGGAGACCACGACCGGGCCCCCGTCCTCCGCAGAGCGCGTAATGATCCCGCGATCGACGTTCTGCCGGAAGCCGGCATCACGAAGCGCACGGATCCCTGCCGAAGCGGCGCAATCGAGGCCGGATGTCTCCCTGAGGTGCACATGGGCGTCAACAAGGCCTTGAGTTGGTATGGATGATCGAGAGGACATGGTCAATTAGGAGGTCTGGGGTAAAATTCTACACAACTCTGATTTTTTCACGCGGAGGCGCGGAGGTCGCGGAGAACGTCTACGGATTCCAGCCCGGGTTTAAACAAAAGACGCTGCTTTCTCCGCGTACTCCGCGTCTCCGCGAGAGAAGGACTTTCATTCCGCATTCCGCAATCCGAATTCCGCATTGCTTATGGCCCGATCATGCCCTTGTCACGGAAACTGAAGTGCGTGCCGTCGCCGATAATGATGTGGTCCAGCACCCGGATGCCGAGCACCTCGCCTGCCTGCACCAGCCGTTTCGTGAGCAGAATGTCTTCCTGGCTCGGACGCGTATCGCCGCTCGGATGGTTGTGGATGAAGATGACCGCTGCTGCCGACTCTCTGATGGCTGCCCTGAATGTCTCGCGAGGATGGACGATGGAGGCGGAGAGGCTGCCGACCGAGACCTCTTCATTCCGGATGATCTTGTTCTTGGTATCGAGCAGGGCACAGTGGAAAACTTCTTTTTTCAGGTCCTTCATGCGCGGTCGGTAATAATCGATGACGTCATCGCAGGAGCAGAACGATGCGCCCGAGAGGCTCGGCTTCTGGTGGCGTCTCCCCAGCTCTATCGCGGCCTTGAGCTCCGCCGCCTTGGCGCGTCCGATGCCCTTGATGCCGTTCTTTCCGCAAAGCTCGTTGATACCCGCCTGTGCGATGCCGTCGAGGGTCTTGAATTTTCCGAGCAGTTCCATGCCCAGATCAAGCGTCGAGCGTCCGTTCCTGCCGTTCCTGATGATGATCGCAAGAAGCTGTGCATCGGAAAGGGAGCCGGCGCCGTACTTCAGCAGGCGTTCCCGCGGCCGTTCATCTGCCGGCCATTCCTTGACGCTTTTCCTTTTCTCTTCCGGCATAAGCGACCTCTGCCCAACGGATCCCTGTGGAGAAGGCGCCTACAGGAATTCCATGAATAACAGTCAAAAGAATCAAGTGCGCTGCCTGCTATCGCAGCCAGCCGGGATAGGCCCCTGCCTTGCGTGCATCTTCCGGCAGATCGACCTCGAGCCTTTTGCGAGCCAGCTCCACTTTCGTTTCGTGATATATTTTCTTATCGCGATACCTCGAAGCGCAGTCCCGTGTCGATCCGCGATACGTGATGCGTTGCTCGTTACACTCCTGTTCTTCTCTTTTCACCGCATCATATTTCGCCTGCTGGTCCTCATATTCCTGGCGCAGGTTGTCCGCCTTCTGCCGCCAATAGGACTCGCCCCTGCCGTTATTGTCCACGTGTTCTCTCGCAGCCTGGGCAATGACGATCTGGCGATCCATCGGGGCAAGGGAACCTGCATGTGCAACTGATAGGGGAAACAGAAAGACGGTGAGAGCAATACTAATCGAAACCTTGTTCATGGTGACCTCCGGAGCGCGGATCCAGAATATACTATGATTACGTCGATATCAGCAGTTGCGAAAAAGCATAGTATAAAAAAATGGAAAAGGCAAGAATTATGCTCGGGAATACGTCTTGTCGCTTGGTAATAAAAAAGGCGGCAGGGAAAGTCCCGACCGCCTTCTCATCTTATGACGTGTGCTTTGTCTACTCCCTCACAAACGCATCCTTCGGCGCATTGCAGACCGGGCAGGCCCAGTCATCGGGCAGATCTTCGAACTTCTTTCCTTCTTTCGCTTCATCATAGATATAGCCGCATACGGTACAACGCCACATGATCGCCTCCTCAAGGATTTTCTGAAGTGCGGAAGGGCGACCGGCCTGCTGATCGCATCTCCGTTCTTGTTATTGTAGCATCAAAAGGACCCTTGCACTGCCCTGTTCAGGCTTTGCATCCGTTGGAGATCCCGCCGTTGAACTTTTTGTGGTACTCGATGGTCTTCTCGGCGAACTGCTTTCCGAACTCGAAACATTTTTTGTCATCGTCAAAGCTGGGCCGGTACAGGACCTCGACGCCGGGTTCGACGGTCTCAAGACCCATCTTTTTGAACGCTTCATAGGCTTCTTTCACAGCGCCGCCACCCCAGCCAAAGCTGCCGAAAGCACCGGTCAGCCGGTTCTTCGGCCGCAGCCCCCGGAGGTGGGTCAGAAATTCTGCGACCGACGGGAACATGATGTTATTCAGGGTCGGCGTGCCGATCAGCATGGCTCGCGACTCCCAGACCCGTTTGATCGCCACGCTCATGGGGGTGGCCCGAAGTTTGATCACGTCAACGTCGACACCGGCGGACTTGATCCCCTCCATAATCGGGATGGTCATATGTTCGGTGCTGTGCCACATGGTGTCGTACACCAGCACGACCCGAAGGTCGGCCTTGTCGTTCGCCATGTCGAGGTACATCTGCAGGATCTTGCCCGGGTCCTTCCGCCAGATAATACCATGGTCCGGCGCGATCATATCGATGACCAGACCGAGCTTCTGCACTTCAGCGAGCTTGTTCTTGATCAGAGCGCCGAAGGGCATGAGGATGTTCGCATAGTAGTCGCGGACTGCGTGTTCCAGGGCCGACACCGAATACTGATCGCAGTATTCGTCATCGAACCTGGCGGACGAAGCGATATGCTGCCCGAAGGCGTCCTGGCTGATCAGCAACTTGTCCTCGGCCACATAGCTCATCATGGAATCGGGCCAGTGGAGCATCGGGGTTTCGAGGAAGGTGATGGTCTTCGTGCCGGTGTTCAGCGTATGGCCGGTCTTGACGATCCTGAACTTCCACTTCGACGTGTCATAGAACCGGTCCAGTCCTTTTTTGCCGCGTTCGGTGATATGGATCAGGGCATTCGGCGCCAGTTCCATGATCCGGTCGATGCTGGTCATGTGATCGTTCTCGATGTGGTTGATGACCACATTCTCGATCTTTGCCGGGTCTACGATGCCGCGGATGCTGTCGAGCGTGTATTCGCAGAAGTCATGTTTGACCGTATCGATGAGCGTCACATGCTCGTCGAGGATCAGATAATTGTTGTACGACGTTCCGTGCGGCGTTATGTAGCCGTGAAAATCGCGGACCGCCCAGTCGACGGCGCCCACCCAGAATATCTTCGGTTTTATTTCAACTGCACCCATGCGAGATCTCCTGTCATTATCTATTGATCCCCCCATCCTACCCTCTCCCCCGAGGGGAGAGGGTAGGATGGGGGGTTTTCATGCTCCCTTGTGCCAATGATCCGGCATCAAAACTTCAGATCTTTTGCTTGTGTGGTGGTTCCTGGATATGCTGCAACAACGGACGTTCTTCCTGTGGGATCATGCGGGGTCGCCGGTCATACGTTCTTTTGCATTTTGCGGCAGGCCGGGCAGACGCCATAGAACTCGACATGATTTCCGAGGATAAAGAAGTTCTGTGCAACTGTCTTGGGAAGGTCAATGGATATTTCCTCCGGCACATCGACCACCTTTTTGCAGCTCATGCAGATAAGATGGTGATGAGCGCCGGTGTTCGGGTCGTAGCGCTTGCGTGAAGGATCAATGGTCAGCTCCCGGAGCGCCCCTGCCTTGGACAGGGTATTGAGCGTGTTGTATACGGTAGCAAAGGACAGCGTCCGGTCCTTCCCTACCACGGCGTGAAAGATCTCTTCCGCCGAAGGGTGGGACGTATTTCCCTCCAGGTAGGCCAGAATGGCCAGCCGCTGCGGCGTGCGCTTGAACCCTTTTGCAAATCCTATTTTGGTCGGCTCTTTCATGGTCTTAATTTAGAATCAGTATAAATTAAGAGGGGCAGCCTGTCAAGCGCTTTATGCAGCGCAAATAAAAAGGCAGACCCCGGTTGGGGACTGCCTTGTATGATGGGGTAATGCTGACGAAGGTATTACTTCTGTGCGTGCTTTTCCGCCACCTGGATGCGGATCATGGCACGGAGCAGGTCGATCCGGGCCTTCTCGAAATCCTTCTGGTCCAGTTGTCCGCCGAGCGCTTTTTCAGCGCGCTCTTTTTCCTGACGGGCTTCTTCCAGGTTAATATCCATGGCCCGGTCTGCGCCTTCAGCCAGGATGATCACCCGGTTGGGTCCCACCTCAGCGTAGCCCCAGTCCACGGCAAGGTAGTGCCACTCTTCTCCCTCGCGGTAGGAAAGTTCACCGACCTTCAGCGTGGTAAGGAACGGAGTATGGCCGGGCAGAACGCCGAACTCGCCTTCGCTGCCCGGCGCGATCACTTCGTCCACGTGCTCCGATCGCACAACCTGGCGGCTCGGCGCAACGACCTCAAGAAGCATTTTTCCTTTTTCAGCGACCATGTTCTTTTTCCAATCCTCGCCACTCGTGTGTAATGGGCTTGGTAAATTCGTTGTCACTTCCGCAGCCTCTCGGAATGATTACCGCTTGTAGCC
>JBGQDI010000191.1:0-4852 GCA_041495765.1 Nitrospirota bacterium
AAACGATGATTCATTTTTTTCTCCAAGACGTCATTCCGGAACTGTTCGATCGAGGACCTGATGGACCCGTTATGCGGGACCGGTTCCTCGATCAGGTCATGGTTAACGGTGAGCCATTAGTACCCGACCCTGAGCGCCCCGGTTTCCTCCATGATCTTCCCGGCCCTCACCAGCTGTTCTCTGGATCCAACCGTAACACTGATCCCTATGGCTCCCTCTCCGATCGCCGGATCGTAAACCTGTTCCTTCCCCGGGGGAAGCTTCATCTCGAAGAACATGCCGATGATCGCGCCAAGCATGGCGAAGAGAATCGTCAGCTCGTACGTAATGATGCCCGTCGGATAGGGGGAGATGATCGGCTTGTCCCCGGTCTGCACCGGATACAGATAAGCCGTGCCGGCTGCCAGGGCAAATCCCAGGCAGGCGCCAACCAGGCCCCCCCCGGCTGAGGCCCAGCGGAACCACGTGCGCTGATCGGTCCTTACGATGACGCCGTTGGGATAAGGCGCGGACGTCAGGGAGGTGATCGACTGCTCTTCAAACCCCGCCTTGATCAAGCTGTCCACTGCCTTCGTCGCTGTCTCAACGGTTTCAAAAGTTCCCAGAGTTTCCATCGTTCGATCCTTTTCCGTCATTGTTCGTCGTCGCTTTTCAATCCGCAGTCCGCAATTACTACTCTTCCCCAGCGATGGAATGCATCTCTGCCCGGCCCATTTTTACATCCGCATGCCGCACGCCGAGTTCCCGTACATCCGACACCGCTACGATGGGGAAGAACTTCGTGAACAGCGCGTACAGCAGCACGAAGCCGGCAAGGGCCGCCACGTTGATGGATATCTCAACCAGCGAGGGTGAGTAGGTGTGCCATATGAACGGCATGTTCTTGTGCGAGAGCGACGGCACGATGATCAAAAAACGTTCGATGAACATGCAGACATTGATCAAGAGGGTCACTGCGAGCATGACCTTGATATTGCGCCGCAGCCGCTTGAAGCAGAGGACCGTGATCGGCAGCAGCGAGTTGCCGAACAGCATCAGGACCAGGAGCGGCGTATACTTGCCTGCCATGAAGCTGAAGGTCTCCCATTCGATCGGTTCATGCGCGTACCAGGTGATATTGACATCGACGAAATAGGCGTAGGACCAGAGCAGGCAAATGACGAGCAGCAGCTTTCCCATATTGTCGAAGTGCAGCGGCGTGAGATACTCTTCCAGGTGGAAGACCTTCCGGATGATGATCATGAGCGTGATGACGGCGGCAACGCCGGAGGTGATCGCTCCGATCACAAAATAGGGCGGGAAGATGGTGCTGTGCCATCCGGGGACCACGGTGACCGCGAAGTCCCAGGCAACGATGGAGTGCACCGAGACCGCCACCGGGATGATCAAGGCCGCCATGAGCGTCGAGGCCTTCTGGTAGATGATCCATTCCCGTGCCGTACCCCGCCATCCCATGGCGAGGACCGCATACATTTTTTCCCGCCATCCCCCGGGCGTGCGGTCGCGGACGATCGCCAGGTCGGGGATCATCCCCAGATAGAGGAAGAGGCTGCTGCCGATGATGTAGGTCGTGATAGCCGTTATGTCCCAGAGCAGGGGCGACCGGAAATTCGGCCACAGACCGCGCTGGTTCGGATAGGGAAGGAAGAAATGCACGACCCAGTTGCGTCCCAGGTGAATGAACGGGAACAGTGCCGCGATGCTGATCGTAAACACGGTCATCGCCTCGGCAGCGCGCAGGATCGGCCTGCGCCAGTTGGCCTGGGAGAGGCGCAGGATGGCGGAGACCATGGTCCCGGAATGGGACATGCCGACCCAGAACACAAAACCGGTGATATAGAGCGCCCACATGACGGGACGGTTCTTGCCGGTGACGCTCATCCCGGTCATCATCTGGTAGGCAAAGGCCAGCATGCCCCAGGCGATCACCACGCTCAAGGCCGCGATGAGCAGGTACCAGCGAAGCGTCGGCGGGCGCATCGAGGAGAGCAGCTCATCATTCACCTGCTTCGCGCTTTTTGCGGCGAGGGAATGATCGGTCTGTTCAGACATGCTCCCCGCCTCCTTCGCTTTTTTTCATTCCGCATTCCGCGATCCGCATTCCGCAATTCTTATACATGCTCGCGCCCCCCTCCCTTGAGATAGGTGATCGACGGATGCGTGCCGAGGTGCTCCAGCAGCCGGAATCTCCGCGGGCTCCGGCTGAGCGTTGCAACGCGGCTTTCCGGATCTGCCATATTGCCGAATACCAGCGCCTCCGAGGGGCAGGTCTGGGCACAGGCAGGCTGCACCTCGCCGTCCCTGATCAAGCGGCCTTCCAATTTTGCATCTTCCTTGACCCGCCGGATACGCTGGATGCAGAAGGAACACTTTTCCATGACCCCGCGCGAGCGCACCGTGATGTCCGGCGAGAGCTGATAGTTGAGCGGATGCGGCCAGGAACGCTCATGATCGTAGAAATTGAAGACCCGCACGGCATAGGGGCAGTTGTTGCCGCAGTAGCGCGTGCCCACACAGCGGTTGTAGACCTGGCCGTTCAGCCCGTCGGGATTGTGATAGCTGGCATAGACCGGGCAGACCGGTTCGCAGGGGGCGTCGTGGCAATGCTGGCAGAGCACGGGCAGGAAGCGCACCCGAACGTCGGGATACTCGCCGACCCAGAAGCGCTCGATCCTGAGCCAGTGCATGTCGCGGCCTTCAGCGATCTCCTTCATGTCGCAGATCGCCACGTTGTTCTCGGCCTGGCAAGCGACCACGCAGGCGCCGCAGCCGGTGCAGCGATCGAGGTCGATGACCATTCCCCATTTGTACGCGCTTGTCTGTTTTTCCATAGTTGCTTTCCTTACCTGCCGTCATTCGGAGCGTAGTGAAGAATCTTGTTTCAATACGGAGAAGCACTTTTAGTTTCACCGCTGAGACGCGGAGGCGCTGAGAACGGCACGTCGAAAAAAATAAGTTTTTTTCTGCGTCTCTGCGTCTCTGTGTCTCGGCGGTTAAATCCGCCTTCTCACGATGCCTCAGATCTCTATCAAATCGCCCCGATAGCTTCCTTCCGGATTGCCCGCGGTCACCAGCCCGCCTTTGTTCGAGATACGAGTGATCCGTACCCGGGTCGCGTTCCAGGCCGGCAGCGGCTTCGTCTCCTCGGACGCCAGTGCCAGCAGCCGGAGCGGATTCACGCCGAGTCCCTTTGCATAACGCCCCATCTCTTGATGACCCTGACCCAGCGGGATAGCCACCATGTCGGGCCGGATGCCGGGGTAGATCACTGCCGGCAGACGCAGGGAACCCCGTGGCGAGGTCACTTCGACAAGATCACCGAACCCAATTCCAAGATTCGCGGCGGTCTTCGGGTTGATCTCGACCCAGCTGTCCCACACGACCGTGGTCATGGGGTCGGGAAGCTGCTGCAGCCAGGGAAGTGCGGCACCGCGGCCGTCATAAAAGGCGACAGACGGGAAGACTGAAAGATGGAGGGGGAATTCTTTTTCATCGCCTGCAAAATGCGGTTGGGCCGGATCGGGAAGGACCGCACCTGCTGCCCAGCGGTAGCTCGCCCCCTCGTGAAGGTTCGTCTTAAAAAGCCCGCCCTTTTGGAGCAGCTCGACCCACGCTGCATCGAAGTCCCTGCCCGGACCGATCCGCTTTTTCATCTCTGCCTTCAACAGCTCGAGGTAGGACTCCTGAGGGAACGCGGCCTTCATCTCCCCGCCCAGTTCGTGCGCCAGGGTCATGAGTACCTCGGCGAACTGACGCGTGTCGAACACCGGCACGACCACGGGCTGCATCAGACCGACCACCTTCTTCCGCGTGCCGGCAAGCGGGATGACATCCCCCCAGCTCTCGAGCGCTGCATGGTCCGGGAGGACCAGATCGGCCTGGAGCGCCGTATCGTCCAGGAACGAAGAGAAACTGACGATGAAGGGGACCTTGGAGAGCGCCTCTTGAAAACCGGTGGAAGGGGGAATGCCGTGGACCGGGTCACCCTGGACCAGGGCTATCGTGATCCGGCCTGATCGCATTTTTTCGATAAGTGAAAAGAGCTCGTCAAAAGAGTCTGTCGGCTCTTCCAGTGATCCGTTGTCGGGGTGGATCCCGCCGGGCATGTTCAGGTTCCCTGCGATCACGTTCAAGAGCTGGACGGCCTCGACCGATCGCGGACCGTTGCTCTGGAAGGCGACGGCCTCGCCTGCCATGGCAAGGGAAGGCTGGGTCTTCGCGAACTCACGTGCCACTTCGGCGATCGCCTTCTGTGCAAGGCCCGTCTCTTCCGCAACGCGGGCAAGGTCGTACTTCTTCAAAGCGTTCTGGAGCCCTTCTGCACTCAGCCCGTTCGCGGCGAGCGCGGCTTTGTCATGGAGGGACTCTTCAAGGATGACGCGGGCCATACCCAGCGCCAGTGTCCCCTCGCTTCCGGGGCGGGCCGGCATCCAGCGGTCAGCTGACGTAGCGGTCAACGACATCCTGCCGCCCACGTAGGTGAAGTGGCCGCGTACCGTGTCCCTGTCCTGGCGCATCCTGCCGAAGGCGTTCCCGTACTGAACAGGCGACAAATGGTTCTCTAGGAAGTCGGCGCCGAAGCTGAGAAGATAGCGAGTCTCGCTGATATCGTAGAAGGGAAGTCCCGAATGTCCGAAACTTTTACGGCCTGCCTTCCGGAGCCAGTCAGGGCCGAGCAGTTCGTAGGAAAGATGATTGGACGATCCGAAAGAGCGCATGAAGCGGGAGGTTACGTCCGACAGCGTGCCCCGAAGCTCGGGCGTCAGCAAAGCCAGTCGGTCGGAGGTCTTGCGTTGTTTTAGTTCCTTGAGCTTGCCGAGGAGCAGGTCCAGCGCCTCTTCCCAGGAGATCT
>JBGQDI010000192.1:0-4800 GCA_041495765.1 Nitrospirota bacterium
CTGCGGGGTATCTAACATCTTCCCCTCCCTTGATGGGAGGGGCAAGGGGAGGGTGATACAGCAACTGCCGTCACCCCCGCCTCACCTCCCCCATCAAGGGGGAGAAACCTATTTGGTGACCCTGTAGCAAGTGCAAGTTCAACGAATGAGCGTTCCTTTTTGGATCGGACGTTGCGGCGCCGGGAGAAACAATGGCCACTATTCTCATCGCATCCGTTGACGGGAACCTCGGATATGTCCTGGGAAAAGAACTGGAGGATGAGGGCCACTTCGTCGGCCGGTTGCCGGTGGGTGCTGATCTGTCCGCTTACCTCGGGGAACCAGCGGCATATGAGGTCGTGGTCCTGGACCTCCTGACCTCATGCCTGAACGATCTGGGATCGCTCAGGGCGATCAAAAAGGCCTGCCCCCGTGTCCATATCATCGTCTTTTCCGACCGGGTTGCTCCGCAGGAACGGACCGCCCTCTTGACGAGCGGGGCCGATACCAGCTTTATGAAACATGAGATCAAGGGCCTGAAAGAACATCTGCGGCAAAAGTTCAGATGACGACCGCCTCAGCGGTAATACGCCGCCGGCAACACGCAGAGGTTTGATGACGTGAAACAGGATGCACAGATCGAAGCCGGTCACCGGACCGCCACTGCGCGGCTAGATGGCCGGTGGCCATCGGGGTCCGAAGGCAGGGTCAACCGCTTAAAGCGGCTGGCGGAGCTCGGACTTGCCCTGACCGGCGACCCCATCGACGTGTTCCGCCACATCGCCGAGATGATCGGAGAGCTGCTCGACGTCCCGGTCGTGAACCTCTCCGAGATCCGGGGAGACGAGCTCGTTTTCCTCAGCACCTCCATCAGGGGCGACGTGCAGACCTACACCGGTACCTGCAAACTCAAAGACACTCCCTGCGCGACCGTCGAACACTCGAAAGACCTCCGCATCTATCACGACGTTATAGCCAAATTTCCGGAAGCGGTCTTTTTGCAGCAGTTCAACGCCTATTCCTATTGCGGTTTTCCGGCCCTCGACGGCAAGGGTGAGGTCGTGGCGGTGATCTGCATCCTCGATGACAAACAACATGACTTTTCCGAGGAGGACCAGGACCTGCTCAAGGTCCTGGCGCACCGGATCGGAATGGAGCTTGAACGCCAGAAACATCTGGATGAGCACGCACGGAAAGATGCGGAGCTGCAAAAAGCGGTTCACCTGGCGGAGCAGCAAAGGGCCTTCAGCGAGAAACTGATCCAGAATTCGGCCATTGCCACGTTCGTTCTGGATGCGGACCACAAGGTCCTGATCTGGAACAGCGCGTGCGAGGAACTGACCGGCGTGCCGGCATCGTCCATGGTCGGGACTGACCGGCAATGGCAGCCTTTCTATGAACAACAGCGTCCGGTGCTCGCCGATATCATCCTGGACGGCGACCGGGACAACCTGTCAGCCCTGTACCCCGAGCATACGAGATCGGTCCTGATGTCCCACGGACTGCACAGCGAGGGATGGTTCAAGGACCTGAACAACAGCGATCGCTACCTCGTTTTCGATGCCTCGCCGATCCGCGACAACAGCAACGCCGTTATTGCGGTCATCGAGACCTTGCAGGACCTTACCGGACAGAAACTGCTGGAAGAACAGGTCCTCCAGTCGAAACAGGATTGGGAGGACACCTTCAACACGATCACCGACATGATCACGGTCCATGACAAGGACTTCAACATCATCCGTGCGAACAAGGCGGCCGAGCAGCTCCTGGGCCTTCCGGTCCTCCACCAATCACCGGTCAAGTGCTACCAACACTATCACGGCACCGATAACCCCCCTGCGGGCTGCGCCAGCTGTCAGAGCCTCGTCACCGGAGAGCCTTCCATCGTAGAGGTCTTTGAACCCCACCTGGACAAATTCATCGAGATCCGGGCGATCCCGCGCTTTGACAGCAGGCACGAGCTGGCGGGGCTGATCCATGTGGTCAGGGACATCTCCCGCCGGAAGCAGACCGAGGAGTCCCTGCAGGCCCATCTCAATTTTCTGCAGGTCATGATCGACACCATCCCGACGCCCGTATTTTACCGCGACGGGAACGGCCTGTTCCTGGGCTTCAACAAGGCATTTGAATCCGTCGTGGGCAAGAGCGGTGCTGAGCTGATCGGCAGGACCATCGACGACGTCGCCCCGAGACAGATCGCCGATATGTACCACGAAGCGGATATGGCACTGCTGCAGCAGGACGAAAAACAGCTTGCCTATGAGAGTTCGGTCATCTACGCCGATGGAACGGCCCACGACGTCATTTTTAACAAGGCTGCTTTCCAGAACCCCGACGGCTCACCGGGAGGCGTTGTCGAGGTCATGATCGACATCTCGGAGCGCAAGAAGCTCGAGGAACAACTTTTCCATGCGCAGAAGATGGAGGCAGTGGGCCAGCTTGCCGGCGGCATCGCCCATGACTTCAACAACATCCTTTCGGCCATCATCGGCTACGGGTCCATCCTGCAGATGCGGGTCAAGCAGGGAGACCCGCTCCGGCACAACATCGAGCAGATCCTTGCTTCCGCGGACCGGGCCTCCAACCTGACGCAGAGCCTCCTTTCCTTCAGCAGAAAACAGATCATCAACCCCAAGCCGGCCAAGCTGAACGGGATAGCGGAAAAATCCCGGGATTTTCTTACCCGGCTGATCGGCGAGGATATCGAGCTCAAGACCATCCTGTCCCCCGACGATCCGACCGTGCTGGCCGACGCGGGACAGATCGAACAAGTGCTGATGAACCTGGCGACCAATGCGCGTGACGTCATGCCCCACGGCGGAAAGCTGTTCATGGAGACCGGTACGGCGGAACTGGATGAGGCCTTCGTAAAAGATCACCCCTATGTGCAGCCCGGCAGGTACGTATTGCTGTCCATGACCGATTCCGGCTGCGGCATGGACGAACAGACGCGCGCCCGGGTCTTCGAGCCGTTCTTTACGACCAAGGAACAGGGAAAAGGCACAGGCCTGGGCCTGGCGATCGTCTACGGCATCATCAAACAGCACCGGGGATATATCCATGTCTACAGCGAGCCGGGACTGGGCACGACCTTCAAGATCTACCTCCCGCTCATCGAGAACGAGGTGGAGAGCAGAAAAGAAGCTTCCCCGATGCTTGAGATCAAAGGCGGCGGCGAGACCATCCTGGTGGCCGAGGACGATGCGACCGTACGAAAGCTCGTGGCGACCGTCCTGAGGTCATTTGGCTACTTCGTCATCGAAGCTGCCGATGGAGCGGAAGCGGTCGCCCGTTTCTCGGAACATGCCGGCAGCATCGACCTGGTGCTCACGGACACGATCATGCCGAGGAAGAACGGCAGAGAGGCTTATGCAGAAATGCGGAAGGTCCGGCCCGACGTCCCTGCACTGTTCACGAGCGGCTATTCCAAGGAAGTTCTGCGGACCAAAAAGATCATCGACGAGGACCCGGACTTCATTCTGAAGCCCGTAACACCGCGTGAGCTCTTAAGGCGGGTACGCGAGGTCCTGGACCGGCCCCGGGCGTGAAGAGAAGAAAACCTCGTATCAGAACGGGACACACGGACCGCACGGAAAAGAGCTGATGAGCCGTGCAGGACCTGATCGTAGGGGCGGGTTTGTAACCCGCCCTGAGTATCGGACGATCTTCTTCGGTCATATCCGAACTGGAACACCCCGCCACAATGATCACGGGCACCCCCGCCCTGATTATACAGGGAGGCAGCCTCGGTAGGGCTGCCTCCCCCTCCTTTAAAAGGCATACCCCTGGATAACGGGAGAAGTTCCCATCAAAGGACTGATGGCTTCTGCAATAAAAAAAACAAGCGGCAGACGAGCAGACGTACAGGACGGTATTGACTGTGCAAGAGAACTGTGATAAAAACGGTACCGCAAACAAGAGCGCACCGTATTAATAAAGTGGGAGGGACATCATGTTCAGGAATATGAGTATCGGCAGGAAGTTAAACATGCTCATCGGGATCATCATCAGCAGCCTGGTTGTCGTCGGCGCCGTTTCTTTTCTTCAAAGCCGGGGCGCTGAAAAAATGATAGTAACTTTGGTCGACAAGGACGTTGAGCTGCTGATCGATCTCAATGGGATATACGCAGAAGGGCTGCAGACCGGGCAGGCGACGCGAAACGTGCTGATAAATCCCGGTGATGAAAAGGCAATGAAAAACTACCAGGACGCGCATAAAAACTTCGTTGCAATGACCGACCAGTCCCTGCTCGGCGCACCCGCCTCCATGCAGGACCGTTTGAAAAAGGTCAAGGAGCTCTGGGAAGAAGACCATCGACTGAAGACCGAGATCCAGGACCTGGCCAAGGCCGGCAAAAAGAACGAGGCGACCGCACTGCTGGTAAATACGGAAACGCCCAAGTGGCGCGAAGTAAAGGCCATCTTGCTTGAACTCATCAAAGAACACGAAA
The DNA here is from genome assembly GCA_041495765.1 of Nitrospirota bacterium. GTDB lineage: Bacteria > Nitrospirota > UBA9217 > UBA9217 > UBA9217 > GWC2-56-14. Next base: position 4,431 of record JBGQDI010000192.1, read on the forward strand.
AGACCTTTACGACGAATAAAGAGCGTGAAATTGCCGGGATGGAGAAGGACAGGGTTGTCCTGGTAGTGGTACTGCTCGTGGCCGGATTCATTTTTACCGCACTTGCACTGGTCGTCGCACGCAGGATCACGCTGCCGTTGAAAGAAGGAGTTGCGATCGCCAACAAGCTGACCCAGGGAGACCTGACGATGACCATCGAGGTAACGAGCAGCGACGAGACCGGTCAGCTGCTTGCCGCGATGAAGAACATGGTGGAGAACCTGAACAGCGTCGTTACCGACGTCAAGGGCGCTGCGGCCAACGTGGCATCGGGCAGCCAGCAGATATCGGCAGGGTCCGAGCAATTGTCCCAGGGCACGACCGAGCAGGC
>JBGQDI010000193.1:0-4789 GCA_041495765.1 Nitrospirota bacterium
AACCGACGTACTCGAGGTCAAGGGCATTGCCGACCCGATGCTGGACCAGCAGCTCGGCGATTATGCGGTGAAGCTCAGGGAGGACGTGGAGCTCATCGTAGGCACGCACAATCCCTTTGACGTAAAGGCATATCTTAACGGTGAGCTTGCGCCGGTCTTTTTCGGCAGCGCCATCAACAACTTCGGCGTCAAGGAGCTTTTGGACACCTTTACCGAGATCGCGCCCACGCCCGGCAGCAGGCCCACGGACCAGCGCACGGTCAATGCCGATGAGCAGGATTTCACCGGGTTCGTGTTCAAGATACACGCGAACCTGGACCCGCGCCATCGCGACCGCATCGCCTTTATCCGCGTCTGCTCGGGCAAGTTCGAGCGGAACAAGATGTTCCTGCACGTGCGCCTGAACAAGAACATCCGCTTCACCAGCCCGGCGAGCTTCCTGGGCGCCCGGAAGAGCATCGTGGACGAGGCCTTCCCCGGCGACGTGATCGGTTTGTACGACACGGGCAACTTTAAGATCGGCGACACCTTGACCGAAGGCGAGAAGCTCATGTTTCAGGGCATCCCGACATTCTCTCCGGAGGTCTTTAAGGAACTGGTGAATCGCGACCCCGGCAAGTCCAAGCAGCTCGCCAAGGGCATCGAACAGCTCACTGACGAAGGCGTGGCCCAACTTTTCACCCAGCACCAGGGAAACCGCAGGATCGTGGGCACCGTGGGACAACTGCAGTTCGATGTGCTCCAATACCGGCTGGAGCATGAGTACAATGCGAAATGCAGCTTTGAATCCATGGCCATTTACAAGGCATGCTGGATCACGACAACAGACAATGCGGAGATGGAGAAATTCTGCAGGTTCAAGTCGGACCGCATCGCCACGGACAAGGACGGCAACACGGTCTTCCTGGCGGAGTCGGAATGGGTGCTCCGGAACATGATCGAGGCCTATCCGGCCGTCAAGTTCCATTTCACGTCGGAGTTCAAGCGGGAAATGCAGGATGTGAAGAAGTAATAGAGATTTCCGTGCCATCTGTGCGCGGAAGAGGTGGAAAAATCGGATTACCAGAGGTAGGCGCTTCCAAGCGACGCGGATAAATCTTCTCCTTTGGTTTTAAACCCTGGCTCGGGATTTTGACGTATCCGCCGTTTCCGCCGGTACCGCGTCCAAAGCTGTTGACGTCTTCGCGTTTCTTTACAAAAAATACTATTGACGCTTTGAGAAGTAGGCTGCCTTTTTTCAAGTCCCTCTGCTTTCGTTATTCTCCCTACCGCTCTTTTTCCGAATATAGATCGTCTTATCCACTGAAGCATGCAGCGTGCCCTTGGCATCAACGAGCTCAACAAGATAGTTCCGCTCAATGGACGGTGATTCAGCCGCCGCAGCCTTGATGGCAGAGATCTCTTCTCCAGACAAAATAAATTTTGCGTACAGCGTGCTCTTACCCGGCCGTTTAAACCGGATCGTGGCCGCCTTGTCCCATACCACGTACTCCGGCCCCAGGATCTTGATCAGCATGATCATGTAGATGGGATCGACCGCGCCATACATGCTTCCGCCGTAGATCGTGCCGACATAGTTCCTCGTCCGCCAGTTAAGAGGCACCTTGACGTGCACTTCACGCCAGTCGGACGCAATATAGGCAATGCGTGCGCCGGTGCCGCGATACGCCGGGAAGAAATTGAAACCCCAGCGGATAAACCTTGTTGTCATTGATTCCGGCATGGCACGCTCCTTTCCTCGCGTCCTGATTCTACAGAAGAGCGCCCGGTCTGGCAAGTGCGAAGGCGGTGCACGGGGCGGAACAGGGTGTGCGGCAGGTCTTTCCCTACAATTAACTTGTCATTATGTGCACTTTGTGAAATAATCGCAGCCAACTTCAGCAATGCCGCACCAGGGGGTCCCGCGTGGCAAAGGCAAAGATCCTTCTTGTCGAAGACAACCAGACCCAGGCAACCCTCATCAGCGCTTTTCTGACCAGGAACGGCTATGAGGTCGTGACCGCCGACAATGGTATGTCGGCCATCAGGATCGCCAAATCCGAAAAGGTCGATATCGTGCTGCTCGACCTCGTGCTTCCCGACATTGACGGGAACGAGGTCTGCCGGTGGCTGAAGCTGAACCACGACACCATGGCCATCCCGATCATAATGCTCACTGCCAGGGGCGATTCCCACCATAAGGTTGCCGGGCTCGAAGCCGGAGCAGACGACTATCTGCAAAAGCCTTTCGACGAAAGCGAACTGAATGCGCGCATCTACGTGCGCCTGCGCACCAAATCGATGCAGGATGAGTTGCGGCTCAAGAACCGTCAGCTCGAAGACATGCTGACGCGGGTCGAGACGCTTGCGATCATGGACTCGCTTACCGGGCTGTTCAACCGCAGACGCTTCGAGACCCTGCTGTCCGATGAGTTCAAAAAATCCCAGCGCTACCAGCATCCCTTAAGCTGCATGATCGTCGATATAGACCATTTTAAAGAGGTCAATGACTCTTTCGGCCACCAGGCCGGAGATCTGGCGCTGCGCGAGGTGGCCCAGGTGATCCAGGCGAGCATTCGCGAAGTGGACACTCCAGCGCGGTGGGGCGGCGAGGAATTCGTCGTGCTCAGCCCGAATACGCCGAAGATGAACGCGGTCCGCGCGGCGGACCGGATTCTGAGCTCCATGGCTGCACACAAGTTCTCAGGCATTGGGGGCCGGAGCCTGAGCGTCAGTATCGGCCTTGCGGGAATCCCCGATCCGTCGATCGACACCATGGAAAAATTGATCCACAATGCCGATCTCGCCATGTATGAGGCAAAACGGAAAGGAAGGGCACGGGTGGAGATTGCGCCGGAGGGCGGCGCACCGCAGTAGTCCAGCAGCCCGCGCTGACGACCGTCCGTCACCGGCATGGAGCAAGGTTTAGCTTCGTTCAGCCATAATCACACTCCCGGCGAGGGGAGCCAGTAAACTTTCTTGATTTTACCGGTACCCCATGGTATCTTTTACACGATCGGTTGTTGCTGTTTTCCCATCCACCCTTCTGGTAAGGAGCAAGCTCATGATATCCGCACCGCGCGCCGCGGCACTGTTTGCCGGTTGCATCACAGCCCTTTTCCTTCTCTCCTCGAATGCCTTTGCTGCCGACATCGACTGCCTGAAGTGCCACAGCAAGCTGACCAAGGGCACCGTTGTGCATGCCGCGGTCTCCATGGGTTGCACCGCGTGCCATACGGGAATCGATGCGAAGACCGTTCCTCATAAAAAGAGCGGGACGGTGGCGCACGGCCTGTCCGCCGAACAGCCCGACCTTTGTTTCGGCTGCCATGCCAAGGATGCCTTTGAGAAAAAGACCGTCCATGCCGCGCTCGCCATGGGCTGCACCTCCTGCCATAACCCGCATTCGTCGAACACACCGAAGCTGCTGCTGCAGGACGCACCTGAGCTCTGCTTTACGTGCCACGACAAAACGTTATTCAACAAAAAAACGATCCATGCCCCGGTTGCGGGAGGCATGTGCCTGACATGCCACGTTCCGCATTCTTCCAATGAGGTGGCGCTCCTGGCGAACAACCCCTATGAACTCTGCGTAAGCTGCCACAGCGAGGTCCCGGAAAAACCGCACGCCATCTCGGGTTTTTCCACGACCGGCCACCCCTTGGGGCCCAAAAAAGCGGGCAAACGGAAATCGAAACGGGACGGCGCCGTAAATACACCGAACGCGATCAAGGACCCTGCCCGTCCAGGCAGAGAGTTCTATTGCGGCAGCTGCCATGAGCCCCACAGCACCGAATCCCCCCGCCTGTTCAGGTTCAATGCGAAAAGCGCCATGAACCTCTGCGGCAATTGTCATAAGAAGTAGTCAGGATTCTCCTCCCGGAACGCGGGGCCTGTCGGAACGATAAAAAAGCCCATGGCATGCATTGCCATGGGCTTTTTGTTGTCAGTCAGTGTTCGGTGATCATGCGATGGTCGGAAGTTTTGCCAGCGATCTTTTGATGTCCTCTTCCGGATGCTCATGGTCCATCAGCTTGCCTTCACGGTAATCGGCATAGGCCTGAAGGTCCAGGTAGCCATGGCCGCTCAAGTTGAAGAGAATGGTCTTCTCCTTGCCTTCTTCCTTGGCGCGGAGCGCTTCGTTGATGGCCGCGCGGATGGCATGGGCGCTTTCCGGCGCCGGGATGATCGCCTCGGTGTTGGCGAACTGCATGGCTGCCTCGAATACCGTGCGCTGGTGATAGGCCTGCGCTTCGATGAGCTTGTCGTGGTACAGCTGCGACACAAGCGGCGAATCGCCGTGGTAGCGCAGTCCGCCGGCGTGGATGCCGGAGGGCATGAAGTCGTGGCCCAGGGTGTACATGGTCATGAGCGGCGTGAAGCCGGCAACGTCGCCGAAGTCATACCGGAACTCGCCCTTGGTGAGCGTGGGACAGGACGTTGGCTCGACCGCGATGATCCGCACGTCTTTCTTATTGCCTTTGATCTTGTCGTGCAGGAAGGGGAAGCTGATGCCGGCCAGGTTGCTCCCGCCGCCGCAGCAGCCGATCACGATATCCGGGTAGTCGCCCACAAGCTCCAGCTGTTTCTTTGCCTCGAGGCCGATGACGGTCTGATGCAGACAGACATGGTTCAGGACCGAGCCCAGCGCGTAGTTCGTGTCGCTGTGCGTGGCCGCGTCCTCCACCGCCTCGGAGATTGCGATGCCCAGGCTGCCCGAGTTGTTCGGGTCGAGCTCGAGGATCTTCCGGCCTGAGTTCGTCGTGTTCGACGGGCTCGCGTGAACCGTAGCGCCCCAGGTCTCCATCAT
>JBGQDI010000194.1:0-4760 GCA_041495765.1 Nitrospirota bacterium
CCTTGCCTTCGCGGATCGGCATGGCGAACCCGCCGCAGACCACGTCGCCCAGCACGTCGTAGAACACGAAGTCCGTGTCGTCGCCGTAGGCGCCGTTCTCTTCCAGGAAGTTGATGGCGGTGATCACACCGCGGCCTGCGCAGCCCACGCCCGGCTCGGGGCCGCCGCTTTCCGCGCACTTGATGCCCTTGAATCCGGTAAGCAGCACTTCACTCAGGTCCAGGTCCTCAACCGTCCCCTTTTCGCGCGCCATGTCCATGACCGTGTTCTGCATCTTGCGATTGAGTATGAGCCGCGTCGAATCCGCTTTGGGGTCGCATCCGATGATCATGCACTTGTGGCCCGCCTCGGCGAGCGCCGCCACCAGGTTCTGGGTCGTCGTCGACTTGCCGATGCCGCCCTTGCCGTAGATCGCTATCTGTCTCATGGTGTTCCTCCTGTGTTTAGGTTTTGCTTTACCTATAGCAACAGGCGTGCCAAATCAGAAAGTACGATTTTAAAGGGTTATTGACGTGAATTATGCAGAGACTACGAAACAAGAGTGAATAAGATACTTGCAGGTGACAAGATTATAAGCAAGGTCGCGAGGTGCAGACCGCTCCCGTTGGGCGAACGGTAACGTGAAAGGGACAGGAGGGGTGCTGGAGAAATTGAGGCGAGGGGATCAATGCGATGCGAACAGTGGCCGCAAACGCGCGGTCACAGCTCGAGCTTTATGCCGGACGTAACCTGTTCTTTGATGAAACCGCGCAAATAGCTTTTGTCGTCCTCCGAGAGTTCGACGAACTTGATGGCCATGCCGGGTTCCTTGAACGGTCCATCCTCCATGGCGAGGGTATAGAGCACTTCCGCCTTCGCCCGGATCTCCCGTTCCCCGATGAAGATCCTGATCGGCGTTACCGTATGCCGCGGCTTGGGAGAGAATGTCCGCAAATAGAGCCCGCCTTCGGAGATCGAGGTGGCGCATTCGGTCCGTTCCGCCCCGCTGCCAAGAGCGGCCACCTCTTCCAGGACCACCTTGAGGTTCGTGGTGATCCGGATATTCTCACGGGGGGTGAGCTCGGTTGCCGCCTGGATCGTTTTATAAAGCTTGCCGGGGTCAACGGGTTTTACCAGATAAGCGGCTACGCCGAGGTCCATGCATGCCGACCTGGCCGCTCCATCCTCTTCTGCAGTAAGCACGATAAGGGGAATGGCTTTCGTTCGTTCCGAGCTCTTCAGCGTTTTAATGAATCCGGTCCCGGTCATCCGGGGGAACGACAACCCGGTAAGAATGAGGGAGGGGGCTGCGTGTTCTATTGCTTTGAGAGCGGCCTCGGGAGTTGCCGCCGTCAGCACAGTGTAGTCAAGCCGCTTGAGCAGCGCCCCGTGGTAATAGAGCATTGCCGCGCTCGCATCAACGATCAGTACGGTCCTCATCTCTCTGTCCATGGGCCTCACCTGTTCACGATAGATGTATTTGCAGAAAACGATGGTCTGCCTGACCAGCAAGGTAAATAAGCGGGATCTGCCGGGCGACCGATGCGGCGATCATCACCGCGCGTCAATGTCCTTCGTGATCTCGTCCCTGATGAAGAGCCGGATGCGCTTCTGGTCCTCCCGGGAGATCTGCATGAACTGAAGCCCCATGCCCGGTTCGTCCTCAGGGTCGGTACCGGCCGGGTGGCTGTAAATGACCTCGGTATCGGCGGCGATGGTCTTGTCGGCAAGATGGATCTGAACGGGAAGCTTGGAGTGCAGCGGATAGGGGTCGAGGGTGCGGACATAGAGCCCGTGCTCTGACAGGACCGACGCGCACTCGCCCTCGGCGCACTCCACGGTCCGGTCGCCTATCGTCACCGATAGTTTGGTGTTGATCCGGATGTTCATGCGCGGCAGCGGTTCGACGGCAACCTGGACCACCCGGTACAGGTCCTCAGCCTGGACGGGCATGGAGAGGCAGGTGAGCGCTCCCGCAAAGAGGCAATCCTGCTCGTTCGACCTATCGGTCTTCTGGGTAAGCACGACTATGGGAACAGCGCGCATCTGGTCGATCCGTTTGACCTGCTTGATCAGTTCAAGCGCGGGGAGATCATCGAGGAACTGAGCGGTCACGATAAGCGCCGGCACGGCGACCGTGGCCATCTCCAGCGCTTCCGTCGCATTTTGGGCCGTCCAGATGTTGTATTGGAAGCGTTGGAGCAGCGTGGCAGTATGAAAGAGCCTTTCCACGTCGCTGTCCACAACAAGCAGGAAGCGGCGACGTCCGGCGGGATGGGAAACAACAGAGGAGCGGCCAGGCATAATAGATAACCTTCTCTTGGATGCGGGATGAATTGAGTTCCTTATACGACCGAGCACGATCTTTTTTTTAAGGTACAACAAACAAACCGAAAAGGCAAGTTTGTTCGATGGTTTTTTGCAGTATTTCAGCATGCAGGCCGCAAAAACGGCCTGTTCCCGGGATTTCCATTGACGGGGTGCTTCGGTTTTGTTATGGTCAGGGAGAGCGTCGTCCTGTCATGTACGGCCTGGCACGACAGGGCAGGCGGAATGCCAGATACGGGGGGCCACCATGTCCACGAAAAAAAACATCTATATCCTTTCCGATGCAACGGGCCAGAGCGGACTGCATATCCTGCGGGCGGCACTGGTGCAGTTCGAGCATGCCCGCACCAAGATCATGGTTTACCATGATATCGATACGAAGGCGGCGCTGAAAAAGGTGCTCGATCAATCGAGATCGGACAAGGCCCTCATCGCCTTCACCTTTGTCAAAAAAGAGATGCGCGACGCTACCGAAGAGTACTGCAGGAAGAACACCATTTACCACCTCGACATCCTGGGCCCGCTCATCAACACGCTTTCGTCCTACCTGAAACTGGACCCCCTCGAGACCCCGAGCCTGCTCAGAAAGGTCGATGAACGCTATTTCAAGCGCATCGACGCCATAGAGTATACCCTCGGCCACGACGACGGCAGGGGCTCGGAACGGCTGAAGGAGGCGGACATCGTGCTCGTCGGCCTCTCGCGCACCTCCAAAACGCCGACCTCCTTCTTCCTGGCGCAGGAGGGCTACAAGGTCGCCAACGTCCCCATCGTTCCGGGCATCCCCCTGCCCGAGGACCTCTTTGCGATAGACCAGCACAAGATCGTCTGCCTCAACATCGACCCCGAGGTGCTTCAGAAGATCCGCAGGGTGCGCCAGCGGAATTCCGGCCTCAAGCCGAGCTACAGCGACCTCAGGAAGGTTTTTGCCGAGGTCGAGTACGTCCGGGAGCTGGCCAGGAAGAACCAGAGCTGGAAGGTTCTGGACACCACGAACAAGTCCATCGAGGAGACCTCCTGGGAGATCATCCACCACGTGTTCGGCGACGATCACGAAGAATATACCTAGCGGGGCGGTCTGGCCGATCTGCTCATCGAATGCGGGAAGGTAGGGATTCTTCTTTTCGGGGGCGGTGCAGAAATAAAGCAGGCCGTGAACCGACCTGCTTATCTGATTGGGTCATTATCTTTGCTGACAGTCACAGATAGCGCTTATGCTCCTTAATAATCTGATACCACCGGGCCCATCATAAAGGTCGTAATGCCGTTATGCAGATCCAGGCCCTCTCCCGCTGCCTCATTGATCCCGCCTGCTGCTGAACCTTCCATGCTGCTTTCCCTGCTCGCCGGGATCCAGGCATCAGGTACACGGTCCGAAGGTACAGGCCCCAGGGCAAAGATCGTTATTCCGTTATCCAGCTTACCGACGATGTCCTCTGTAGCCAGCCTCTCTTGAACAGCCGGGTCAGGAGAGAAGTACGTCACCCCGTTATACAGGGTTGCTGCCGCGCCGGAACCTGCAAGAACCAACACCGAGGCCAGAACCGCTGCCCCGAATAATACTGCTGTAAGTAACCGTTTCATATTCATCGCCCCTTTCGTTCTGCTGCTTTGTTGCTTATTCTTAGTTCAAGCATATCACGGATTATTGCACTGTCAAGCAACTTTGCAACTATATTTCAGAAGCACCCTCCCCGAACGCGAGTTCCTGCGCAGGAAGCGCTTCCTCACCTGTCTTTCCGTCATCCCGGGGAAGGCCGAAGTTTGAGGGCATAGCCCGGGGAAAAGCCACTGTTCGCTTGACTTCCTGTCGTGCGAGATGCTATTATCCAGCCTGTTTTGCATCAATACAAGAAGGGGCGTGGCATCGTGAAATCACTGAAAAAAACGCATACTTGCGGAGAGTTAGTAAAAAAGGACGTCGGCTATAACGTGACGCTCATGGGCTGGGTCAACACCCGGCGCGACCACGGCGGGCTCGTGTTCATCGACCTCCGCGACCGCACCGGCATCACCCAGGTGGTCATCAATCCCGAGACCTCCGCTGACGCCCATGCGCTGGCACACGAGATCCGGAGCGAGTTCGTGATCGCCATTACGGGCAAGGTCGCCCCCCGGCCCGAAAACACCGTAAACCCCAAACTCCCGACGGGCGAGATCGAAGTGCTGGTGAGCACCCTCACGATCATGAACCCCTCGAAGCCCCTGCCGTTCATGATCGAGGACGAAAGCGACGTATCCGAGAGCCTCAGGCTCAAGTACCGCTACCTGGACCTCCGGCGACCCAGCCTCCAGAAGGTCCTGATGACGCGCCACACCATTACGAAGACCGTGCGGCGGTTCCTGGACGATCACGGCTTCATCGATATCGAGACGCCCTTCCTGACCAAAAGCACGCCCGAAGGCGCCCGCGATTACCTGGTCCCGAGCAGGGTCAATCCCGGCATGTTCTA
>JBGQDI010000195.1:0-4744 GCA_041495765.1 Nitrospirota bacterium
AACTCGATGAGTTTCTCCATGTCCCGCCGGAACTCTCGCCCCTTGCCGGGCGGGAACTTGATCGCAAGCGGACGGTCTGGGTCTTTGAAATTGTTGAGGTAGCACCAGTCGTCGGGGACGGGCTGTTCGAGGGATATCCGTTTCACGATGGACTTGACGATGGTATTTTTGCCCGTGCCCGGGATACCGGACACGAAGATGTTGTAGCCGTGGTTCCGGATGGAAAGTCCGAACTCGATCGCATTCACGGCGCGCGTCTGTCCGATCACTTCGGCCTTGAGCGGCAGCTCCGCAGTGGTCTCGAAGGAAAACTCCGCTGGATCGCTGGCGTGGCGGAGTTCGGAAAGCGGGATCTCAAGGTTTTTCAGGTCCATAGTGGTTCTCCTCGACAGGGGAAACAATGAATTGAAGCTCCCTGCATCAAGCCGCGGGGAACATTCGATCCTCAAAATATTGATATTTTATTCTCATCGCACGCTGACCCGCAGCAAGCTACGGGGAATGCGCCCGTTCCTGAATTCAGCGAGAGGATAACAGGCGTCACTATCTCTATTATACCTTAAGACTCAGCTGACATTTAGAAACAGTCATCGGTCGCTTCTGCACCTGCAACAGCGTTCCCCTCGATCCTCATGGTCTCCCCGCGTCCGCGTTCTTCGATGCCGAACCCGCGATCCATGCAACAGGCACAGGACATTACCGGCTTCATGTTGGTTTGACAAATAGCGACGATAAGTATACAATTGCAAATCAGTTTATTCCCGCTTATTGCAACAAACTCCATCGTTACCCAGGAGCGCCATGAACATGATGTGCCGGCATACCTTGTCCGTTGCCAACCGTATTTTCAACGCGGCCGCAGCCGTCGTGATAGGCGTTGTCCTGCTCCTGGCAAGCGGTTGCCCCAAATCGCCTGCCCATAAAACGGCCGCAAAAGAGGGACCGGTACGAACCAGCATGACTTTGCTGGTCACCGTAAGGGATGAGCGGGGAAACCCATTGAAGGATGCCTTAGTATACTGGGTGCACAAGGAGCCCAAGGAGCACACGGCGCCGACGCGTCAGAAAGCCGTCGTAGTTATAGCGAAGAGTGCGTTCCATCCGTTCGTGCTGCCGGCGCCGTTGGGGACCTCGATACGGTTCACGAACCGCGACAAAGTGCTGCATCACATTTACTCCATTTCCGAGGCGAAAGCGATCGACATCCTCTTGAACAAGGGCGCGTCCTCGGCGCCGGTCAGACTCAATAAAGCGGGGATCGTTGTGCTGGGATGCGCCATCCATGACCGCATGGTTGGATACTTGTACGCCATGGAATACAAGCATTTCTCACTCACCGGCGCAGAAGGGACCGCTGAACTGGCCGGCCTCCCGTTCCGCGCGGTCGACATCAGACTCTGGCATCCATCAATGACAACCTCCTCCGAGGAGATCACCAAGCGCGTTTCCCCCTCCCCCGATGGCAGGGTAGGCGTCGACTTCGTTGTTTCCCTGCAGGGCACGGCCGGTCATGAATCATCACCCCATAAATCGCCGGCAGTGCAAAGGTAACCGAAGCAATGCTCAGATTGAAAACCCTGCATAGCAGGACCTTCGACCGCCTTCGCGCTCTGTTCACCAACAGAGCGATGCCCCTATTCAAAATCCTGATTGACCGGACCACCAGCTTCTTTCACAGCCGGTTCGCCAACGGAGAACCGCTCCGATTCAAAACCTTGCGCAGCACGATCATTGTCTCCTTTCTCGGCCTATTCACCCTGGTCCAAATCCTCACCTTCTACTCCGTCTACACCATCAGTACACGGGAGGTTCGGACAGGGATCTACAATGACCTGGCCGGGGGGCTCGGGGTCATAGACCTGAAACTGAAATCCCGCGCCGAGAACCTGTCCACGGCCGCAGAGGTCCTGTCGAGGGATTACTCGTTCAAGACCGTCTTTGCAAGCAGGCACCGGCCCACGCTGCTTTCCGCCATGAAGAACCAGGCCACGCGCATCCAGGCGGACGTGATGCTCCTTGTCTCTCTCAAAGGCATGGTCATCGAGGACACTGCGCATCCCGGCGCGCGTCCGACGGCGTTCCCGCTTCCCAACTTCTTCACTGACGCGGGAAAGACGGACGTTGCGTCGACGACGGCATATCTCGACGACAAACTCTATCACCTCACGGCAGTCCCGCTGCGCGCACCGCTTCCCGTCGCCTGGATTGTGTTCGGCTTCAAGATCGATGACACCCTGGCCCGCGAACTCAAGATGCTGACCGCCCTGGACGTCACCTTCACCGCCGACCGTCCCGGGCAGGCCCCTGCCATCGCGGCATCGAGCCTGAGTGGCGAGCTTCGGGACCAGATATCCGCAGCGCTCCGGTCCTCAGGCCGCGAACCCGACGGAACCATGACCTTCGTCCTGAACGACGAGCAGTACCTGGGAATGTCGCACGACCTCTCGACGAAGGACGGCGCCCAGATCAAAGTATTGATGCAGCGCTCGATGGCCGCCGCCCTGAAGCCCTACTACCGGATTCGAAGGATCCTGGTCCTCCTGTTCATCGGTGGCGTGGCGGTCACCCTGATCCTCGGCGTCGTAGTATCCTCGTTTGTTACGAAACCCGTCCGGGTGCTCGTGGAGGGCGCCCGCATTATCGAGCAGGGAGACTACACACGGACACTGCCCGTGCTGAGGCAGGACGAGATCGGCTCCCTGACATCCGCGTTCAACCACATGCAGACGGCGATCGCCGAGCGCGAGGAGCGGATCGGACACCAGGCATTTTACGACGCGCTGACCGACCTGCCCAACCGGTCGTTCCTGGACCAAAAGCTTCAGGAAGCGATCTCCAAGGCGCGTGAGGAGAACCGGCCCCTCGCGCTTATCCTGTTGAACATCAACCGCTTCATCAGCGTGATCGCAACGCTTGGTCATGAAACAGGAAATGCCGTTCTGCTGAAAATCAGCGTCTTGCTGCGAGACAGCATGCCGCCCTCGGCCATTGTGGCGCGCATGGGGGGCGATGTCTTCGCCCTGATGGTCCCCGGCGAGGATGACAACGGCGCGCTTCGGATCGTCAATGACATCGCTACCCGGCTCGAAGCGCCGATCTGGGTCGAAGGCGCCCCGATCCAGATCGAAGCGCGTTTCGGGATCGTGACCTATCCCGTCCATGGGGACGATGCCAACACGCTGCAGCGGCGCGCGGAGGTGGCCCTGCACCTTGCGCGATCCACCGCGCACGGGTTCGCCGTGTATTCGCCCGACCAGGACCGCCACAGCATCCATCACCTGACCCTGCTGTCGGAGCTGCGGCACGCGATCGACAACGACGAGCTGGTCCTGCATTACCAGCCCAAGATCCATTTCGCGTCACGCCGCATCATCGGTGTGGAGGCGCTCATCCGCTGGCGCCATCCGCAGCACGGCTTCATTCCTCCGGACGATTTTATCCCCCTGTCGGAAGGAACGGGACTGATCAAGCCCGTGACCTTCTGGGCGCTCAAGACGGCGATCAGGCACTGCGCGCAACTGTTCGAGCAGGGGATCCATCTGAACGTGGCGATCAACCTTTCCGCACGGGTGCTGCCGGACCATCAGCTGCCGGACGCCATCGCGTCGTTCATCGACGAATTCCAGCTTTCCCCGCTCCAGATCTCGCTCGAAATAACGGAAAGCGCGATCATGATCGATCGGCAGCGCACCCTGGAAGTCATCACCCGCCTTGACTCCCTGGGAGTGCAGATGGTCATCGACGATTTCGGCACGGGGTATTCTTCCCTCGCCTATCTCAAGAACCTTCCCATTGATGAGATCAAGATCGACAAGTCCTTCGTACAGAAGATGGATGTGAATGAGAACGACGCGATGATCGTACGCTCCATCATCGAGCTGGGGCACAACCTGGGCTACAAGGTCACCGCGGAAGGCGTCGAGACCGATCGCATATATGAAATGCTCCGTGAACGAGGCTGCGATGTGTCCCAAGGATACCTGCACGGCAAGGCGATGCCCCTGGAAGAACTCATGGTCTGGCTGGAGCAATCGCCTTGGGGGCGCAAGCGCCCGGCCGGATGAAACTCACTTGAACGCGGTTCAACGTTCAGAGTTCCCGGAAGGTCAACGATTTCGATGGGGTATGTTTCGGGGATAGTTATAAGATCGGGACAGGACACCGGATGCCTGATCCATGATACAGGAGGCCGGTGCCTGCGGCTTGATTACAGACAAAAACTCTTCGGGCATTATTGCCCTTTTTTCTTCACCAGAAAATACAGCTCCCCTTCCTGCTGCATGTGCCCTGCGCCGAGCTCGGCCTCCTCGCCCTGACCCCAGAAGAGATCGACCCTGCCCGGCCCCCTGATGGCGCCGCCGGTGTCCTGGTTCACGACGAACCGGGTAAAGGGGACCCATCGTTTGATCGCGCCATTCTCGACCTCGGGCTTCGTCGACGTAATGATCGCTAGAGCGCCCTTGGGGAAAAGCCGGCTGTCCGTGGCGATGGAGCGGCCCGGTGTGAGCGGCACACCGATATTGCCGAGCGAGGGGCCCGTGTCCATGCGGAAGAAAACGTAGCTCGGGTTCTGGCCCAGGATGCCCGACAGCTCATCGGGATGGTCCCGCAGATACTCGCGCATGGCCTGCATGGACATCCCCTCCCTGGTCATGGCGCCGGTGTCGATGAGATACTTGCCGATGCTCTTGTAGGGCCAGCCGTTCTGCCCGTCGTAGAGGATGCTCACGATGTTCCCGTCCCC
>JBGQDI010000196.1:0-4718 GCA_041495765.1 Nitrospirota bacterium
CAAGGAAGACCACTGCAAGGGGTTCGACGAGGACAAGGAATGGAACATAGCTGAATGGCGTAAGGACCAGAGCGCGGACCAGTACGATGATGTGAACAGAGGATGGATGGAACTCCTGCTCAAGAAGAAATCGTTTGGGGAAAAGGGGTTCCCGGAGATCAAGAACCGGATGTTCTTCATGGTCACCACCAACACCGATTACTTCCGCGAGTTCGTGTTCGGCAGCACGTTCCTCGAGACCTACGATATACCGGAGGAACGGATCGAGAAGGTGCGGACCGACGACGCAGAACTGCTGAAGCTCGGCTATGAATGGCTGCGGTCGGCGATGTTCGCCGAGGAAACGCTGAAGATCCGGGAAGGGGTCTCGGAGGCGCGAAAGGACCGGTCCGACGCGGTGCTGCGCAAAGTGTACGGCAACCAGCCGAAAGGCCAGATCGGGGATATTGATTAGGTACGGATCAAACGCTTCGTAAAATTTTTGCCACAGAAAGCACATAAGACACAAAGAAGAACTTGAAATAGTCAAATAAGCGCGTCTGGTTTTAGCTTCTTTTGTGCTCTTTGTGCCTTTTGTGGCTAAATAGTTTTCCGACTTATCGTGTTGTGGGCAGGAAGTACACTGCTACCTGCTTCGCTGCAGCAATTCGCTCATTTTCTCATAGATGGCGTTCCCGATGGCGATGCCCTGGTCAATGAACTCCGGGCCGAAGCGCTTGCCCGTCGGCGTCCGGAAGGTTTCCTTGATCTTCTCGATACCCTTCATCTTTTCCTTAAAGGTACGATGCAGTGATTCCGGAGGCATGTTCCTCGCCTCGACCATGAGCCAGAGCGTGGACGTGAAGTTCTCGGGACCCCACCTGAACTTGTCTGCGTCATAGAGCGCGTCGCTCACCAGTTGACCCGCTGCATCATCCCGTTCAAAGGTCTCCTGAAATGCCTCATGGTTCCTGATGGCGTCGGCAATATACTGGCGGTCGCACAGCTCCATGCCGAGCTTGGACAGGATCTTTTCGGCCTCAATGCTTCCACGCACTGCATGGTCCAGTTCCTTGCGCTTGATGTCATGCAAAAGTCCGGCGATGATGGAAACGGTAAAAAGCCGCTCCCGTTCTGCCGCAGGCATGTTCGATCGCCCGGCCTCGATGAGGACGATCGTTCCCGCATCGCGGGCCACCGCCTCGCAGTGGCACAATCCGTGGGCGCACTCCAGCAGCGATTCGTCCAGATAGGTTCGGCAGCGCAGAATGAACTCGTGTCCTGCCAGCGACTCCTCGGCCCGGCGCACCAACGACGCGTGCTCACGGTAGAACGAGGGGCGAGGCTGTGCCTGCGCCAGCTGGTGCGCCAGTTCCCGCAGTTCTTGGTAGAGCGTTTCAGGCATAAATCTATAATAGACGGAGCTGTCGAGGCTTGTCAAGGCGAGTTTTTTCCGCACAGGTTCAGATTGACAGGTCTTTGCAACATGAGGTAATATGGCACCACTTCAGCATTTGAAAGGAGCTTCCCTTGTCCGATATCCATAGCGAACGAATACTTATCCTCGACTTCGGCTCCCAGTACACCCAACTCATCGCCCGCCGGGTGCGCGAGGCCAAGGTCTATTGCGAGATATTTCCCTATAACGCAGGGCTCGACAAGGTCAAGGCCTTCAAGCCGAAGGGGCTTATCCTGTCCGGCGGCCCTTCGAGCGTCTACGATGCAGGTTCGCCGCTCGTCGACCGCGCCCACCTCGATCTCGGCATCCCGGTGCTCGGCATCTGCTACGGCATGCAGCTCTTGACGCATGTGCTCGGTGGACAGGTTGCCAAGTCCGCCAAACGCGAGTTCGGCAGGGCGGAGCTCAACATCCATAAGAACGAGGGATTGTTTGCCGCTATCGGAGCCGGCGGCAAGGCCACGGTCTGGATGAGCCACGGAGACCGCATCGAGAAAATGCCCGAAGGTTTCGCTGCCATTGCGCACACCGACAACTCTCCCACGGCCGCCATGGCCGATGAGAAACGGAAATTCTACGGTGTCCAGTTCCATCCCGAAGTAGTACATACGCCGCAGGGCGTCCAGATCCTCAGGAACTTCGTGTACGGCATCTGTAAATGCGAACCCACCTGGACCATGGCATCCTTTGTGGACTATTCCGTGGGCGAGATCCGCAAGGCTGTGGGCAAGGACCAGGCGGTCTGCGGCCTGTCAGGCGGCGTTGATTCCTCCGTGGCGGCCGTGCTGGTGCACAAGGCCATCGGCAAACAGCTCACCTGCATCTTCGTGAACAACGGCGTGCTTCGGAAGGACGAGGCCGAGAAGGTGCAGCATACGTTCAAGGACATGGGGTTGAACCTCAAATATGTCGATGCTTCGGCGGAATTCCTCACCAAGCTGAAAGGCGTCGAGGACCCCGAGAAGAAGCGCAAGATCATCGGCAACACCTTCATCGAGGTCTTCGAGCGCGAAGCCCATGCCGTGGGCGGCGCCGGATTTTTAGTGCAGGGCACGCTCTATCCCGACGTGATCGAGAGCGTTTCCTTCAAAGGCCCGTCGGCCATCATCAAGTCGCACCACAACGTGGGCGGCCTGCCGGAAAAGATGAAACTGAAACTGGTGGAGCCGCTGCGGGAACTGTTCAAGGATGAAGTGCGCGCCATCGGCCGCGAGATGAAGATGCCCGATGATATCATCGACCGCCAACCCTTCCCGGGCCCGGGCCTGGCCATCCGTATCCTCGGCGAGGTGACCGAGGCAAGGACCGCTCTCCTGCGCGAGGCCGACGCCATCGTGATCGAGGAGATCAAGAAGGCCGGTCTCTATAAGGAGATCTGGCAGTCCTTTGCCGTGCTGCTCCCGATCAAGACCGTGGGCGTCATGGGCGACGAGCGGACCTACGAGAACGTGGTCGCCATCCGTGCGGTCACGAGCCAGGACGGCATGACCGCCGACTGGGCAAAGATCCCCTACGACCTTTTGGGCATCATGTCCAACCGTATCATCAATGAGGTGAAGGGTGTGAACCGCGTGGTCTTCGACATCTCGTCCAAGCCGCCGAGCACGATCGAGTGGGAATAACGATTTCGGATTTCGGAATGCGGATTTCGGAATGAAGATCAGGGGGTAAGGAGAGATAGAATTCCTTACCCCTTTTTGTTCTCTTGAACAGTCCCGGAGTCCCGGGCGCCGAAGGGCGGTTCCATGCAAAAAAATCTGTTTTTAGCTTATTTTTTTGTTGACCCATCTCAACACCAT
Source organism: Nitrospirota bacterium (assembly GCA_041495765.1). Classification (GTDB taxonomy): domain Bacteria; phylum Nitrospirota; class UBA9217; order UBA9217; family UBA9217; genus GWC2-56-14. Next base: position 3,238 of record JBGQDI010000196.1, read on the forward strand.
GGTATACAATAAGCCCGTATCCCTCAACTTGAACAGTCGTAATTCTTTTTCGAACATCTTTTCTTTACCCGATGCCGTGCATTCCGGCGGCGTATTCTTAGCAATTAGCCCTAAAAAAAGCCTAACTATCGCTATCAGTCGTTCACGCGTCCTATCCCTAAAGGAGCCCTCAATGATCAACGTCAGATCCTCCCGATCATTTTTCTGCATCCCGCTGCTCATCACGGTCATCGCAATGGCAATAACAGCGGGCCAGGCCTTTGCCGACTACAACGTTACCATCAGCAGTGCGACCAGCGCGAACGGTTCCTGGTCCGGGGGAGCGCCGGACATATGGGTCCCGAGCGCAACCGGTTCGAACGTGGCAGCGGCCGAGATCGAGTCTCGACTCAATGCAGGTACATCCGTGGTTCTTACCACTTCCGGCAGCGGAACAGAGAACGGCGATATTACGGTAAATGATGCTGTTACCTGGAGCGCGCTTTCCAGCACCTTGACCTGCTCCGCGTATCGCAATGTCACTATCAACGCCAACATCACTGCCACCGGCAATGCGGCAAGGCTTACGCTCACGCCAAGCAATGCCGGCGCAGGTGGCAGCTACTCGCTGCAAAACGGCGCGGTCATCACGCTTTCCGGCGCAACGCCAAGCCTCACCATCGCCGGGTACGCATACACCGTCATCAACGATGTGAATACTCTGCAGGGCATGGGGAGCGGCAGATACGCCCTGGGCAGCAACATTGATGCCGCTGCAACAGCCACGTGGAACGCGGGTGCGGGTTTTGCGCCTGTGGATTCTTTTACCGGTACGTTTGACGGACTCAACCACACCATTACAGGACTGATCATCAACAAACCGAGCTCTTCTGCTGGGTACGTCGGCCTATTTGGAGTTGCCAGCGGCAGCGACATTCGCAATGTCGGGCTCGTGGGCGGCAGTGTGACCGGCCCTGGCAATAGCAACAGTGTTGGCGGGATTGTGGGATTCAGCACCAGCAGCACCATCATTAATTCCTACTGCACGGGCAGTGTGATCGGCACTGGCAGTAACAACATGGTCGGCGGGCTGGTGGGATATAGCTTTTCCGGCGCCATCGCCAATTCCTACAGTACCGGCGGCTTGACTGGCGATGGCAGCGTCGGCGGGCTGGTGGGAATGAGCAGCAACGGAAGCACCGTCACCAATTCCTACAGCACGCGAGGCATCACCTGCGGCGCGGGCGGCGCAGGCAACTTCGGCGGGCTGGTGGGATATAACTTTTCCAGCACCATCATCAATTCCTACAGCACGGGCGCAGTGATCGGAAATAATGCGGTAGGCGGGTTGGTGGGAATGAACAGCAACGGAAGCACCATCGCCGATTCCTACAACACAGGCAGTGTAAGCCCCGGGGCAGTAGGCGCTGGCGAGTTCGGCGGGCTGGTGGGATATAACTTTTCCAGCACCATCATCAATTCCTACAGCACGGGCGCAGTGA
>JBGQDI010000197.1:0-4717 GCA_041495765.1 Nitrospirota bacterium
GCGCCTCGTGGTGTGGCAGAATCACCACCATGAAGCATTTTTTACACAGAGCAACAACTGCAAACTCACGGAAAAGGTAGTATTGGCGCTATCTAAATCAATGTCCAGTTTCTATCTGTCATTATAGTTGCATATTGCGTGCCTGCTGGAATAGAGGAGGGAATGCATTTAAATGGAGAGAAGAGTCAGGGTTATGCCGGCGCCGGGAACAAAAAAAGCCGGAGAGTTTTTCTCTCCGGCCTTGACCATTCAGGCTCCAACGCAACGCGTCCGACAACGTCCCTCAGCAACTCATCGACAGCAGTTGACCTTGCTGGATCAGTCGCTGACCAGGACCTGCGCTTTAAGGTCACGCGCAATGCTCAGGATCGCTTTTTTGTACTCCGCCACAAACTGCGGTGTGCAAACGTTGGTCGATGTCTTGTCCTTCAATTCGCGTCGCACCGTCACGGTGTTCTTTGATTGTCGGTAGGTCGCCCGGTAATCGAGAAGAGCGCCCGACTGCTCGTAATCCTTGGGGATAGCCACGATCTTCAGGGTATCCGGGAACTCCAGCACATACTCCTCCACGCTTTTCCCGCCGCTGCAGGACTGCGATCTTTTCGATTCCGGCTCATAGGCGGACGCCAGAAACCCTTCAACGGGAAGGAAGCTCCTGACCACCGGTTTCACCAGCAGTCCCGAGGCGGACCCGACGGTGGCGTAATCCTTCAGATCGAACGACATGCTGAGCTTGTAGGTATCGAGCAAAGGTTCCGGATCGTCCTTCTTGAGCGCGCCTTTCCCATGCATGCCCTGCGCTTCCAACAGTTTCTCAACCAGGAAATCTTCCTGTCCCGCGGGAATCCTGCGCATTGCCGCCCTGGCCGCGATCGCGGGAAGGCCCTTGAGGCTCACCTCGGTCTCCCCGGTGGCAGTGCCGTCGGACTTTATCGTGATATGGGTCCGCATCGTCTGCTCATGGCCGTAGAGGGCCGTAGAAGGAGTTTTCGTTTTCTCGCGATAGTGCGTCACGAGCAGAACGGGTTTCTCGCCGAGGCCCATCGGGAGCATGCCGAAAGGTGTATCGGAAGAGGTCGCGTCAAGGAAGAGATCCATTGCGGGGACGTAGGTTATCACATGGTTCACGGATGAGACGACCGGCACGTCCGGTATCTGGTAGATCCCGCCCGCATTGATGAGGGCCTGTTCGCTTTCGATGTTCCGGGACGCAAGGAGCGCCTGCAGCAGCGTCGCATGGTCCTTGCAGTCGCCCGTCCTGTTGTCGAGCACGACCGTCAGATCGCGGGGCACCACCGTGCCGATCCCGATGTCGTTCCCGCCGTAAGCGATGTTCTTCGCGACCCAATCATAGAGAGCGCGGGCCTGCAGCTCAGGCGTCTTCTTGTCGGCAACGATCTCCGTTGCCAGTTTCTTCACCCGCTCGGTCACTGCCGCCTTTGGGGTCGCTCGCTTGCCGTACGCGTCCACGATCTCCTTGTAGTTCCTGAACGTCGATACATACAGGGTCGGCCACTCACCGATGGCATAAATGCCGTTGTCGGCAGGCGTCCACTTCTCCGGCTTCGCGTTCTGGTAAGTCCACCGCAGGACCTGCTTCCCGTCCCTCACGACCGGTTTCTGCTCATCCAGAAAATAGGACCGCGTCCTCAGGTTCATTGTTGCAGGAGCAGTGATCTCGACGGAGGCATTGTCAAGCGCGCTGAACCGGGAAAAACCGTTCGAGATCGAGAATTGATCGGGGAATATGCCTTCGGAATTGGTGACCCGTGCTCCAAAGACCACGGTATCTCCAACGGCAAGGTCAGGAAAGACGACGCTGATCGTGGTTTCATCGGAGTACAACGGAGAGGCTTTTTTATACCCGTCACTGATAGTGACCTGGTAGCTGTCCCTGGGCGCGTCGACCCGCTGTCCGGACTTCTTAACGGTATAGGCCTCCAGGATCTCCCCTTTCGCGACCGACGTACTGAAGGTGACGGAAGCATTCTTCAGCCGCTCCAGGGAGTTCTCCTTCAGGACCGTTCGGCTCCATTTCGTCGTTTCGACGAAGGACCCGTCGGCGTTGACGTCATATTTGACGTCCCGATATAGATATCGGTAGGGGATATCGGATTCCGGCATCGGTTCGGCGAGGGCGGTTGAGGTGATGCAGAAACAAAGGAGAATCAGTGATAGGAACGGTTTCATTTTACCTCCGGATGAGTAGTAGCGGAACGATGTACGGATGCTGACCCAAAACAGGACCAGTGAGCATACCTAATAGGCAAAAGCGTCTTTTTATGTCTTGAGGGTACTATACTATCGGGGAAATCACAATCAAAGAAAAAAATGCCGGAGAGGTTCTTCTCTCCGGCATTGGCCATTCAGATGCTCCGCAACGGGTGCAACGTCACCCTGTCCCCCCGGTCCATCGGCAAGAGGAAGGAGATCGGGTTCCCGGTCCTCCGGTCTTAAGAGGCTGTCAGCGTGAAGCCCTGAGCGCTGGCGCTCTCTTAAACCAGCGGCAACAGGCTGCTGAAGTCATTATCGATCTGCATCATGTCCAGATAAAGGGAGATCATGCCCCGATGATGGGTTTGATGATTAAACAGGTGCAGAATAGCTCCGCCCACATTTTTAGTGACCGTTTCCGCTTTCATACTTTTAAATGATATTGTAGTTGCCAGGTCACTTTCCGTAAGCTCGTCCATGAGCAGGATAAGTTTTTTGTCCAGTTCTTCCCTTTTTGAGATATAGTCGGCAGTATCATCAAAAGGCTGAGAACCGTAGATCAGGGTCCGGTCAAAAAGGGGACCTTGTAAAAATTGAAAGACCCGGAATTGACCGAATCTCTTCAGCCAGTTGTGATCACTGATGTAAATATGACTGCACAATTGCGGGATCGTCCTGAAGTATCCGGTAAACTCCTGGTTCCACTGCGCTTCGCTTAAATTGCGAACGATGTTGTTCATTTTCTGATTTGCAACCTGATTATACTGCGCCAGCAACTTGCAGGTCTTGCTGTCCATGTGACCTCCCCGTTCGGATATGAGGCAAGGTACCATAAATATATCGCGCGGGATGGTTAAAGTCAAACACAGGAGATCTTGAGAGGAGATGACGTGATGATCATAGGAAGGCACCTTTGGAGACCCCATAGGTTCCCGGAAAAAGAAGAAAGGTCAAAGAGAGCAGGCAAACAGCAAACCTGCCCTCAAAAAAAGGGAAAACAAACTCTTGTCATATTGTTGCGCATATTGTAATATATGCGAAATCTGAGATCAATGGCCCTTGGCCAATAAGGAGGAGTAACATGGAATCGAAGAAATTTCTGTTCGTCCTGTCCCATGCAAAGTCAAACCCGAAGGAAGTCATCGTCATGCTGAAGATCATATCCAATATGAAGGCATTCGAAGACGATGTAGAGATCGCGGTGTTCCTGGTCGGGGAAGGCGTCGAACTTGCGAAAAAGGGCGTGGGGAGCTCCATGACCATGGAACTGGAAGGTAATACGGTCAATGTCGGCGATCTGCTGGACATGATGCCCGAGTTCAACGTGAAGTTCTACGTCTGCCACGCCTTCATGCCGCTGCATAACGTTCTGAAGGAAGACCTGATCGAAGGCGCGGAGATGAAAGGAAGTTCCTACCTCGGCGAGCTGCTCCTGGCCGGCTACACTCCTTTTCCGATGGCCATGTAGGGGGAAAGCAGCAGCCTCGATCCCGGACATACTGAAAGAAATGCAAAGGGCCGAAGAGTTCATTCTCTCCGGCCTTTTTTTGCGCATTGTTAAGAGGAAAGACCCAGGGTTTCCCCTCAGGCGGCAGAGCCTTTCACCTTGCAGGCTTCCGCCTTGCCGCCCTGCATCATGTACTTGGAGCCCCATTTGTGCATCGCATCCAGGACCGGCTTGAGGCTCGTGCCGATCGCGGTCAGCGAATATTCGACCCGGGGCGGGACCTCGGGATAGATCTTCCTGCTCACCAGACCGTCCACCTCCATCTGCCGGAGCTGTTGGGTCAGCATCTTCTGGCTGATCCCCGGCACACTCCTGGCCAGTTCGCCGAAGCGCCGCATGCCTTTGAAAAGCTCCCGCAGGATCAACAACTTCCATTTGCTCCCGAGCAGGGATATCGCTATCTCCGCCGGACAGTTCGCCTGTTCCTGTTCCATGACCGCCCTCCTCGTTGCCTCCGCACCCTGACCATACTAACTAAATGGTAAGTACCATACAAAATAGTGCCTACTTGCTTTTCGATCGCTGCTACCATAATATAACCCAACAGCAAAAAGGAATCAAGCGGGAAAGAAGGGCGCGATGCCGAACGGCCGCGGCGGACCGTCCGACCACTTGATCCAAAACAACCGAAAAGGAGATCTACCATGAGCGGAAAACAGCCTATTGAGAAAGAACTGGGAGCAGGAACGTATTACTGGTGCAGCTGCGGGCTGAGCAAGACCATGCCCTTCTGCGACGGATCGCACAAGGGCTCAGGCAAAAACCCGGTGCAGTTCGAGGTGAAGGAAACAAAGAAGGTCTGGCTCTGCACCTGCGGAAAGACCAAGACCCCGCCCTACTGCGACGGGTGCCACGCGAAGTAATGACGCATTCCATCAATCCAAGGACAAGGAGATTCACCATGAGAAAAGCGCTTACCTATATCAGTATGACCGTGCTGCTCGCAGCCTGGTTCGTTGTCCCGGCACAGGCCGCGGACAAGAACGGCTACTCGCC
>JBGQDI010000198.1:0-4687 GCA_041495765.1 Nitrospirota bacterium
CTCCGGAGGCTTTCATAAGGATCTCCGCCTTCTGGCAAGGCGGAAAATAAAAAGGGGAATAAGGAGGGTATCATGAAAATGAAAAAGATAGGAGTCGTTATCGGTTTAAAGCTCGGGCTGGCAATATTCTGCGCCAGCACAATACTGGCGTCGGCCGCATTCGCCGAGGAGGCGAAGCCCGCGGGTCTCAATCCCGATGATGTGAAGAAAGCGCTCGGTATGAGCATCTATGTACAGACAGGGTATACGTACAATGGAAACGCAAGCAGTCTCAGCAATGTCCCCGGCGGTCCGGGATCGGAAAATAATCTTCGCACCTTCGATCACAAGGCCAACAGTTTCGGCCTGGATCTGGCTCAGTTCGTGTTTTCTAAAGATACCTCGACAACGGCAGTGGGTTACAAGGTGAAACTGTCAGCCGGTGAAATAGCAAAGTTCATCCATGCCGCCGGCCTGGGAGATGCCACAGCGACCTCGAACCCCGATTCAATAGATATTACTGAAGCGTACCTGAGCTACACCGCCCCTCTGGGAAGCGGTCTGAGGTTCGATATCGGGAAGATGGTGACGTTTTTCGGCGCAGAGGTGATCGAGGCGATCGACAATCCGAACTATTCCCGGTCGTTCCTGTTCAACTATGCCATACCCTTTACGCACACCGGCGCGAAGGCAAGCTATGTGTTCAACGATAATATCAACGCGAGCTTCCACATTGTAAACGGCTGGGACAATGCAACAGACAACAATACCGGCAAGTGTTTCGGCACAAGCATCAATATTTCGGCGGGCGACCCGTTCTCGGCATATATCAATTATATGAAGGGACCCGAGCAGTCCAACAATAACCACGACAATCGGTCGCTCCTCGACCTGGTTGCCACGATCAAACCCATAAAGTCCCTGTCTTTCATCCTGAACTATGATGCCGGTCAGGAAGACCACCTGGGCCTTTCCGGCGGCACCGCAAAGTGGACGGGAGTATCGGGTATCGTGAAGTACGATATCAACGACACCTACAGCGTTGCGGTCAGGGGCGAATCGTTTGACGACAAGGATGGAACGCGGGTTACCATCGGCACGCCGCAGAAACTGACGGAAGTGACCGTGACCCCGGAGATCCGGCTGAACGGCGGATTGATTGTCCGGCCTGAATACCGGCATGATTCATCAGACAAGCAGTCTTTCGACAACGGCACGAAGAAGTCTCAGGATACGATCGCGCTCGGCATGATGTATAGATGGTAGCGACGTAATCCTTAACGCCGTCCCTGGCTGATCAGGGACGATAAGCAAGGAGATTATTATGGCAAACGAACAACCAGTAACCAGAGGGACCTTAGGGTTAACCGGCCTTACCATGAACGCAATGGCGCTGATCGCACCGGGAGCGTTCCTGTGGCTGACCTTTCAGATGCAATCGCTTTACGGCGCGCCCATGGCGGGCAGCGCTATGTGGGCAGGGATCATCCTGGCCCTCGTACTCTGCCTCGCAACGGCGGTGAGCTACGCCGAACTGTCCAAGCTCTACCCGGGACCCGGCTCTTCGTACCTCTATGCGGAGCAGGCGTTCCTTTCGAAGACCCACGCCTACAAGTTCGCCCGCATCGCCAAGTTCGTGACCGGCTGGGCGAGCCATCTGTACTACTGGGTCTATCCCGGCGTCATGGTCGGCGTGACCGCGCTCATCTCCGGGTATCTGTTGAACCAGTTCTTCCCGGACACCTTCAGCGGCATCTATAACAGCCCGCTGTTCATGTTCCTCTTCTGCGTCGTGTTTGCGCTCGGCGTGGCCTACATCGCCTACCGCGGCGTGACGGGCACGACGGCAGTGAACGTGGCGATCAACATCATCCAGATCTCGGCGCTCCTCGTCTTCTCCGTGATCGCCATCGGCTACCGGGTCCAGCACCCGCAGGGCTCGCAGGCATACCATCTTTCGAGCGGCGTGGCCGTGAACTACCAGGTCGCCCAGACCGAGGTTAAGGACGAAAAGGGCGCTCCGGTCCCGGTCATGGATGCGGCAGGCAAGCCGACCATGGACAAGGACGGCAAACCCGTTTATCAGATGCAGGATGCGGCGGACGAGAAGACCGGCACGCCCATCGGGGCCGACAAGGACGGCAAGGCAGTGACCGATCCGAAGCTTGCAGCGCCCTTTGCCATCGACTATACCGAAGGCGCCGTGACCAAGGACGATAAAGGCATCGAGACGTTCAATTATCACAAGGACGCAAAGTCGGTCGTCGCGCCCCACGGCTTCAGCTTCATGTTCATCCAGGCCTGCATCGCGATCCTGATCCTGGTCGGTTTCGAGTCCGTCACCGCCATGGGAGACGAGGCGAAGCACCCGAAGAAGGACATCCCGCGGGCAGTGCTCCTGTCCCTCGTGATCCAGGGTGCCATCTGCTACCTGATCGAGTACTTTGCGGCAGGATACATGCTGAACAACGGCTATGGTGTGACGAACGCCGCAGCTTCCGGCGCACCGGTCGGCGACATGATGGTCATCGCAGGCACCTGGCTCTTCGGTTCCTACACCGCAGGCAAAGCCTTCATGCTGGTCCAGGCTTCGACGGTGTTCCTGGCATTGATCGGGACAACCCTTTCCTGCCTTTCCACCGGCGCACGTGTAACCTATGCTATGGGCAGGGATGAGGAAGTTCCTTCTCACTTCGGCATGCTGCACGGCAAGACCGCGTCTCCCCATCGGGCGATCTGGGCGCTGGCGATCATCTCGGCGTTCATCGGCATCATCACCGTGTCGGTCTATCTCGGCGGCACGACGCCGGCGGCGCTGGACAAGCACAATGTCTGGTACAGCTTCGGCATTTTCTCGCCGGCAACCTACGCGGCAATGCCGAACACACTCGTCATCATGACCCTGATCAGCAACTTCGGCACGTTCCTGCTCTATATGATCACCTGCTGGATCGCCATGGTTGCCTTCAAGGAGCACAAGAGCTTCAACGGGTTCAAGCACATGGTCATCCCGATGTTCGGGCTGGTCGCGAACCTGGCCTGCATGCTCTTCTACCTCATCGGGCCGTTCATGGTCAGCGGTATGAGCTGGAAGGAACCATACATCGCCCTCGGCGTGGTAGCCATCTGGGGAATCTACGGCGCCATCTACTTCCTCAAGAGCAGCAAGGCCAAGGGCAAGGAAGTGTTCCTCAGCAGCAAGCCGGTGAACGCATAGCCGGTGCATCTTGACAAGCCAGAACAGGACGGTCATTCGCATGAATGGCCGTCCTTTTTTTGACCGTTACTTTCTATTTCGCAAAAAAAATGTTAAAGTGACCGTAGTATCGGTTATGCAAAAGAAAAACTCTTAATCCGCAGATTGCGCAGATGACGCAGTTTTAATACATATTGACGGTCTGATAAATAGTATAGACATTAATGAACAACAATAACCTGCGAACCACCCCACCTAACCTCCCCTTGGCAAGGGGAGGGAGTGTGTCGTAGCCCCTCCTTGATAAGGAGGGGTTGGGGAGGTGTATTCCAGATTATGTCGTTTCTATTTTGAGACGATTAATAAGTCGGTTTCGTTTTTTTTCTGCGAAATCTGCGCAATCTGCGGATGATATCTTGACCTGAGCAGTTACGATTAAACTATGGAACTAATCTACGCTGAACTTTCATCACCCGGACCGGCCCGCGAGAACAACGAGGACTTCGTCGGCTCCTGGCAGCCCCAGACGCGCGAAGAAAAGCGCAGCCGCGGGGCCGTCGTTGTACTGGCCGACGGCGTCGGCGGCATGGAACGGGGGGAAGTGGCGAGCCGGCTTGCGGTGGAAACAGCGCTCAAGACCTTCCAGGAGGCTCCGGGGGAGCAGTCGCCCCAGCAGCTCATCACGCAGATGTTCAATGCGGCGAACCTCGCGGTCTACGACAAGGGCATGGAGAACCACGGCAAGGCCCGCATGGCCACGACCCTGAATGTCGTAGTACTGCGGAACAACGAGATCACCGTGGGCAATGTGGGTGATTCGCGCGTCTACCTGGTGCGCAAGGCCACGATCAAGCAGCTCTCCACGGATCATACCTACATCGGCATGCAGCAGAAGTTCGGGCTCATCTCGGAACAGGAGGCCAAGACCAGCGACAAACGTTCCGTGCTGACCAGAAGTGTGGGGCAGGAGCCGATGATCCGTGTCGATGTGGAGACCGCCACGGTGTTCAAGGGAGACAAGGTCGTGCTCTGCTCCGATGGGTTGTATGCGCATGTCGCCGACAGCGAGATCGCCGAGATCGTGTCGCGCCTCTCCCCGGCACAGGCCTGCCGTCAGCTCGTGGCTTTGGCGGAGCAGCGCGGCACCGACGACAATCTCTCTGTGCAGGTCGTGCAGATCAACGAGGTCGAAAAGGTCGCGCTCTACCGCGGCGTGGCCATGTACCAGGAAACAGCGGACCCCACCACCAAATACGAGGTTCGGCCCGGACAGGTGCTGGACAACCGGTTCCAGATCCTCGAGACCATCTCCAGGAGCGGTATGGCCACCATCTTTAAGGCCCTGGACCTCACGACCAAGCTGCACGTGGCGGTGAAGGTCCCGCTCCTGCAGTATGAAAGCGATCCCGGGTTTTACTCGCGGTTCCTGCGCGAGGAAGAGATCGGGAGCCAGCTGAACCACCCTTATATCCTTAAGTTCTATCCCGTGCCCGAAGAGCTTCGCACGAGGCC
>JBGQDI010000199.1:0-4666 GCA_041495765.1 Nitrospirota bacterium
GGGTGAGGGGATGGACTCCGGAAGTCGTAAGAGCGTGAGGCGTGAGGGGAAATAAATTTCATCCCTTTTCGCCTTCCGCCTCCCGCCTAACGGTTCTTCTCACCTCGCGCCTTCCGCCTCCCGCCTCCCGGGTTTATGATTTACATAAGTTCCGCGATGACTTCTTTTGCCTTTGCCGCGGCGCCCGGGTGCCGCATGATCAGCATGTCAGCGCCCGCCGTGATCATTGCCGATGCGGAAACGGCCTCCCACGCAAGCGCGCGGTCTTCCAGGCTGCCCCACTCCGGCACCTCCGCGTCCGGCGCCATGGTTTCCTTGACCTTCCAGACGTTCAGGCCGATATCACAGAGAATCGGGGTCTGCATCATGGGATCGTTCTGCAGGAGCGCGGCAAGGCGGATGCGCTCCATCACGCTGTAGGTATATTCAAGTCCGTACCCCAGCGCGGACGACATGGGGTCCATGATGATCCTCTCCTTGTCGAAACCCATCTGGGTCAAAAGGATATTGAGCTGTTTTGCCAGGTTCACGTCGAGCTGGCTCATGGCGATCAGCTTGTGGTCGTTCGCCATGGCAGCCGCGGCCACGGTCTTGTAGTTCTCTTCCACGGCCTTGCCGATAGCGCAATTTTTTCCGCGCGTGGCGTTGGCCGCGGCCTGGAGCACCTGGGAATCCTTTTCCGCGTGGCCGCATCCGAGGATTACGAGGGGGATATCGATGGCCGCCGCGACGTCTGCCGCAACCTTGGCCATCTCATCAGCACTCTTGTTCTTCTGGTCGGGATGGGCGCCCATGAGCCTGAGCGCCACCATGTCGGCGCCGTTCTTCTGGCAGAACTTGGCCCACTGGACCGGATTGGCGGCCTCGTTGCCGAGCGCCTTCTTCAGGGTCTCGGGCCAGTCATCCGGCGCAATGTCCATGATCTCGAGCGCCACGGCCGGCTTGTTCGGGAACGTGCCTTCGAACGCTAGAAACGGGAGCGCGCTGGCCCCGCCGATAGTCACGGCCTTTGCGCCTGACCCCAGCTGTACGTTGAAAATCTTCCCAGAGTAAGTTTCTTTCGGTATTACCAGTGCCATGAAAGCCTCCTCAAAAAATGTCCTGTATAGTAACAGAATTCAGCCTGCAGAACAACAATAAATCATGACCCAGATGCATGATGCAGGATGCACGATAAAGGCTTAACCCTGAATCATGAATCCTGCATCCTGGATCATTTACATATCCAAATACGAGTGTGCGTACATCTTCTTGCCCATGATCATCTCCGTGGTTTTTACCGTATCCATCATGTCCTTGTCGAGCGGGTCGATGATGGCGGCCGTAAGACCCTCGTAAATCAGCATGGTGAGAAAGTTCCGGTTGATGATCGGGCGGACGGTCTTCGGCGCGCCATTGGAAATATTCGACAGCCCGACCACGGTCTGCATCGGCGGATCGTTCAATTGCTGGAACATCTTGACTGCCCTGATGGCCTGGAGCCCCTGGTCCTGCATGGTGCAGAGCTGGAGGATGAGCGGATCAAGGAAAAGGTTCTCCATGGGCACGCCGTTTTCCATGGCGCGGGCCATGATCTCCGCCGCGATTCCGCAGCGGTCCTCGGCGTCCGCCGGGATGCTGCCCTTGCCCAGCGTCAGCGCAATGATCTTCGCGTTGTACTTTCCGGCAAGCTCCATCATGGGGAACCGCTCCGGTTCGTTGGACGTGGAGTTGATGATCGGCACGCCCCACGCATTATTGTGCGCCTTGAGCCCCGCTTCCATGGCCGCGATGTTCGTGGTGTCGAGGCAGAGCGGCTTTTCCACAGCTTCCTGCAGGACCTTTACGGCCCAATCCATGAGCTTGGGGCCGTTCTCCTCGGCAGGACCGATGGAAATATCGATAAAATGCGCACCTGCCTTGGCCTGCGCCACCGCAAGCTCCTGCAACGGCTTAGGGTCGAATTTACCGAGGGCCTCGCGCACCTTCTTGGCTATGACGCTGATTTTTTCTCCGATTATGATCATGGTCTAAAACTTCTCCTTTCGTGTTAAACCAGTGAGGAGTGAGGCGTCAGGAGTGAGGTGATTTTTTTCGTCCCCTTACTCCTCACTCCTAACTCCTTACTGAAGTAGCTTTAATATTTCTTCTGCTTTCTGCTGATCAAGGCTTCCCTTTTCCCTCGCCACGGCTACCGTCTGCCGCGCCAGCGCTTTATAAAGGCTTACCAGCTCCGGCGTTCTTTTCTGCATCGCCTCGATATGCGCCCGGATGGTCTCAACATCTCCGCGGGCAATGGGTCCTGTCAGCGCATCCGCAGTCCCCAGTATTTCTATATTCTGAAGCGTCCCCTTGATGAGCGGGAGCAGGGCCTTCAGTGTTTCCTGTTTGTCGGCGCCCAGCGCTTGATAGAACTGAACGCCGTAATCCACGAGTGCGACGAAGTAATTCGAGACGGTCACGGCCCCCGCATGGTACAGTGCCGCGGAATCCTTATCCGAGCTCCACTTCGGCATCACCAGCTCGATGCCGCCCAGCGCCTTTACAATGTCTTTCGCCGCTTCCAGCGCCTCGGGGTCCGCTTCGATTCTGAAGTACGACCCCGGCAGATTTTTGATCCCCTGTGCGGGGCTGGGGGCCGACTGGAGCGGATGTATCACCGCCCGGTACGATCCCGAAGACTTCGCTGAGTCGAGAAGGTCGAGCGACTGTGCCCCGAACATGTGCACGACGACCGAGCCCGGCTTGAGCCCGCGTCCCGATGCAATCGTGTCACAGATATTCTTAATTGCCCCATCCGGCGTGGTAATGAAGATGATCCCGGCCTTCGATGCAGCATTGACCACATCGGTTGTCGGCTTTCCGCCGCCGATAAAAACCGCGGCCTTTTCAGCCGATGCTCTGGTGCGCGCCGCGACTGCGGTCACTCTATACCCTGCCCGTTGCAGCAGAAAACCCACTGAGCTGCCGACACGACCTGCGCCTATGATGGCGACCGTTTTGGGGGTCATAGTCTACGGGATCAATTTATCAAGTACGGTATAGAAACTCGTCAGCGCTTTGGAACCGGCGGGAAGCTGAATAAGGGGTTTGCCGTTCAGGTCATATTCAAAGATCAACTCGTCTGCAGGAACAAATCCCGCGAACTCCACGCCCTGCTGTTCGATCGCCTTCAAAAGCGATTTGTCGCTGCTCGTGCCGTCCTGCACCCTGTTTACGATCAGGACCGAGCGCTTGACATTGAGATTCAGCTCTTTTACCAGCTCGCCGATACGTCCCGCGGTCATTACGCCGCGCACCGAAGAATCGCTGATGATCAGGAGCAGGTCCGTGTCCTGCGTCGTGCGGCGGGAAAGATGCTCGAGCCCGGCTTCGTTGTCCATGACCGTATACGGATACGAGTCGGCAAGCTTGTCCATGTACTTGCGGATGATGTTGTTCGCCGCGCAGTAGCAGCCGGCGCCCTCGGGCCTTCCCATGACCAGGAGGTCGAAGCCTTTTGCCTCTATCAGCGCCTGCTGAATCTGATAGTCGAAAAGCTGCTCCATGCTCATGCCGCCCGGCCGCGGAGCAGTGGACTTGACGGCATCGAGAGAAGTCTCCCGCAACTTGCCGACGGTCGCATGGACCTGAACCCCGAGCACATCGTTCAGGTTCGCGTTAGCATCGGCATCAACAGCCAGTATCGCGCCGCGTCTTTTCTCTGTCAAATAACGAATGGTAAGGCCACACAGACTTGTTTTGCCCGTGCCGCCCTTGCCTGCAACTGCAATACTAAAACCCATGATAAAACCAGGGTCATGGGGCATGGGTCCGGGGTCCAGAAGAACCTGAGCACTACCTTGACCCTTGCTACGTGACCCTTGACCCTCCTTATTTTTTCACAATCCCGAACTTCTTCCTGACCTCTTCGATCTTCCCGCAGGTCATCTTACCCTCGGGACAGGCAGCGTACAGACAACCGGGGCCTGATTTCCCGAAGATCGTCGGCGCGGCTTTCTTTACGTGGGCGAGCATACGGTCGGCCATTTCCCGGATCTCCCACTGCGCCCGATTGCAGCACCGCACACGGAAGAAGTGCAGCAGCTCGCGGGCATTCATGGTGACTACTATTTTCGTCTCAGCAGCGTTCGGCAGAAGATACCGGGCATCCTGCTGCCCCACTTCGCCCTTCAGCCCGAGCTCTTCGAGCCGTTTCAGAACCTTGGTATAGTTTGCCTGCGCATCGTCCATGCAGCGCTCGAACTCTTTTGCGAGCGCTGGATCCTGCTTGATGCTCGGCGGGATCACATAATCGAACTGCTCTTCCTTCACGTACCGCTGGCTCTGCTGCGAATAGGACGCCACGCGGTGGCGGACCAACTGGTGCGAACAGGCCCGGGAAATTCCCTCGATGCCGAACGTGAATGACACATGCTCGATCGGTGAAAGATGCCCGATGGTGGCCAGCTTTTCAACGAACGCGGCCTGGTCTTTGGCCTCGATCTTCTGCTTCAGTTCCTCAACACCCGACGGGCTGTAGCACAGCTTCGCGGCCATTGCCACGACCTCTTCGGGTTCCGGCGTATACCGCAACAGTACAACGTTAAGTGGTGCTTCAGGCATGACCCCTCCTCTCATTATGTCCCTCAGCACCCTATAGCGTGAGAAAAGGGGTAAAAGCGGATGATAAGGGAAGGACATTATA
>JBGQDI010000200.1:0-4656 GCA_041495765.1 Nitrospirota bacterium
AGCGTAAGGAACAGGGTCAGCGGGATGGCAAGCGCCACAATGGCGGCCTCGCGCCATCCCAGGGTGAAGAAGAGCAGGACGATCACGACGAGGATGGAGACAATCAGATGGAACACCAGCTCGTTCACGGCGTCGTTGGCGGTCTTCCCGTCGTTCCTGGTGACCGTGACGGTTATGCCCGCCGGGATCCGGTCCTTCTTGAGCTCGTCGAGCCTGGCCAGGATCTGGCCCGAGATCTGGACAGCGTTCAGCTTCTGCCGTTTCGCCAATGCAACGGTCACGGCAGGCCGCTCGGCCCCGTCACCGTCTGCAGCGAGCCCCTCATGGCCATGAGCGGCGAAGGCGATGCGCGTCAGCTTCACGGTCTCCTCGAAACCGTCGGTGACATCGGCCACGTCGCCGAGATGGACCGGTTTGTTATTTGCAACACCCACGACCGCGTTCCTCAATTCTGCGGCGCTGCCGAAGAAGCCGCCGGTCTCGAGGGTCATCTTTTTACTGCCCTGCTCAAGGTCGCCTGAGATCAGGTTCGCGTTCGACACCGTGATGGCGCCGGCGATCTGGGTCGGCGACAGGCCGTACCCGGAGGCGCGCAGAGGATCGAGGGTCACGCGCACCTGGCGGCCCCGGCCGCCGATGACGACAGTGTTCCCCACTCCCGGCACCTTCCGCAGTTCGTCGAGTGCATGATCGGCAACAAGCCGGAGCTGCGCGTCGTCATAGTTCGATCCGGGAGCGGCAGAGAAGGTGATCGCCACGATCGGCACATCATCCACATCGATGGGTTTCACCAGCGGCTGCGACGCTCCGGGAGGAGCGAAGTCCATGTTCGACATGAGCTTGTCGTAGAGCTTTACGAGCGACCGCTCCTTGTCCTGGCCCACGAAGAACTTCACCGTCACCACGGCCATGGAGTTCATGGAGACCGAGTAGACGTCCTCGACGCCCGGGATCTCCCAGAGCTTGGCCTCAAGCTTCTTGGAGACCAGCTCCTCCACTTCTTTCGCGCCCGCGCCGGGCAGCATGACCATCACGTTCGCCGCCGGGACCACGATCTGCGGGTTCTCCTCACGGGGCGTGAACCAGAGCGCGAACAACCCCAGGACCGTCGTCGCCGCCATGAGGAGCACCGTGAGCTGGGAATTGATGAAGTATTGCGTTATCTTGCCGCTGATATTGAGTTTCATGATTAAACCTTTTGTCCGCAGATTACGCAGATGTACGCAGATGAAGATCCTAAACCGGACAGGTCAAAACAAAATTTTGCCACGAAGGCACGAAGACACGAAGAAAACCTGAAACTTTTCATTAAGGCATGATCTCAAAAATCGGATTAAGGTCAGACGTTCATTCCGCATTCCGAATTCCGCATTCCGCATTTTCATCATCTCATTCCGCATTCCGCAATCCGAAATCCGCAATTTACTTACGACTCATCGCGACCTGCCGGCCGTCGAGCCGCATTTCATGCCTGCTCACGATCACGCGGTCGCCCGCTTTCAGGCCGGTCACTGCCTCGATGCTCTCGCCGGTGGCTTCACCGAGCCGGACCATCTGGAAGACCGCGCTCCCTTCGGACGATACGATGTAGACACCCGAAATGCCCGACAGCTCTACGATGGCCGCCTTCGGGACCACGATGGCCTCGCGCTTGCCGGTGCTGAACAGGGCCTTGCCGTACATACCGGTGATCAGGCTCTTGTCCGACGGGATGTCGATCTTGACGATAAAGGAATGGGTCCGCACATCGGACGCGGGAACGACCTGCGCCACCGTAGCCTTGATGTTCCTGCCGGGCAAAGCGTCGATCTGCACGACCACGGGCTTGCCTGCCTGGATAAAAGAAAGGTCCTGCTCCCGTACCGTCACTTCGAGCCTCAGGTTCCGGTTATCCTCGATCTTGATGATCGGCTGGCCCGGAAGCGCCATCTCTCCAAGATTGATGTGCTTCTCCACGATCTGGCCGGAGATCGGCGCCTCGATGATCGTGTAGCTTTCCATCGCCTTTGCGCCGTTCAGGCCCGCGTTCGCCGAATCGAGGCCCAGCGTCGCCTGGTCCATTTCCATCTGCGTGGCTGCCTTCTCGTCAAAGAGCCGCTTGACCCGGTCATACTGCAGTTTGGTGTTGTTGTATGCGGCCTGCGCCTGGAAGAGCTGGGCGCTGATCTCTCCGCTCTCGATCTTCACCAGCAGCGTACCTGCAGCCACGTGATCGCCTTCTTTCGCGTGCAGCGCTATGACTTTGCCCATGATCTTGCTCGAAAGCACCGACGTATTCCGCGAGTTGAGCGTGCCCACCGCGGACACGACCGCATCCATGGTCTTCGGCTCGACGGTCACTAACGATACCGGGATGGTCGCCTCGACCTTCTTTGCCACTTCCGCATAGCTGGTGTCCTTCCCGAACAACCCGTACCCTAAACCCAGGACCGCCAGCGCTAAAAGGAAGGAAGCTCCGTAGAGCTTATTTTTATCGATCGAGCTGATCTTTTCTTTTATTGTCGTCATATTCATGATGCTCTCCTCTTTTAAAATCCAAAATCCGCAATCCGAAATCCGCAATTATCTCACAGCGTTCCCTTTGCCAATTTGAGCTCGGCTCCCGAAATATTGTTGTCATAGAGCGCCTGGAGCGCATTGGTCCGCGCGCGGATGAGCGAGCTCTCGGCGCCGAGCACATCGACAAAGGTCGTCATGCCTGTTTCGTACCGTTTCTGCACGATCCGAAGGCCCTCTTCCGCCTCCTGCACCGACGAGGACGTCGCCGCAATGCGGTCGGTCGATGAAACAAGGTTGTAGAACGCCTGCCGTACCTGAAGCTGGACCGCCGAACGGGTCTGTTCTTCCAGCGACCGCATTCTGCTGCTCGTCGCGAGCGCTTCTTTCACCTTTGCTCTCGTCACCAGCCCGTCGAAAAGGTTCCACTGCAGCACGGCCATGACGGCCCAGCTTTTCGCGTCGCTGCCCGCGACCTGGGCGCTGTTCCAGTCCACCTGGCCCATAAGGTTCAGGTTCGGCAGATACTCAGTGCGCGCCTGGCTCACGGACTTCTCGGCGTTCTGCCGGTTCAGGTCCATGGAGAGCAGGTCAGGGCGTTTTCCCGCCGCCTCTTCCACTGCCGCGCTGATGTCGACCGGCACCGGCTGGGCCGCCAGCGATCCTTCGATCTCATAGGCCGTTCCCTGCGGAACGCCCATGGAAAAAGCCAGGTTCGCTTCGGCAAGCTTGATGCCGTTCTCCGACCGCGTCAGCATCTCCTGCACTTCGGCCAGCTGTACCCGCGCCCGCAAAAGATCGGACTGGAGCACGGCGCCTGCATTGTACCGCGCCTCGGCGAGCTTTACGTTCGCCTGGCTCGTCTCCTGCGACTGGAGCGCCACCTTGTGATATTCCTTCGCCAGCAGCAGGCCATAGTAGGCCTTTACCACGTTGTAGACGGTCTCCTGCCGTGCACGTTCCCGGTCCTGGACCGAGGCATCCCGGCCGAGCGCAGCCTGCGTTCTGCCGATATATTCCCTGCCGCCGTTGAACACGGGCTGCATCATCGTCAGCCGCGTGTTGTAATTGCTCAGGGGTTCGGGGTTGTTCATGACGGCCGGGCTGAAGTCGGCCGGGGAAACGATCTCCCGGTTCAGCCTGGCGCCCAGCACCATGAGCGGGTTGTCCGACCTGCTCCAGGTCTCCGAGAGCGCCACCTTCGGAAGGAAACCCGATGCGGACCTGAGCACGCCGGCTTCGGCCGCGTCGATCTGCGCGTCAGCCGCCTTGAGCCCGGGGTTGCTCCTGAGCGCTGTTTCGATCGCCTGGGGCAGCGTAAGGGTTTCGGCTGCATAGCTGTAGATTGCCACGGCCGCCATCAGCAAAAGGAAGAGCGCGGAGCAGATAACGACCCGCATCAATTTTTGGATAAACCTTCTCATATTCATCGCTCTCAGGAGACCATTGCCTCGCCGGACCTTGCCTTGTGCGCTGCATCGTTCCAGACCACGATGCCGCCTTCGAGGTTCTTTACTTTGTAGCCAAGGCGCGCCAGGTGGGCGCTGGCATAGGCGCTCCGGTTGCCGACCCTGCAGTAGACGATGATCTCCTTGTCCCTGGGAAGTTCCTTCATCCGGAACCCCAGCTCCTGTACGGGGATCAGGTAGGACCCCGCGATCGCATCGGAAGCGTTCTCCTGGGGGGTCCGCACGTCGAGCAGCAGAAAATCTTCGCCCGACGTGATCTTGCGGTTCAGTTCATCGGGGCCGATGTTGTCAAATCCATGGGATTGAAAGAACATTGTCGTTACCTCCGTGTGGGGACTCACTTAAGAAGCCGGAACAATGGACACTGCCGGGGGAGTGTTCCTTCGGGGGGAAGGAGGGGTTTGGCAGCGCCCATTGTTCATGCTTTGCTCCTTGTATTACAAGCTGCGTGCCAAAGAGGTAATCAGTTGTTTTTGTGAGGATTGTTGAAGAGAGGTGAACTTGGGTAGGAAAATATTGTCGAACAGTGATTGGTTGAAAACAGGGTAACGCTTTGATTTATTATATTACACTGATTATCCTGTGTTCGACATTTATGTCCGAAACTCATGGCGAAGGGATGTCACTAACCGCGAATGTACGCGAATGTACGCGAATACGTCAGAATCTAGGTTCATTCATATTTAAGTTG
>JBGQDI010000201.1:0-4654 GCA_041495765.1 Nitrospirota bacterium
CATGTCAAAACCTCCTTTGCCTGTGTTTCGATCAGCTCGTTGAACACCAGAAGTTCCTTATCGATAAAACATTCGATAATGGTCCGGTAAACTCTCTCCGCAATTTCGGGAGAAAGTCCAGATGACGCCGCTTTTGCACGGACTTTTCCGATCACCTGCTCGACACGCTTAGGATCGCGCACGCCTTGTTCGTCTTTCTTTATTTTGCCTGCCGCGGAGACGAGCAACGAACGCTGCGCGAGAAGCCGAATGATCTTTGAATCGAGCACGTCGATCCGTTGTCTGATCTCTTCCAGGTCCACAGCCCCTCCCTTATCCCGGCATCTTCCTCGCCAGGACCAAGTTCATGTCCATCGCCTCTTTTCGCAATTCTTTCCAGGGTGCATATTCGCGTGAGCTATACCACTCCCGGAAAGCCGCTTCGCTCGGCCATTCATGGACCACGAACAGCTTCGGCGACCATTCTCCCTCGATCGGCTGCAGATCATTGCTGCGAAACAGCAGCTTGCCGCCGTACTGCTGCATGGACAGCTTGTGCCCCTCGACGTATTCCAAGAACTTCGCGCGGTCTTTCACTACGACGTCCAAAAGCGCATAGATCGTGTTCTTATTCATAGGGCACTCCTGTTGTGTGCGGCGAGCAGCTCCCGCAACGGGCAGGTATTCCGGTATGAGCTAGACATGCATACTCCCTCCATTTCGCATTTCGAATTCCGTATTGCATCACTTCCGCTGTCCCAGGATCACCAGCACTACACCCGTAAGAATGATAAGCATGGCCGCGATCGTGATCACGGTGATCTTTTCATTGGCGAGCCATGCGCCGAGGAGCACCGCAAGCGCCGGGTTCACATAAGAGTAGCTCGTAGCGAGCGCCGGCCGGACGTTCTTCAGCAGATAGGTATAGGCCGTGTATCCGAGCAGCGATCCGAAGATGGCGAGGTACACAAGCGCCGCGACCGCACGCGGTGGCGCGTGCGCCGGGATGTGCTCTCCGGACAGAAAGCCGATCAGGAGGACCGTCAACCCGCCGGAGAACATCTGGGCGGCACTCGCCATCATGCCGGAAGGGAGTGCCAGGCGCAGGCTCAGCACTGAACCGAAGGACCAGGAGGCTGCTGACAGCACGAGCAGGGCTGCTCCCACGGGATGGGCGCGCAGGTCGCCGGTCATGTTCAGCAGCACGATCCCCGCAGATCCCAGCGCGAGGCCGATCCATTCGTTCCGCTGGGGCCACTGCTTCCACATGCCTCCGAACAGCACGGTCCAGAGCGGCGTGGTCGCGATCACGAGCGCTGACGTGCCTGACCCCACCCACTGCATGGCGTAGACGACCCCGGCCGTCCCGCCCACGAGCAGGAAAGCGCCGATGACCGAGGAATTCCGCCATTCTTTGCATGAAGGGGAGGGGCTTCCTTGTATTCTGAGGTATGCGAACATGCCTGCGCCGACGAGCATGTAGCGGAAGCCCGCAATGAAAAAGGGAGGGAAGCTCTCGAGCGCGAAGCGGATCGCAAGGTACGTTGAGCTCCAGGCGAGGTAGAGGGTCGTCAGGGCTGCGAAGACCCTGATCTTTTTATTTTCTTTCATCATGATCCTGTAAACTGCAGTTGAAAATAGTATCGATTGCAGCAAGTCTATGAAAATATAGTCGACCTGCTTTCTTCCTTTTCGGTCATTCCCGCAGACGGGGATCCAGGTTCCGTAAGCGCCGCGGGAGATGGGCAACAAAAAAGCCACGGAAGTCTGTTTTCCGTGGCTTTGGGTATTTGGTGATCTATTCTTTTGGTAAAAGCTAATAGAATCCCCCCTCAGCCACGGCTATTTGCTGCCATGCTGCGTTACGTGCGACATTCGCGGTAAGGAGATCCATCGTGAACATGAAGTGAATATAGAAAATATCCGTGAAACTGTCAAGAATTATTTCATCGGAACCCGCACAACGTCAAACAAAAGAGGGACCGAAGTAAACTCCGGTCCCTCCGACTCATCGTACCTTCCGAAATATCAGCGAGCCTCCTCTTTATTCGATCTGCCCGCGAACCTCTCCACCTGGATGGGCGGGAGTATGTACATTGACGTATGCTTCGCCGTCCTTGATCATTTTAATAAGGTCAGCGAGCGTTTTTCCTGCCAGCGGTCCCTTCAGGTCCTTATCGGCAATGGTCCCTTTACCCAGAACACCGCTGAACTTCCCGTCCTTTTTCGGCCCGCCGAAAAGCCCGGCGACCGGCGGACCTTCCACGCCCTTTTTGCCCGCATGGATATGTGCCGCAGTCACGTTCTCGATATTCTTGATGTTCAGTACGTATTCGATCTCCTTGCCGTCCTTCCCCAGCACGAACGTTGCATCACCTGTTGTCTTTGTATCGACAGCCATCGGCATGACCTCTTTACCGGACAGCGTTGCCTTGAAACCGGCACCGGCCGCCATCCCGAGCGATGCCGTGATAAGCAGTGCGAGCACCGTAACGAGTACTAACTTGAACGTTCTCATGATCTCTTCCTCCTTTGTTGTCAGTCCAGATAGGTAATCCTATTTAACTATAGGCACTGCATGTGCTTGTGTCAAGGAAGGCACTCATTTATTCTTATACTAAAGTCTTCATCGACTTCTCACCCGCACTGCCTTCCCCCCGTCGTCCGAAATGCTATCGCCGACAAAATGACTATGCGTGGCCGCTTGCCGCCTGGCTGAAACACTCGTCGTAGGCGAGCAATTCTTCAGAGATCGCCTTATGTGCAGCCCCTTTCAGGACCGAGATGCCGAACCAGATCATCGCCGCACCCAGGACCACGCCGCAGATTATCCCGAGCAGCGTGGGAAATGGCGGTACAAAACCGGCAAATGGCGTCGCGATAAAGAGCACCCCGTTGGGAACGGTCATTACTTTTACTGCAACAAGATACCCCGCCAGGATGAGCGTACCAATGCTCATGATCGCATAGGACAGCCAGCTTAGGGAGCCGTAGGCGCCGCCCAGGAGTGGGCCGTTCACGGCAAGGAGCCGTTCATAGGCAGGATCGCCGGCAAGGACAGGTATTATGGTCGCCTCGACAAAAAGCGAGATACCCGCTACCATGACGTTCCCGACTATGGCCAATACGAACGCACTATGGCCGATAGGCGTTATTCTGCCACCGATGGCACGGTAGACCAGACCAAAACCACCGGCGGTGAGCAGGGCCGCCAGTCCGAGGAGAACATGCACGGGCGCCCACGCACGGCTCAAGGCAAAACCTGGCAGTTCCATATCGGGGTGAAAAGGAATGGCTCCTGCAACGAGTGCGCCTGAAAGTATCAGAAGACCGCTGCTCCATCGAGTTAATTTATCCAACATGAATATCACCTCGTTTCTTCAACACTTCTCTTTTCTAAGTAAACATCCCTTTGCCCGGACTGTCAAGAAAGACCGCTCGAAGCCGGTGTCAAATGTTTCAAACCTCGCAAATGAAGAGCCGATTCGAGTCAGCGGTATAATAAACAATAGGAGAATAGTGTTGCTCTCCCGGGGGCAGGAAAGGAGCGCAGGGTGGATACTCATGCAATGTATGACGTGATCATCGTGGGAGGCGGGCCAGCGGGCCTGGCAGCCGGGCTTTACTGCCAGCGGGCCGCGGTCAAGACCGTCCTTTTTGAAAAAGGCCTGATCGGCGGCCAGATCGCCATATCAAAAGAAGTGGAAAACTATCCCGGCATCGAGGGCATCACCGGGTTCGATCTTGCGGAAAAGCTTCTGCATCATGCCAAAGGCTTTGGATTACAGATCGTCCAGGAAGAGGTCGTGACCATAAAAGCTGGAGGCGACCTTCACACGGTGCAGCTCGCCAACGGCGACCAGTATCGCACCGTTGCCCTGATCCTTGCAGCCGGCGGGTCCGTTCGGAAGCTCGGCATTCCCGGAGAAGCAGAATATCTCGGCAGCGGTGTTTCCTACTGCGCCACCTGCGACGGTTTTTTTTTCCGGGACAAGACCGTGATCGTGGTCGGAGGAGGGGACACGGCGGTGGAGGAAGCAGTGTATCTTTCGAAACTGGCACGGAAGGTCTATGTCGTTCACCGGAGAGACAGCTTTCGGGCCAACATGCTGCTGCAGAACCGGCTCCGGTCCGAGCTGCGCATCGAAACGATCTGGAACACGGTCGTACGGTCGATCGAAGGGACGGGCAGTGAGGTCGACGGGGTCAGACTGGAGAATGTTGTAACGGGAGAACAACGGAGGCTTGCAGTGGACGGGGTCTTCATATTCATCGGCTACGACCCGAACAACATCCTCGTCCCACCCGAGGTCAGGATCAACGAACTGGGGTTCGTTATCACGGACGAGAAATGCGAGACGAATGTGCCGGGGATCTTCGCCAGCGGCGACCTGCGCCAGAAGTTCGCCAACCAGATCATCGTGGCGGCAGGTGACGGGGCTATCGCCGCTCTAGCCGCGTCACGCTACGTGGAGGTACTGAAGGTGCGCGAGCGCGTCACTGTATAAGTTGCATCGATTTGTTTCCTTCTTCAATAATCCACTCCCTTCTGCGGTTCGATCTTCTGGGTGTAGGCATGTTTTATCTCCCGCATCTCCGTGACCGTATGGGCACGCGCAATAACGTCGGGGTGTGCATCCCGCCCGGTCAGGACCAGGTGCATGCGGGGCGGTCG
>JBGQDI010000202.1:0-4618 GCA_041495765.1 Nitrospirota bacterium
AAAAGAGCAGCCGCGAGCGCGCTGGTGAGCGCAAGGAGCGCGGCACCCAGCGGGATAAGGAGGTTCAGGAGAGGACTGGGCAGCGCCGGAGACAGCAGGAAGGCCTGGTACGTGATCCATTCAGAAACAAAACCGTTGAAGGGCGGCAACGCTGATATGGAGAGGCAGCCGATGAGGAACAGCGAGGAGGTCCAGGGCATGAAGCGCATGAGCCCGCCCATCTCGTCCATGTTCCGTTCGTGCGTGGCGTGCAGGACCGCGCCAGCACCCATGAACAGGAGTCCCTTGAACATCGCGTGATTCAGTGCATGGTACAGGGCCGCGATCATCGCCAGCGCCGCAAGCAGGGACTGATCGAAGGCGGTGAAGATCATGCTCAGGCCGATACCGATCAGGATAATGCCGATGTTCTCGACCGAGGAATAGGCAAGGAGCCTCTTGAGATCGGACTGCATCAGCGCATACAGAACGCCGAGGACCGCGGACACCAGGCCGAAGACCAGCACCAGGGCGCCCCACCACCAGGGGAACACGCCGATAAGGTCGAAGATGACCCGGATCATCCCGTAGATGGCGGTCTTGAGCATGACGCCGCTCATGAGGGCCGAGATGTTCGACGGCGCCACGGGGTGGGCCTCAGGCAGCCAGACATGAAGCGGGATGACGCCGGCCTTGGCGGAGAACCCGAAGAAGGCCAGCAGAAAGGCAGCCGTTGCCAGGCCTGCCGGGAGCTCGGTCTCGCGCATGGCGTCGAAGGTATAGCTCTGGAACCCGGTGAACCCGGTCGCAAGCCCTGCCATGATACCGAAGGACAGCAGGATCGCGATGGCGCCCACGTGGGCAACGACCAGATAGAGGAAGGCGGCCCGTCGGTTCTCCAGGCGTTCGTCCTCGAAGAGGACCAGGAAATAAGAGGCTGCAGCCATCAGTTCCCAGGCGATCAGAAAGAAAAGGGCGTCATCGGCCAGGACGACCAGCTGCATCCCCACAAGAAACAGTGCGTAAAAGACCACGAGGCTCGTGACCGGGCGGTGCCCCAGGAAGCCCTTGACGTACCCGATGGAGTAGATGGAAACGAACGTGGACAAGAGGCCGACGACCGCAAGAAAGAACCCGGACAGGACATCAAGCCGAAGGTGAAAGGGAAGATCAGGAAGGCCCAGGGGAATGACGATCTGCGAAAGGCCGCCGGTCGCCACGGTCCAGATGCCGGCAACAGCTGCCAGGAACGATGCGATGGTGGTTAAGGAGAACCCGACGATTATCAGGAGACGCTGACTACGGCTCAGGATCGGCGTAAGTACGAGCAAAAGAAGGAATACTGCGAAGGATGAGGCTATGATGCTAACCGGTGTAAAAACCACGTTGCAACCTCGCTCTATTTCCCTGGTGCTTTATAAAAAACTCCCCGGATGAGCCGGAACCAAAGAACAAGACATGTTTCGCGCTGAGGCGCAGAGCCGCAGGGAAACCAAACCTTGTAAAGATGCTTCTAACGCTTCACTCTGCGTCTCCGCGGAAAAATATTTTTGCAGCTTATTTAATATCTTTTCCCCGACCTCTCTTTTGCGGCCAGGCCCTATCCTTGTGTGAAACTATCGATGATCCGGGAAAGCCCGAGCAGGATGGCTGTCGGTGTCGGCGGGCATCCGGGAATATGGCCGTCCACCGGAATGACCTTGTCGACGCCACCGGCAATCGCATAACTTCCCTTGTAGATGCCGCCGTCCCGTGCACAATCTCCGCAGGCAATGACCAGCTTCGGCTCAGGCATCGCCGCATAGGCCCTTTTAAGCGCCAGCTCCATCTGCCGCGATACGGGGCCGCTCACGAGGAGCAGGTCTGCATGGCGCGGAGATGCGACAAAGTCGATGCCCAGGCGCTGAAGATCGTAGAGCGGGTTCATCAGCGCCGTGCACTCCCACTCGCAGGCATTGCACGATCCCGCATCAACCTGCCTGATCCTCAGCGACCTATGAAAGATTGTATCAATTTTCCTCGGGAAGTCAATGATCTTCGCCGCCTGCTCAGGCGTAACATCGAATCCTGCAGGAAAAGGGATGGCTTTCTTTCTGGTGAATACGTTTTTGAGAATTTCTTTCAGCATAGTTTAACGGTGTCTCTGTCTTCTTACTTCTATCTTCTTACTTCTGTCTTCTCACTTCTTACTTTTTCTTCCCACTTCTGTCCCTACATATCCGTCCCCGAGTAGGACAGATTGAAGCTCTTATTGCAGAGCGGAAAATCGGGCACGATATTGCCATGCACGGCAAAGGGCACCGCCGGCCAGTTGCAATAGGACGGAGAACGTAATTTCACCCTGAGCGGTCCGCCGTCCTTGTCCGCCATGACCCAGTAGAACAACGATCCCCGCGGCGATTCGGCATAGCCCAGTCCCGACGCATACGCCGGCACTGCTTTCAGCGATACGGCCAGCTCGCCTTTATACCCGCTTTCCATAAGCGCCTGGATCATGGAGATGGAGCACTCCGTTTCCTCGGCCCGGATCATCATGCGTGCAAGCACATCACCCTGCTCATGCGTGTGGGCCTCGAAGATCAGCCGGTCGTAGAGGAGATGTGGATGGGCCTTTCGAATGTCATCGGGCAACCCCGAAGCGCGTGCGGCAACGCCGGTAACGCCCAGTTTGCGTGCGATGTCCTTGGACAGACGACCGGTGTTGGTGAGCCGCTCAATGTGCGAGACCGATCCGGTCAGAAGCTGCATAAAATCCTTGTATTCCTTCGTGGCCCAGTCGAGGGTCTTCAGGATATCGTCGGCGTGAGCGTAAACATCCACCGTGACGCCGCCCACGACGTTCACTCCACGCAGGAACCTGCTCCTGGTCAGCCGTTCATTCAGCTGCATGAGCCGTTCTTTGATGACCGCTCCCTGGGCATATCCCACGGCCAGCGCCGTTCCCGCACACATGTTGCCCATATCGCCGATATGGTTGTACAACCGCTCAAGCTCCAGGACAAGCGTCCTGACGGCAGCGGCCTTCTCGGTGATCTCGATGCCCATCATCCGCTCGACCGCCATGCAGTAGGCGGCTCCATGGGCAAAGGACGACGTCCCGGACACGCGCTCGGCAAGCCTGACACCGGCCTCGAAGCCGAGTGTTTCGAACTGCTTTTCTATGCCCTTGTGCGTGTAGAACAACCGCGGCTCCAGAAAGAATATGGTCTCTCCGATAGCGCTGAACCGGAAATGTCCGGGCTCGATGATGCCGGCATGTACCGGCCCCACCGGGATCTGGACGATGCCTTCCCCGGTTACGTCCAGGAACGGATGGGGCACCTTGACCGCCCTCCCCTCGCCCCATTCCTGCTTTTCCCTGTCGGACATGCTCCAATCCTTGCGAAGGGGGTGGCTGTTCGGGGGAAAAGACTCGTGAAAAACCAGTCTCCGCGGGTCCGGGTGGCCGACAGGCGTGAGCCCGAAGAGATCGCTGATCTCCCGTTCATACCAGTGGGCGGCGGGCATCATGGGCGTGAGCGAGGGAAAGGTCGGAGCGTCCTCCTTCACCGGCAGAACAACGAACGTGAAGGTGTCCGAACCGGGGACCGTGAACACCACATAGATCCTGAAGGACCCGTCCTTCTGCCGCTCGTCCGTTGCGAACATGAGCCGCAGCAGCGCATGCTTTTTGACGTGGAGCTCGTGGCAGACCTCCCTGAAGTCGGCGATGTCGACCTCGAGATAGACCTCGTTCAGATGATCCCGTCTGCTGCGCATCTTATTGAGGATACTTTCCATATTATTTCATTCCCAGGACCGATACGCAGGTCCTGATCGTCTCGTCGATAAATGCCGGTACCCTGACGCCCGTCACGATGATCGCCGAAGCCATGGCGACCATGACCACGTTGCCGAGCATGTTGCCCATGCCGAAGCGCGACGCTTGCCAGCGGGCGGTGTTCACCGGGTTCATGGGGGCAGGATCGCCGAACAACATCCTGCCGAAAGCGGAAAGCACGCCGTAGAAGACCAGTGCGATAAAGAACAGGAAGATGCCCACCACCAGCCACTGCTCCTTGTCCACGGCGGCCCGGAGGATCGTGAACTCGCTCAGGAATATATTAAAGGGCGGCGTGCCCGACAGGGCCAGGGCGCCGATGAACGTGAGCGTCCCCAGGAGCGGCATGGTGGTAAGGACGCCGTTCACGTTCGCGATGTTCGTGGAACCGAAGCGCGCCTGGATCTTTCCCGAGGCGAAGAACATGAGCGGTTTTGCAAAGGTGTTGCTCAGAACGTGGAGCAGGGCACCATAGAGGCCTACGGGGCCGCCGATACCGACGCCCAGGATGATGATGCCCATATGTTCGACGCTGCTGTAGGCAAGCAGTCGTTTGAAGTTGTTCTGGACCAGGATGAAGATGGCCGCCATGCCCACGGAGATGAGCCCGAAAATGATCAGCAGATTGCCGGTGAAGGTATCACCCGTGGACGGCGCCACGATCGAGACGAACCGCATGATGGCGTAGAAGGCGGTCCAGCCCGGGAGGAGCGCGCTGATCGGGCTCGGCGCCTCGCCCTGGGCGTCGGGCAGCCAGTTGTGCACCGGCGCCAACCCGGCCTTGGTCCCGTATCCCACGAGCACGAAGATGAAAGCGAG
>JBGQDI010000203.1:0-4615 GCA_041495765.1 Nitrospirota bacterium
CATTATCTCGTACGTGTCTTTTGGCCTGGTGGAGGCGCTGTACCACCTTCTCCGGAGGAAACCGAAGGAAGCCGCTGCTTAGTCTCTCCTGGTCGCAATGATCTTACGACGGTGAGTGGGCTGAGAGATCCGCATATGCTGATCTCTCTTTTCTATTTATGAACATGTTGCCTGCATCGTGCCCCTGTCGCAGCCGGGCATGACGTGGAGGAGCTTATGGATACCAGAATAAAGATATTCGATACGACACTTCGCGACGGGGAACAGTCCCCGGGCGCAAGCATGAACGTGGAAGAAAAGATCACCCTGGCGAAGCAGCTTGCCCGGCTTGGGGTGGATATCATCGAGGCGGGGTTCGCCATCAGCTCGCCGGGCGATTTTGAGGCGATCAAGCGGATCGGCGCCGAGATCGAGGGCCCCGTGATCTGCAGCCTTGCCCGTGCCCGCAAGGAAGACATCGACCGCGCCTGGGAGGCGCTCCGGGACGCACCGAAGCGCCGCATCCATACGTTCCACTCGACGTCCGATATCCATTTGAAGCACCAGTACCGGATCTCGCGCGAAGAGGCGCTCAAACGGTCAGTGGAAGCGGTGCAGCTTGCGCGCTCCTATGTGGACGATGTGGAATTCTCTCCCATGGACGCAACGCGGACCGACATTCCCTACCTCTGCGAAGTGGTGGAGGCCGTGATCGAGGCGGGCGCAACGACGGTGAACATTCCGGATACCGTTGGCTACGCCATGCCGGACGAGTTCGGCGAGCTCATCAGGGTCGTCAGGGAAAAGGTGAGGAACAGCAGCAAGGCGATCATCTCGGTCCATTGCCATAACGACCTGGGGCTTGCTGTCGCGAATGCGCTCGCAGCCATCCGCAACGGCGCCGGGCAGGTGGAGTGCACGATCAACGGCATCGGCGAACG
The DNA here is from genome assembly GCA_041495765.1 of Nitrospirota bacterium. Taxonomy (GTDB): domain Bacteria; phylum Nitrospirota; class UBA9217; order UBA9217; family UBA9217; genus GWC2-56-14. The sequence continues at coordinate 921 of JBGQDI010000203.1, forward strand.
AGCGGGGAACTGCTCCATGGAAGAGGTGGTCATGGCGCTCCGCACGCGGAAGGCCTACTTCAATGCTGACACCGCCGTCCGGACCGAGGAGATCACCCGGTCGAGCAGGCTGGTGACCAAGATCACGGGCATTCCGGTCCAGCCGAACAAGGCCATTGTGGGGGCCAACGCCTTCGCGCACGAGTCAGGCATTCATCAGGACGGCCTGCTCAAGGAACGCTCCACCTACGAGATCATGACCCCTGAGTCCGTCGGCCTCGTGAAGACCAACCTGGTCATGGGCAAACATTCCGGCAGGCACGCCTTCCGCGACCGGCTCAAGCAGATCGGGTATGAGCTCTCCGACGAGGACCTGAATAAGGCCTTCGATCGGTTCAAACGGCTGGCCGATCAGAAGAAAGAGGTTTTTGACGAGGACCTCGAGGCGATCGTGTCCGACGAGATGCAGCAGATCCAGGAAGTGTATGTGTTGCAGCATCTCCGGGCAGAGAGCGGTACCGGTGTAACACCGACGGCAACCGTGGAGCTGGTGGTGGACGGAAAACAGGTCAAACAGACCGGACAGGGCGATGGTCCCGTCGATGCCGTGTACCGCACCATCGCTGCTATGACGAATACGCCGAGCAAGCTCGACGCTTATCTCGTCAAAGGTATTACGGGCGGCACCGATGCGCTCGGCGAGGTGACCGTGAAGGTCGAAGAGGGCGGAAAAAAGGTCACCGGACATGGCGCGGACACGGACATCATTGTAGCGAGCGCCAAGGCCTATGTGAACGCCCTGAATAAACTGGAGTACTGGAAAAAAGGGAAAACGGGAACAACGTAAAGTACCGGCACGGATGTGAGAAGTGCGGCTGGAAATATAGTACCTATGGCCCCTGAAGAGGGGCCGTTTCTTTTCCTGCAGGTCACGGTGCCGGGCACCGTGCAATGGCCTCCTGCTTGGCCGGGACAGGGCTGACGTGTACATGGAAAGATCGAATCGCATATATTATCTAGCAAGCATCGTAGCCCTCGTGACCTTTGCGGTCTATCTGCCGTCGCTCCGGAACGATTTTACGGGATGGGACGACACCGGGTGGGTTGTTGAGAACCCGCATCTCCGCTCCCTGAGTGCATCGTTCTTCCGGTGGGCTTTCCTTGACTTCTACCGGGCTTACTGGTGCCCCCTGACCTGTATATCTTTTGCCATCGACCATCGTCTCTGGGGAAACGCGCCCGTTGGGTACCATCTCACCAACACCCTTCTTCATGCCGCGAACAGCTACCTCGTGGTCTGGCTGATCGCCCGGCTGCTCATGTTCCGGCGCATTTCGGGCACAGGGGAAAGGCCGGTGCATATGAGCGGACGATCAGTCCTGATCGTTGCAGGAACCGTGGGCGCCCTGTTCGGTCTCCATCCTTTGCACGTAGAATCGGTTGCCTGGATCACCGAGCGGAAGGACGTTCTGTGTGCTTTCTTCTTTCTGCTGAGCCTGATCGCCTACGACCATTTTATCCGCCACCTGGGTAGTGCTGCCGAGAGAGAACCGGGGAAAACATTGTTCCTGCGGAAATACCCTTTTCTGGCAGGCCTGTCCTTTGTCCTTGCCCTGCTCAGTAAACCGATGGCGGTCTCGCTTCCCCTGGTCTTCCTGATCCTCGACTGGTATCCCTATGGCCGGCTTCGGTCACTCAGGGATGCCCGGGCGATGTTTACGGAGAAGCTCCCCTTTTTTGCGTTGAGCGCGGTTTCCGTGGTGCTGACCCTGCTGGCTCAAGCTACGGGCGGGGGGCTGTCCATGATGCAGTTCACTTCGTGGACATCACGCATACTGATCGCCGCGAGCACGCTCATCGTATATCTCTGGAAGGTCCTTTTTCCCGTGCATTTGATGCCGTACTATCCTTACCCGGACAACGTGTCTTTGCGCTCAGGGGAATATTTGTTGGCAGCGGCGCTAGTCGGCGTCATCACGATCGTATCTGTATCAATCATAAAAAAACAGAAAGTCTGGTTGTCGGTGTGGATCTATTATGTGATAACGCTGCTTCCGGTGCTCGGCATTATCCAGGCTGGAAACCAGGCGATGGCTGACCGGTTCATGTATTTGCCCAGCCTCGGGCCTTTTCTGCTCGTTGGGCTCGCTACAGCTCAAGGTGTCGAACGGTTGTACGCGGGGAAGGCTGCTTCACGACCGTTCTCTCGGATGACGCTGTTCATTCTGGCCGGTCTTCTGCTGGCGTCCCTGTCTCTATTGACGATGAAGCAGATCGGCATATGGAAGAACGGCATCACTCTCTGGAGTTCCGTCATCGAGCAGGTCCCGGCCCGGGCGTACCGCGCATATAATAACCGGGGTTTTGTGTATCTAAGAACGGGCCAGTTCGGCAAGGCCGTTGATGACTACACGGAGGCGATCGAAAAAAATGCGTCCTACGACGAGGCCTACCTGGGCAGAGGCCAGGCATTTCAATCGCTGGGCCAGATCGACAGGGCGATCAATGACCTTACCATGGCGATCGCGCTGAAGCCGGGTTATTACGAGGCCTACAACAGCCGGGGGATCGCATTTCAGGGCCAGGGCAAGTTCGGCAAGGCCATAGCAGATTATTCCCAGGCGATCGCGCTCCACCCTTCGGACCCCAGGATCTACAATAATCGGGCAACAGCTTTTTATAGAACTGGAGCGCTGGAAAGAGCGCTCGATGATTATACGAGGTCCCTTGACCTGGAGCCTTCTTCCCCCAAGACCTATCTTAATCGAAGCCTGGTGCTTAAAAAAATGGGTCGGTTCGGGCCGGCCCTTGAGGATTGTACCAGAGCACTTGCTTTGGACCCCTCGTTCAGTGATGCTTATCTTAATCGGGGTAGTATCTATCTCCGTATGATGATGCCTGAGCCTGCGATCGCCGATTTCCAAAAAGCCTGTGCCCTCGGAAGTATGCAGGGATGCTCCCTGGCGCAAGCCGAAGGACCACGTTAATTGCGATGCAGCGATAGCCATTGGTACGAGCCCAGGAACCTGCGGTAAGGCCTTTTGTGTGACTTTTCTCTGATAAAACAGCGAAAAAACTGTTGCAAGGCTTGTACAGATATTGTATATTCTCCAGACTATGATGACCATTACAGAAAAGATTCTTGCTGCCCATTGCGGCAAAAAAGAGGTTGCTCCGGGTGAATTGATCAATGCGAAGCTCGATCTGGTGCTGGCGAACGACATCACCGCGCCGATATCGATCAAGGAGTACCGCGCCGCGGGCGCCAAAAAAGTGTTCGATCCCGACCGGATCGCGCTCATCCCCGATCATTTTGCGCCGAACAAGGATATTGCGTCGGCAGAACAGTGCAATATGCTCCGCCAGTTCTCACGCGAGCACGGTCTTTCTTTGTACTTCGAGGTCGGCAAGATGGGCGTGGAGCATGCGCTCCTTCCCGAGCAGGGGATCGTGGTACCCGGCGATGTGGTGATCGGCGCAGACAGCCACACCTGCACCTACGGCGGCTTGGGAGCTTTCTCGACCGGCGTGGGCAGCACCGATGTCGCAGCTGCCATGATCACGGGCGAAGCTTGGTTCAAGGTCCCCGAGAGCATGAAGTTCATTTATAAGGGCAAACTCGGTAAGTGGGTCAGCGGCAAAGACATCATCCTGCACACCATCGGCGACATCGGAGTGGACGGCGCGCTCTACCGTGCCATGGAGTTCACCGGCGA
>JBGQDI010000204.1:0-4609 GCA_041495765.1 Nitrospirota bacterium
CGCTTCGAGCAGGAGCTCTGTGTTGCCCCCGGGGCGCGGGCTGCCGTTGAACGCGAGTATCTTCAATCGTTACTCCGCTTTGTGGAATGCCTGCTTCTTTGCCTTGCAGACCGGGCAATCGTCGGGAGCTTCGCCTTCGGCGGTGTAACCGCAGACCGCACAGATATAGTAGTCGGTCTCGACATTCTTGCCGAGCGTATCGAGCGCCTTCTGGTACAGGGCGGCATGGACCTTCTCCACCTCGTTGGCATAGTTGAAGCTCATGAGAGCGCCTTTGTTGTTCTCGGCAGTTGCGTCGGCGATCATCTGGGGGTACATCTTCTGGAATTCGAAAGACTCGCCGCTGATGGCGGCCATGAGGTTCTCTTTGGTGGACTTGACCAGGCCGAGCTGACGCAGATGATTATGGGCATGGATCGTCTCGGCTGCTGCAGCGGCCCGGAACAATTTCGCCGCCTGTTTAAAGCCTTCCGATTCCGCCTTTTTGGCGAATGCGAGATACTTCCGGTTTGCCTGGGATTCGCCGGCAAAAGCGTCCTGCAGGCCCTGTTCTGATTTTGACATTGTGTGCTCCTCCTTTGATAACGTATGGGTTGATGGTGTTTAGCCCTATTGTCCCGATGAAGGGGGTGGGCGGAGGTGAATCGAAGGGACTTCACCCCCGCCCGGGGGGAAACCGAGGTTATTTGATCCGTGCTTCCGCAGCAGACCAGTTGATGTTCTTGAAGAAGGATTCGATATAGTCTGCGCGCTTGAGGCCATAATCGATCATGAAGGCATGCTCGAAAACATCCATGATGAGGACCAGTGTGCAGCCGGCGGGATGGGACACGTCATGCTCGTTGATCCAGAAGTTGATGAGACTTCCCGAGACCGGGTCCTGGTAGAGCGCGACCCAACCGATGCCGCGCATTGCGCCGGTGGCCCGGAAGTCCTTTTCCCAGGCTTCGTAGCTCCCGAAGCTTTCGGCGAGCTTCTTGCCGAGCTTGCCGTCCTTGTTGAGTGCTGCCGTGCCGCCCAGGTTCTCGAAATAGAATTCATGGAGCCGCATGCCGTTGAACTCCCAGCCGAGCCTGCGTTTCAGCTCAGCGAATTCGGGCGCTGCGGTCTTGCCGTCCTTGGTCATCTGGTCCAGCGTGTCGAGCACTTTGTTGGTGTTCGTTACATAACCCTGATAGAGGGTGAAGTGGTTCTTGAGCAGGGTCTCGCTGAACCCGGCCATTCCGATGAGCTTTGCGTAGTCCTTTGGTGCGTATGCCATTATGTATTCCTCCTTAGGTGGGTAAAAGTGCACTGCGTATAAGGTAAAGTATAGCAGAAAGAAGGTGGTGCGTTCTGCTATCCCACCTGTTCGAATGAATCCTTGCCGGCCTTGCAGAGCGGGCATTTCCAGTCCAGAGGCAGGTCCGCGAACTTTATGGGCTGTTCCGATTCTTTATAGATCCATCTGCAGGCGGCGCAGCGCCAGAGATCGAAATCCTCGCGCGCTCCTTCCTTGCTTACGAGTTCCCAGCCCTTTTCGATCCACGCTTCCAGCGGGGGCGGATAGTAGCCGGAGAAGATCTTTTTGTCCCGGCAGTCATCCATGACCACGTCGATCAGCAGATCGCCCTTTTTTACGATGTAGCTCCAGCGAAATTCATCGGTCGAGTCCGGGCCCGTTGTCTTCCCCCGGTAGGTGATGGTGTTCCCCGACTGCTTCGTCTTTGACCAGCTGTAGCAGCAGGGAAGGACCGACGTGCAGCCGCATTTGCCGTTCCTAAACTCCAGCCCGTCGACGCGCAAGCCTCCGGGTATCTTTTCAATAGTGATGCTCATGGGGCCTCCTGGTCCAAGTTGTATTGGATCCACCACAGAGACATAGGGGGCACAGAGAAGAGCTACAAATAGATAATAAGAGGTTTTCCTCTCTGCATCTCTGTGGTTAAATCCGATACTTTTTTACTTTCTTATGTTTCCCTTTGCGTCCTTTGCGAGAGACGCTTTTTAGAGGTCGGCGATTTAAATTAAAATGATTCTAATATAGATTCTTCATCTTGTCAACTGGTTTTTATCTTTGCGGACGTCACGAGTTGGAAGTTGCATGCCTATTAAATGGTCACGTGCTTAATTTAACATCCTGGGCCTGCCGTTATTTCAGTCCATGATGCAGGGAGTATAATTAAAATATTCAATAAAATTAATAAAGTAGCAAGCATCATTCGAATCCTCCGAGGTGGCACAAGCCTTGCTATAGAACAATGCATATGCCTCTTGCGTAATATCAGTGCAAGGGGCGCCAACAGCAAAGGGAGGGTTCTCGATGAAACTGATCAAATGCATTATCCAGCCTTATCGACTGGATGAATTAAAGGAAGCACTGGGCACCACGAAGGTCCATGGCATGACCGTTACCGATGTTAAAGGTTTCGGCAGGCAGAAGGGCCATACCGAGCTCTACCGGGGAGCTGAATACACCGTCGATTTCGTGCCCAAGGTGGAGCTTGAGCTCGTGGTGCCCGATGATGCCGTGCAGCAGGTCCTCGATCTCGTGGTCAAGGCAACGCGCTCCGGGAAGGTCGGCGACGGCAAGATATTTGTCATTCCCGTTGAAGAGGCGATCCGCATCAGGACCGGCGAGACCGGCGATACGGCGTTGTAACTGCACATTCAATATTCAAGAATTCAAGATTTAATAATTTACCACTGTTTGTATTGTAAAGGGAGGATCGTGCGATGAAAACGATGATGAAAGCGAGTTCGAAATTTATATTCTTGGCAATGTTGCTTCTTATTATAGGAGCTCTGGTCGCACCTGCCCTGGTGACGGCACAGGAAGCCGCCCCGGCAGCGGCCGCTGCACCAGCGGCACCCAATAAGATCGATACCGGCGACACGGCCTGGATGATCGTGGCTACGGCGCTGGTGATGCTGATGTCCATTCCCGGACTGGCCCTGTTCTACGGCGGTTTGGCAAAGACCAAGGACGCGCTGAACACGATGGCCATGACCTTTGTGACCTTTTGTATCGTCAGCCTGCTCTGGGTCCTGTACGGATACACCTTTTCCTTTGGCGACGACGTGCGGGGTCTCATCGGCAATGCATCAAAATTATTCTTGAAGGGCGTGGGACCGAACAGCATCTCGGACCTGGCTAAGACGATCCCGGAGTACATTTTTATTGCGTACCAGCTTACCTTTGCTGCGATCACCGTGGCTCTGGCAAGCGGCGCCTATATCGAGCGCATGAAATTCTCGGCCTGGGTGCTCTTCTCGGTGATCTGGATGACCCTGGTGTACCTCCCGGTGGCTCACTGGGTATGGGGCAACGGGTTCCTGGCCAAGCTCGGGGCGCTTGATTTTGCCGGTGGCACGGTGGTGCACGTGAACGCTGGTATCGCGGCGCTCGTGGGCGCGCTGATGCTCGGCAAACGGAAGTCAAAGCCGATCATGCCGGGGAATCTTACGCTGGTCATCACCGGCGCAGGCCTCCTCTGGTTCGGCTGGTTCGGGTTCAATGCGGGCTCGGCCCTTGCAGCGAACGGCCTTGCCGGCGCGGCCTTCATCAACACCAACACGGCGGCAGCGGTAGCGGCTTTGGCATGGATGTTCATTGAATGGAAGCACTCCGGCAGGCCCACGGTGCTCGGTCTGGCATCGGGAGCAGTGGGTGGGCTGGTGGCCATCACGCCGGCAGCAGGCTTTGTGAACGTGTCGGGAGCCATCATCATAGGCATCGCGGCAGGCATCATCCCCTTCTATGCGGTGGCAAAGCTCAAGCCGATGTTCGGGTATGACGATACGCTCGACGCCTTCGGTATTCATGGCATCGGCGGTATGCTCGGCGCGATCCTGACCGGCGTGTTCGCCGATCCGGCCATCAACCCGGCGGGCACGGGGCTGCTCTACGGCAATCCCGGACAGCTCTGGACTCAGATCGTGGCAGTGGCTGTAACCGTCGTGTACAGCGGGGTCATGACCTTCATCATATTCATGATCATCAAGGCAGTGGTAGGAATACGGGTCGACGCGGAAGAAGAGATGCGGGGCCTCGATGAGAGCCAGCATGGAGAGAAGGCCTATAACCTGTAGGAGTGCACGTTTACCTCATTGCGGATTTCGGATTGCGGATTTCGGAATAAAATGCTGAAACGAAAGGTCTGGATCTTGCACGGGTATGTTTTATTCTGCAAGTGAACCTTTCTGCACAAGATAGACCCCGGCAAGGATGGAGCAGCCGCCGATGATCTGCAAAAAGGTGATCTGTTCGTGCAGAAAGAGCGCCGCGAAAGTGACGGCCACAAAAGGCATGAGGTAGTGATAGACGATCGTCCGGGTGACGCCGAGCTGCTTCACTCCCTGGTACCAGAGCGTATAGGCGATCCCTCCGGCGATGAATGAACCGAAGGCGAGTGCCGCCCAGGACCTGATGGAGATGGACCCCCAGGATTGACTTGTCAGCTCCGGCAGTCCCAGGGGAAGCAGGAGCAGCGTTCCGAATGCCATGCTGTAGGCGGTGATCTTGGGGGGCGAATACTTTTCGAGCAGCGGTTTTGCCAGCAGCGTATAGAGCGCCCAGGAAGCTGACGCAGCCAGCGTCAGCAGGTCTCCTGACAGGTCCTGCCAGGAG
>JBGQDI010000205.1:0-4604 GCA_041495765.1 Nitrospirota bacterium
CATCATTCTGATTTCTGGACACTGACTTCTGGATTCTGACTTCTGTCTTCTGACTTCTGTCTTCTGACTTTTGTCTTCTCCTAGCTTTTCTCCCCTCTGCTGCATTTGATGACCACAGTATCGCTCACTTCGATGAGTCCCTTTTCAACGACCGAGGTGAGTTCGGCAATGATGACCTTGATCATTTCCTCGGAATCCACGACCTCGATCTTGACCGGAAGGGTGGTGGAGAGCTCGAGGATCTTGGCGGTATGGAGCTTGCCATGGCTCCCGTAGCCCGCAATGCCTCGGAACACGCTCGCCCCGGCGATCTTTCTTTGAGCAAGGATGTCCAGGACCGCTTCATAGACGGGTTTTCCGTGGAGCTTCTCGTTCTCATCAACATATATCGTGAGTTTTTTCGCAGGGCCGTTTTTGAGCATGGTTCCCTCCTTAACTTATATGCTTCTCGCCAGGACTTCTCCGGCCTTTAGCGCGATGAATCCTGCGAGTACGCTCAGAACCACGTTCAGGGAAGCAAAGAGCCATTCACCGTCCTTGAGCAGAGCGCCGGTCTCGTATTCGAAGGTGGAAAAGGTCGTGTAAGCTCCCAGAAAACCTACGACGAGCAGGAGACGCCACTGGGGGTTGACGATGAATCGTTCGGTCAGGAGCGACATGACCAGGCCGATCACAAAACTGCCGCTGACATTGATGACAAAGGTGCCGAGGGGGAAGCTTCTGCCCCAGCGCTGTCCGATCCAGAGCGCTACACCGTACCGTGCGATGGCGCCAAAGAACCCGCCGATACCTATGATGACCGCATTGATCATAATTCCCCTGACATCATCCGAAACAAAAATATCAGAACCACAGGCATGAGTCAATGAAAATGACATGCTCTCCATATGATATGATCGGTATCATAGAATAAACTGTTCAAGGCGTGTAAAAAGGTGTATATTCAATTAGCCTTATTTATCGAAAAGGAGATCATATCATGGATAAAGCAAAAGTCGAAGAAGCACTCAAACAGGTACGGCCGGCGCTCCAGCGGGATGGCGGCGATATCGAACTGGTGAGCGTGGAAGATAACGGGGTCGTGAAGGTGCGGCTCAAAGGGGCCTGCGGGTCCTGCCCCATGTCGACGATGACGCTCAAAATGGGTGTAGAAAAACACCTGAAGCAGCAGCTTCCCGAGGTGAAAGAGGTAGTACAGGTCGCCTAACGGGTCGTGCTCATCCTTATCATGATCATAGGGATCGAGGTGCAGAGGTTTTCTCTGACGCTTCGGTCCTTTTTTTTATCGCGAGCGCGAGCTTACGAACAATTTTCCCCCAATTGTTGTGCGACCGACAATGCTTCGAAATGCAACATTACTGCAGCTAAAGCTCATGTTGACCGGGAAAAAATCCCTTGACACTTCTTTATCGTTCTGTTATAAACGCAACGGCTTTTTTAAAAAATCTCAGACTCAAATTTCAACGTTGATGCAGAACGTTAGGCAGGTGAGACAGAATGGAAGCCACAATGAAAGCACACGATACGTTCAGCGGGGGTGTGCATCCCGCAGGCAACAAACATCTTTCCGCAAACAAGCCCGCCGTCACCGCAGCCATCCCCGCAAGAGCAATAATCCCCCTGAGCCAGCATATCGGAGCACCAACGAAAGCTGTCGTTGTGATCGGGCAGGAAGTAAAAAAAGGAGAGAAGATCGGGGAAACAACCGGTTTTGTCTCTGCGCCCGTTCACGCTTCTGTCTCAGGGAAGGTGGTCGCGCTCGGGAATTTCCCTCATTCGATGGGCAGCGATCTGCCTGCTGTGGTCATCGAGAGCGACGGCAAAGATGAATGGGTGTCGGGACTCAAGGAGAACGCGGACTACGCGTTGCTTTCTCCGGAAGAGCTCAAAAAGATCGTTCTTGATGCCGGCATCGTAGGCATGGGCGGTGCAACGTTCCCGACCCACGTCAAGCTCGGTCCTCCCAAAGAAAAACCGATCGACGTCGTGATCCTCAACGGCGCCGAGTGCGAACCCTACCTCACTTCCGACCACCGCTTGATGCTCGAACGGCCGCAGCAGATCGTTGACGGCCTCAAAATATTAATGCGCATCCTCGGCGTCAAGAATGGATATATCGGGATCGAGGCGAACAAGCCTGACGCGATCGAGGCCATGACCAAGGCAGCTGCCGGATCGCCTGAGATCAAGGTCTGGCCCGTGAAGGTCAAATACCCCCAAGGTGCAGAGAAGATGCTGATCAAGGCGATCGCACACCGGACCGTTCCCGCGGGAGCCTTGCCCATGGACGTCGGTGTCGTTGTCCAGAACGTCGGAACGGCGGAAGCGATCTATACCGCGGTACGCTACGGCAGGCCGCTCGTCGAACGCTACGTGACCGTGACCGGTCGCGGAGTAAAGGACCCGAAGAATTTCCTTGCCCGCATCGGTACGCCGTTCTCGCAGTTGATCGAAGAGGCTGGCGGCCTTACCGACGATGCTGCCAAGGTCATTGCGGGCGGCCCGATGATGGGCATGAGCCAGCACAGCCTGGAAGTGCCGGTGATCAAGGGGACCTCGGGTATCCTCGTACTGCCCAAGGACGAGGTGGTCGTAAAACCCTACGGCCCCTGCATCCGCTGCGGCAGATGCATCGATGCCTGTCCCATGATGCTGCAACCCTCCCTGCTTGGTATCTATATAGAAAAAGGCCATTATGGCGATGCCAAGGACTACAACCTGATGGATTGTTTTGAGTGCGGATCCTGTACGTTCGTCTGCCCGGCGAACCGGCCGATGGTGCAGTGGGTGAAGAAGGCAAAGCGCGAACTGGCAAAGAAGAAAAACTGAAAAACAACCTGAAATATCGGGTGGAAGGTTAATGTAGCCAGCCTGCCCACCGGTATGCGTATGCAAAGAAGAGAGGTCACGTGATGGAAGCACCTGTCAAGGTAGAACAAAAAGTAGCGCCAAAACTGATCGTCTCGATCGGACCGCACGTTCACGACCAGGAAAGTACGGCCAAGATCATGTGGACCGTAAGCGCCGCATTGCTTCCCGCGACGCTGATGTCGGTTTATTACTTCGGCATGCCGGCTATCATGGTCATTCTGGTCTGCCTGGTGACCTCCCTCCTGACCGAGGCCGGAATGCAGTGGCTGTTGAAAAAGCCTATTACCCTGTCTGATGGGAGCGCATTCCTCACGGGCCTGCTGCTTGCGATGAACCTTCCTGCCAATGCTCCGCTGTACATTCCTTTCGTGGGGTCCTTTGTCGCCATCATGATAGCCAAGCACCTTTTCGGCGGCCTTGGCTTCAATATTTTCAATCCGGCTCTGATTGGACGTGCTTTTGTGCTCGTCAGTTTTGCGAAGATCATGACCACCTTTGTCGCTCCGGTCACTTCGTTCATGGCAATGGATGCAAAGACCACCGCCACGCCGCTGGTCATCCTTAAGGAAGAAGGCGTGGTCAAACTCCTGGAGATCTACCATACGAAAGGGGAGCTGTACCGGGACCTCTTTCTCGGCAACCGGGCTGGTTCTCTCGGTGAAACGTCGGTCATTGCGCTCTTGCTCGGCGCTGCCTATCTCATGATGAAGCGTTATATCACGTGGCATGTCCCCGTACCCTTCATCGCCACGGTCGGCATACTTGCCTGGCTCTTTGGCGGTAAGGACGGTCTCATGACCGGGGATCCCATCTTCCATATGATGTCCGGCGGGCTTATCCTCGGCGCTTTCTTCATGGCCACGGATTATGTGACCGGGCCGTCGATCAGGAATGCACAGATCGTGTTCGGTATCTGTGCCGGAGCGCTCACGACGCTGATCCGCCTTAAAGGGGGCTATCCCGAAGGCGTCATGTTCGCCATCCTTCTGATGAACTGCTTCGCGCCGCTCCTCGACCGGAGCATGAGGAGCCCGGTCTTCGGGAAGGCCGAGGCCAAGGGGGTGAAGAAATGAAGGACATGCTGAAAATAGTCCTGAGCCTGGTCGCGATCTTCATCGTCGCCGGTATGATCATGGGAGTGACCTATAAATATACTGCACCGGTCCGCTTCGCCGCTGAAAAAAAGGAAAAAGAAAAAGCGTTGAAGGAAATGGCTCCTGAGGCCACCGATCCTATTAAACAAGCAGGGGACTGGACCGCAGATAACAAACCCTACGAATACTTTGAAGCAACCTCCGGCGGAAAACCGGTGGCCCATATCGCGAGCACGGCGGGCAAGGGATATTCAAGCTACATCAAGATGCTGGTATCGCTCGGTCCCGACCTGAAGATCAGAGATGTCAAGATTCTGGGCCATGAAGAAACTCCCGGCCTCGGTGACCAGGTCGAGGACAAGAGCTTTCTTGATCAGTTCAAAGGAAAGACCCTCGCCCAGATCATCCTTGTAAAGGGGGAAACAAAAGAGAACATTCAGGCCGTGTCCGGCGCCACCTACTCGAGCCGCGGTGTTACAAAAGGCGTTAAAGATGCTGTACAGCTGCTCATCGATAAGTACGGCGCGGGCATTAAGACCGCTGCACAGGAGGTGGCAAAGTGAGCAATCCCGTCAGTACCTGGTCACTCTTCAAGAATGGCATCTTCGGTGAGAACCCGGTCTTCAGGCTGGCCCTGTC
>JBGQDI010000206.1:0-4582 GCA_041495765.1 Nitrospirota bacterium
GACCCGCAGTTGATTGCCGACATCAAGCCCTTCCTGACCGTTTGCCAACCTGCCTTCGATGGGCGGATGGAGCAGCCGTACCCACGTGCCTTTTGCCGCAGCGCCGGTAACGATGGCGTCGAAGCGTTCGCCGACCCTGCGCTCCAGGAGCATGGCAGCCGCCGACTTTCTGACCTGGCGCTCGACCTTCTTTGCCGCATCCTCTTTTTCCGTACAGTGCTTTGCCAGCGACTCAAGCTCGCCGTGGCCGTAGGGCTGTTCCTGCCCGCCGAGTGCGGACTTGAGCAAGCGTTGGGTGATGACATCCGGGAAGCGGCGGTTCGGCGCCGTGGAATGGGCGTAGTCCCTGACCGCAAGGCCGAAATGGCCCGTCGTGCTGTCGGCGCTCGATCCGGGGACGCGCACGGCGTACTCGCCGGGGCCCATGAGCTTGATGACGGAGAGCGAGAGATCGGGAAAACGGACAGGATCGGCTGCCCGTTCCTGCGTCAGGAACTGCTCCAGCGCTTTTGAGTCGGGCTCGGCCGGCAGCTTATAACGCCGCTCCGCAGCGAGCTCGACGATGCGGTCCCATCGTTTCGGCGTCCGCACAATGCGCCTGAGCGAAGGAAGTTTTTTGTTGAACAGGAAGCGCGACGTCACGCCGTTCGCAGCGATCATGAAGTTCTCGATGATGTCATGGGCACTGCCGCCCCGGTCAGCAGACACGTCCTTCAGCTCATCGGCATCGAAGACCAGCCGCGCTTCTATCGTTTCCAGGGTCAGCGCGCCGTGTTCGTGCCGGAAGGTCTTCATCTCCTGCGCTACCCGGTCCTGGAGCCTCAGGTTCCCGGCCAACCCATCAACCTCCCCGATCTCGGCCGGCATGAGGCCTTTTCCGTCAAGCCAGTCGGCAAGGCTGTTATAGCAGAGCTTCGCCCGGTTCCGGACCAGCGCACCGTACACATCGGAGCGAGTAAGCGATCCGTCCGCCGCTATCTCCATTTCAACGACGATAGCATACCGCTCCGATGCGTAATTGAGCGACGTGAGATCGGTCGAAAGCTTTTCCGGCAGCATGGGAAAGGTCCGTGCTTCGGTATAGACCGACGTCGTGTTCTGGCGCGCATGAGCATCGATGGCCGAATCCTTCTTGACCAGGGCATCCACATCGGCGATGGCTACAAAGATCTTCGCTGCGCCATCCGGCAATGCTTCGGCGACCGTAAGCTGGTCCAGGTCGCGGGAGTCGTCGTTATCGATGGAGCACCAGATCAGGTGCCTTAGATCGCGGGTCAGCTCTCCTGCCGTAGCTGCGCGCCCCTGCAGGGCTTCAAGCTCCGCCAACGCCTGGGTCGAGAACTCCGGCAAAAGTCCTCGTTCTACCATGGCACGGTGCGCGATGCGTTGGAGAATGGTTCGATGTTTTTTAGCGTTCGGGTCGGTCATAGGAAAAGCCTCTGGACAGAAGTTCGGGAATGATCCTCGAAGGATCCGGGTCTGGTACTCGTTTAGAAATACTGCACGATATACTTTATCGCAAGGAACATGATGGCCGTGCCGACAAAGACCTTGATGAACTTCTGCGGAACGTACTTCTGCGTCTTTGCGCCGAGGTACATGCCGATGAAGCCGCCGATGCCGAAAAGGATCCCCAGCGGCCAGTCAGGCATGGGCGAAGCACCATGCGTCGCGGGAAGGACGCTGAAAAAAACAGCACCCGCCACCGAAGTGATGAACGTACCCATCAGGGTGGCCCCGGCGATGGTATAGATCGGGAGTTGGAAGAAGGCCACACAGAATGGCGCAATGATCGCACCGCCGCCGATGCCATAGGCCCCGCCGATGATCCCGACCACGAAGGCTAAAGCGAACATGCCGAGCGTATTGAACGAGAACCGCTCGCCCCAGAACTCATACTCGACCTTGCGAAGGGACATGCTTATCGTTCGTACCACGGCTTCTGCGGGGATGCCCGCGGCCATCCGCGAGTGCTGCTCCTTCTTCATCTCCGCAGCGCGTGCTTTGAATTTTTCCTCAAGGGCCTTTGCGCCTGCGGACCGGGCCTTATTGCCGCCCAGAAGGTCCTTAAAGATCCTGATGCCGATATACAGCAATACGCAGCCGACAAATAATTTGAACGTTCTTGGGTCGGGCAGGAACAGGACCCGGAGATAATATCCGATGAACACGCCCGGCAGCGTTCCGGCGATGACCACCCAGGTGAGCGGCCAGGCCATGCGACCTTCTTTGATGTACCGATAGACGCCGCTTGGTATGGCAACGATATTGAAGACATGGTTGGTCCCGCTGACCGACGGGGCAGTATAGTTAAGAACGCTCATCTGGAAAGGGAGCAGAAGGAATGCACCCGATATGCCTCCCATGGACGTGAAGAACGAAATGACCATGGAGATAAGGGGAGGCAAAAGAAGACTGGTCGTTACGCCGGATATGGGGAAGGTCATGTTCAGAAAATTCATGGATCACCTCTGCTTCGGACGTGTGAAAAGCCCGACCCCGAACAACGGGTCGGGCTTGATTATATTACCCGCGAGCTGCCGCGTCAACTCCAAACGGGGCCTAGGGTTTCGGCAGGCGAAGCACCATCCCGTCGCCAAGGGTCAGGTCGTCGATATGGCCCGATGCCTTGCTTGTGCGCGATACGAGATGGATATGGATCGCGTTCTTCATGCCCGATCCCTCCTTGATCGCCGGCGCATACTGCGACAGGAACACCCCCGAGTGGGTCTCGGAATAGAACCCGATGATGTCAACGGACTCATTCTTTGTGGTAAAGGGAGCTTTTGACCTGACGAAAAGTTCGTTGGTGATCGGCTTCCCCTCGGTCCGGTCGACATTGATATGCCATTTGAGCTCCACCGGCGTTCCCGAGAGCAGGAAGGGAAAGGGCTTCGATACGTCGATCCCCGCTGCCTGTGCCTGAGCTTTGACGAACTGCTGCAGGTCCACATATCCCTTCACCGTGTTCGGGACAGGAACATCGGTCCACCGGGACTGATTGGTCCAGACGAGAAAGAAAGCACCGTGCCTGAACGTGGTATCTAGAACGTAATCGTTGCCCCGGACCTGCGTGATATAGGGTTTCGAGTCAAAGATCGTGATCTCGCCGTCGAACCCGTCTATGGGCCCCATGGCATACAATCCCTGCTGCCCCGACAAGGTCTCCAGCGAAATGACGCTGCTCGCCTTACCGGTCGTAAAAATGTTCTTCTGCGCGCCGATGAACTCGACGAGCCCTTCTTTTTTTGATCCAACTACTGCAGCGTAGACCGTTGCCAGCGCCATGAGCAATATTGCAACCAACGCCGCAAACGTAATGATCGTCCTTTTATACATAGTGTCCCCCTCTAAATTTTAGCAATGGCCACAGATAATCAGCACAAACGCTGATCTCCGAAGCCAAATCTGTTATTTATTCCGCATTCCGCATTCCGAATTCCGCATTTCTTAGAACGTCGGCGTCGGCACCGTGCCCCACCCGCTCCCGTGCGGCAGGTCCTTCACCGCGAGCAGCTTCATGGTATGCACCTCGACATCGACCATGAACTGCGGCACCCGCAGGGCATTGATCGAGAAGAGGTCGGCGGGATCCTTAATGTCGATGTCCTCTATGGACAGGAAGATAAGCCTCCGGTTCATGCCGTCCTCCATCGAAGAGGCCTGATGCTCCATATGATCGACGCCGTGCATGGCATGGTGGCCTTCGCGAAGGTGCTCGAAGGGATGGAAGACCCAGTCCGTGATCATGGACAAGGAGTGGTGCTGATTGAAGAGCTTGAAATCGCCCCCCGTGTCCGCGATCATCCCCTGCATGATGTAATCCTGCGGGATGAAATAGACGAGATAGCGGTTGTCGCCGGTCATCCGCTCCTTCACTTCTTTCAGGGCAAGAACATCAGGCATGCGATGGTCCATCTTAAAACCGTCCTCGGGAAGGATGGCGATGGCGACCACGTTCGGCGCCTTTGCCCAGAGCGTAAGCTGACCGATGGTATAGGTCCGGAGCAGAAAGGCGCCGCCGAGCACGACCACGGCAAGACCCAGAGCGAAGACCGTCTTCCCCAGGTCCGAGGAAGGCGTGATCGCGTTCTCGATCTTCTTCGGCAGGAACATGCCGGTTTTCATCATATAAGCCCGGTAAGAAAGTTCATGGGCCTTCAGCATCCGCCGCTCCTCATCTTTCGCCAGGAAATAATAGACGAAAGACATGACGAGCCAGAGCAACACGGTCAGGAAGCGCGGCCAGAGGATCGAGAGACCGAGCCCGGCAATGCCGAGCGCCGCATACTGCGGGTGGCGGATCAACGAGTAAAGCCCGCCCAGCACGGCACCTTTTTTCCTGAACTTGGCCGAGTAGATCTGGATGGCGCAGACAAAGAACACGGCCATCCCCAGAACAAAGAGGACCGAACCCATGACCCGCACGGTCTGAAGCAGGCCGTCCTGCGGCAGGACCATGTGCGGCAGGTAAAAAGCACTGAGCCACCGCGTCAAGGGATGGGCGGCGAACCTGAGCAGCACCGGATTGAACAGCGAGTAAAAGAACCCGGCAAAGGGACTGATCATGATCAGCACTTCA
>JBGQDI010000207.1:0-4575 GCA_041495765.1 Nitrospirota bacterium
ATGAAATCCGGCGCACCGCTCGTATTCAGGTCCTCCGTAAGCGACAGTTCGTAGCTGCCCTTCTCTGCATAGTACCGGCCGCCGAGCACCAGGATCATCGCCGACCGGTCGATCTGGGAGATGTCCGTCCGGGGGTAAGGCGAGGTCTGGATGCTGACCTGGCCGATCAGGCTGAGGGACGGCCAGGCGAGCGTTTCCAGGCCCGTTCCCGCGTATCCGTAATTCCGAAGCCCCACGGTCTGGTATCCTTTGAGATCTCCCGGGAGCACGGCACCGACGTTCGCGTACCACACGGTATCCCCCCAGCGCCTGTCCATGAGCAGCGCCACACCCGAGTCCACGCTTCCGTTCCCGTAACCGATCTTCGCGTCGCCGGTCGGCAGTTCCACCGTAGCCATGACGCTCAGCTTGAGATCGTCGTTCAGGAACTGCTTCTTGCCCGTAAGGCGCAGGTCGCCGATGCCTGCCTTGTCGTTGTCGCCCATAACGACCGGCATGCCGTTCCTCCTGACCTCGTAGAGAAAGGAATTGTCCGGCCTGCTGCTCCTGCCATAATCTGCGAATCCGAAAGCGCGGTGGTACCAGCCCAAAGGACGGTCCAGGAACCCGGCGGTTGCGCGCACGAAGGGCAGGTCGATACCGAGCTCGATCTCGCCGGGGAACGTCCGGCGATAGCGGAAAACGAGCTCCGTCAGTTCAAGGTCGAGATGGGCGGACCAGGTTGCAGAATCTTCCTTCACAAAAACGCTCGAGTGCGAAAGGCTGACTGAGAAGGAATCGGCGATTGCCGCAGGTTCAAGGTAAGGCTGGTCCGTATACAGGAAGATCGGGAACTGGTCTTTCAGCTGGAACGGGCCTTCGAGCTCAACAGCCGCAGCCGGGCCTGCCAGGAGCATAAGTGCTGCAAGAAAGGACGGAAGGTATCGTTTCCTCATGCCCTACTGTACCATAGGAAAAAAATGAAAGAAAGCCGGAAGAAAGACCTCGCAGCAAAACCACACGCAGAAGGCTAGGGAAGCAGCAGATAATCAGCATCGCCGGTCGTTACGCTCTTTTGGTCGACCTGCCCCGGCAGATAGGGCAGGATGGAACGGACGGTGAGCTTCGACTCCAGGTCCACCTGCTCGGCAATGCCCCGCTTCCATGCATGGCCGACGCCGGCAAGGACCACAATGGTCCGGTTCGGATTTTTTTTCCGATAGGCGAGGAGATTCCAGGCCATGGACTTGTCCCAGACCATCTGCGCCTCACAGAAGTGCAGAAAGGTCCGATCGCTGACGGGATGTTCCGCATAGGCCTGCTTGATAAACTTCATATATTTATCATCGACCCTGCAGCTGATGCCCGGCGGCAACGACGCTTTCTCCGCTGCCGATAACGCGCTGAACCCCTGCCGCGCCACCTTGGTGGCGATCGCGTCGGAGATATTGAGCCCGATCAGAGGAAGCTCATGCTCGCGAACATACAGGAAGATGTCCCGATACAGCGGCCAGGACATGGCCCAGTTCTCTCGATAGGCCGGGAGGAACCGCTCCAGGGAAAGTCTCCCGCTGATCCAGGCATCGAGCGTCTCCTGGCTGTCGGCCCGAAACATCTCGAGCCCCACGGCCATGGGGAGGTCCGACTCGTGGAAAGCCCTGATCACCTCGAGCTGATCGCTGTGGTGCATGCTCACATTGTGGATCTCGCCTACAAAGACGATATCCGCTTTTTTCACTTCATCGATCATCTGCTGAAAAGGGATGATCGCTCCGTCCTTGACGCGCAGTGCCAGTTCGGCGCCGAGGCCGGGCGCTGGGAAAAGCGCCGCCACCGTTATGCACAGCAACAGCAGGACCGCATGCATCCTCATAAGGGACCCCCTTTCTTTGAGTGTAGCATATCTGCACTCTGTTTTCCCCTTCCCGCATATCTCGGGAACCGTGAATAGGAAAGCAGTGCCTTCCGCGGCAGGTGGTTGCGGGGGCCCGTTCTTTAACCTTTCTGCAACAGGCGTGTCTAAAAAGAAAGAGGTTACCACCAGCGCTGCCCATGGGGTATAATGTTGTTACCTGTTTATGGTATTATTCATATTCTTTCAGGAGGTGCAGGATGAAACGGTTATTATTTGCAGTTGCGGCGCTGGTCATGCTGGTCCCGGCGCCGGCTTTTTCTGAAGACTCCGGCGATCTGGGGCGCGTGCGTCTGAGCCTTATCGACGGCGATGTCCAGGTGCTGATCAAGGACAGTACGGACTGGACGGACGCGGCCATCAATGTGCCCCTTGGCGAGGGAGACCGCCTCTGGGTGCCGGCGGAGAGCAGGGCCGAGGTACAGGTCCGCGGCGGGGTCTTTGTCCGCAGCGGGAACAATACGTCGCTCGACATCCTGACCATCGGAGATGACGCTGCCCAGCTCTACCTGGACCGCGGACACCTCTACATCTACAACCCGCGCGGGGGCGTCAGGACCGTCCAGATCGACACCCCCTTCTCATCCATCAGGACCGACGACAACACCATCATGATGCTTGATGTGTCCGAGGAAAATGTGATCGAGGTCTCGGTCCTGAAGGGCTCTGCGTCGGCCGAGAACCGGACCGGTGCCACGCGCGTCAGCGCCGGGAACACGCTTACGATGCGGGGCGACAGTTATGCGGAGGTCGCACCGATCGGCGAACCCGATGACTGGGAACGCTGGAACCGGGAACGGGACAGCCGCGTCGCTGCCTGGGGAGAAAGCGCCCGCTACCTGCCTGACGAGCTGCATGAATACGCTTCGGACTTCGACAATAACGGCCGCTGGAACTACACCCCCGAGTATGGCTACATCTGGAGCCCCGTCGTGAGCGATCCGTCGTGGGCGCCCTATACCTATGGCAACTGGGTCTGGATCCGCGGCAGCTATGTGTGGGTGGATTACGATCCCTGGGGCTGGGCACCGAGTCACTATGGGCGCTGGGTATTCGTTCCGGTTCTCGGCTGGAGTTGGATACCGCCGTCCTTGGGCGGGGCCTTCTGGGGGCCCGGTTACGTGGGGTGGGTCTTTACGCCGACCTATGTGGCCTGGGTGCCGCTGGCGCCCGGGGAGATCTATTATGGATACGGCAATTATGGCCCCCAGAGCGTGAACCTGACAGTGGTGAACATCAACACCGTCGTGATCAACCGGACCTATGTCAATGCCCGGGTCAGGAACTCCGTTAATGTGGTGCAGCGGGATACCTTCGGCACCGGGCACCGCGTGCCGGTCACGGTGCGCGACAACCCCTTCCGCAACGGAGAACAGCACCGCGGCAAGGACCATTCCGAGCTCATCCCTCCGCATAAGAGACCGGACAGCCCCATCGTGCTGATTCCGCGCGAAATGCGTGACCGGGTACGGCAGCAGCCTGTACAGCACTCGCGGCCGGAGCAGCGCGCACGCCCCGAACAGCATGCTCAACCGGAACAGCATGCACAACCGGAGCAGCGCGTACGGCCGGAGCCGCACGAACGACCGGTCGAGAGGCCGTCAGCGCCGCCGGCGCCGTCCATCAGGACCGAACGGCCCGCATCGCCGCTTCCTCCCGAACGGGTGCAACGAACGAACCCGGAGACCCTGAGGAGCGAGCGGCCCATGACGCGGGAGCGGAACAACTCGGTGTTCAAACCGAGCCCGCCCGAGAACCTGCCGGTGAAGCAGTCGAAGGAGCCGCGCAATATCATGAGAATGCAGGAAATCCGGCCCGAGCATCAGCGGCAGGACCAGGGCGAACAACGGAAGGAAAAAAATCACGATCGCTGAACGGGAAGGATAGTTGTTTGAGCAGGACAGCGGACGGGAGCAGGGAAAGAACGAGGTCTCCCCGGTTTTGAGGAACGGTCTAAAAAAGCATGGCCTTGAGCAGATGATGCTCAAGGCCATGTTCGTCATTACCCGGTTAATTAAACTATAAGGATGTTCCGGAAAGCGTCTTGTCCGCGAGAACGACCTCTTTCGCCTCCTGGTCCCGAAGAAGAGCGCGATCGCTCCGCAGGGCGTTCACCAGCAGTACCAGCACCAGACAGAGCCCCAGGCCGTTCATGAACGTGAGCAACTGCAGAACGACATAATCCCAGGGGCTGCTGACCGGGATATAATGCGGGTTCAGTACGAGCATGCCGATGCAGAGGAAGACGGCTCCCGCAAGAAGATCCAGCACCTCTCTGATCTTGTGTATATTCATAGAAAGATACTAGCCGAAAATATCCCGTTCGTAAATACCCCGACCGGGGTATTTTCAGGGTATTCCACTGCTCCGGATATTACCGCGCCGGCAGCTCCGACGTGCAGAACGCGCAGCGTGTCGCCCGGGGAGAAACATTCGAAAGGCAATAAGGGCACTCCCGGGTCGCCGGTGGTGCGGGGAAAGGCGCCTCCTCCCGCCGCTTGAGCCGGGCGACAGCCCGGATCAGCAGAAAGATGACAAAGGCAACGATCAGGAAGTCCACCACCGCATTCAGAAAGACGCCGTAGTTGATGGTTGCCGCGCCCGCGGCCTTCGCCTCGGCAAGGGACCGGTAGGGAACGTTGGACAGGTTGATGAAGAGATTGCTGAAATCGACATTTCCCAGG
>JBGQDI010000208.1:0-4571 GCA_041495765.1 Nitrospirota bacterium
AAGGGGCTTGCGACAAGGCTTTTGAAAAGAAGGTGCTCTGCAGGACCACGGAGCTCATCCTCGGCCCGAGCGGGGGAGTCTACCGGTGCCACAGCGATCTTTATGAACAGCGGGCGTCCATCGCCAGCATCATAGACCCGGCATTCCAGATCGACGACCAGTTCCGGCCCTGCGAGGTCTTCGGCCATTGCAATCCCTGCGACATCAAGGTCAAAACGAACCGGTTCCAGGTCTACGGGCACACTTCGGTGGAGATCAAGATGCCGGGGGAAATTTAATTGGTGCGACGCTTTCTGAGGGCTACCGCCGATTCTTGATCAGAACAAGGCATATCAGACCGCAGCAGAGCGAGAGCCCGAGATAGTAGGCGCATAAGCCGATCCTGTAATGGACCGGGTTGAACACGAACCGGAGCTGGTGCTCTCCGGCAGGAAGCTCGACCGCTTTAAAATTGTAATTTGCCGCCACGATCGGGATCTCCTGCTCCCCGTCAAACGCCTGCCAGTATTTGCTCCACCCGTCGTTGTAATAGACATATCCTTCCACCGCGTTCCTGACCTGAAGTGTCAGCTCGTTCGATGAAAAATTCAGCACGTCGATCGTTACTTGAGCATTATGCAGGGATCGGTCCGTATTGTTCCTGATCGCTGTCATGGTGGCACTGTTCGCTTTAAAAAATGATTCTGAAAAATTGACCAGGGCGTTCGGCTGGAGCCAGGGGACATCGGCGTACTGGCCGAACTCTTTCATTTCCTGTTGTCCCCGCCTTGCAGTATCTCCTGTTTCGATAAACAGCTTGTTCGTGACATCGGCCATATCACCCGAGGTAAGGAGGTCCAGGAGCTGTCTCTTATCATTGATGTGCGTGACCGAGTTCCGGGGAAAGAACTGCAGGACCGGGTACACTACGCCGTCAAGGGCGAACTGGTTCTGAAGCGGCACATGCGTCAGAAAGTCATAGTATCGCCGGGTCGTGAAAAAACTGTGATTGAATCCATAGGACAGCGCTCCTTTGGTCTTTGCAATGCTCTCTTCAAATGCAATGAGGTGGGGAAGGGGCATAAAGACCAGCGGTTCCCTGAAATACCCGAAATCGTTCGCGCCGGACCCCGTACTTTTTATGGAGTTCAGTGAATCGTAAAATGGCTTGCTATCCTGCAGGATCTCATCACGGTAGAGCGTATTGTAGGCGAGCAGGTCGAGAAATATCACCACGATGACAGTAAAGTAAAAGGCGCTCCGGGGGATGGCCCCATGCGCACGGATATAGACCAGGACGCCAAAACCGGCGATCATAAGAAGGACCAGAAGGTCGTAGCCGGAGAGGACCGCGGCACCTTCGAAATAGCTGCTGATGACGATCTTGGAAACAAGTACGGTCAGGGAAAGGGCGATCATTTGCCACTTCTTTTCTTTCAGGAATGCATCATCCAGCAGGAGGCTCATGCCCATGCTGAAGAACGCGCACAGGTAGAGGATATCGAAATACCCGAAGTTCTGCCGTCCCTGCAGCATCTTCAGGGGAGGATATGCCGTGTTCAGAAAGTTCTGAAGAAAGGTGAACGGCTTGTCATGCGTTCCATAGGGG
Source organism: Nitrospirota bacterium (assembly GCA_041495765.1). Lineage (GTDB taxonomy): Bacteria > Nitrospirota > UBA9217 > UBA9217 > UBA9217 > GWC2-56-14. Next base: position 1,589 of record JBGQDI010000208.1, read on the forward strand.
CTGAAACCATTGATGAACATCAGCGCTGCCGTCAGCGCGAGAAGGAGCTTGTATTTCGATCGATGATAGATAAGCCCGATGAGGCATACCAGGAAGGGGATGATGCCGATATAGTGGTGGATCTCCGACGTCAGGTCATTTTCGAACCAGTACTTGAAGTTCCTTACGTTGTCGGGATAGAGCAGGCCGACCAGGTTGCCCCAGGAGCTGTAGATGGCCTTTTCATTAGTGAACTTGTCGGACAAATTGCTCGTGTTGACCTCGGTGGCCATCAACTGCTTGAACAAACGGTTGTTCTTCTGCACGATCCGCTGCATCGGGAAAAGCTCCCCGTCATTCGATGCGTCCTTGATGAGCACCGAAACCGGCGGGGCGAGCATGAGGAGCAAGGCGGCAAGGAGCACTGCCATGAAAACAAGCGTTCTCGCGTTACCAAGGCCGGTTTTCACTACGTTCAGCCGTGGGATGCCGAGGATAAGCGCACCTACAAAGAACACGATGATGTTGAAGCTGAAATGGGCAGGTATGTAGATGTTCATCGCGATCCCCAGGAGGACGGTGAGGAGTGCGAGCTGGAGCAGCTTGTACGGCCCCGCCGGGTTTTCCAGGAAAAGCAGGATAAGGTACAGGACGAAGGGGGTCAGATACAGGTGTCCCACGACCCCGAACTGCGGAAAATAGCTGTGCGGAAAGGCAAGGAGCAGCACACCCGCCCCAAGCAAAGCGCTTATTGAGCTTTTCGTTATATGCCGGAACAGAAAAAATGCTCCGAGCGCCGTGATGAAAAGCCGTGCCAGCGTGATATGGATATAGGCGGTCAATGGTGAGAGATGCAGGAACTTGACCGCGGCGACGCCGAAAAGAAAGAGCGGGTCCAGCAGGCCCACCACAGGGACGTTGGGGTAAAAATAGGTGCCGGTGGTAAGGTAGGGGTCCCAGTAAGGGAATTGACCTGCAGCCATGTTCTCCAGGTAGTAATGGGCGATGCCGTAGAACGTGATGGAGTCATGTATGAATACGGTATTGCAGAGGATGAGGTCGTAGTAGGCAAGGCAAAAAGTTGCCAGGATAAGAGCGATGATGGCGTATCGGTTCTTTGCGGAATCGTTCATGAGTTCCCTGCAGTGTTCCCGCTTTTGCTCCGGCGGAGACCGTAGATGATCGTGCCGGCACAGAGCATCATGCCCGCATAGAACGCCGTCAGTCCGATCTTGTAATGCACGGGGTCAAAAACAAAACGCACGGAATGGGCCCCTTTCTCCAAGTAAACGGCTTTGAAGTTGTAATTCGCGATGACCACGGGAATTTCCTTTCCCTTGTCGTAAGCGAGCCAGTACCTGCTCCATCCGTCGTTGTAATACAGGTAGCCGTCGACGGTGTTCCGGACATCCATGGTGATCTCGCTCGTGGAGAAGTCCCTGACCGCGATCTCATATTGCGGCGTATGCAGGAAGGAGGACACATCGTTCCGCGCCGCCATGAGCCGGTCCCGGTTGTCGGCGACGAATCGGTCATAGTACCGGTATACGTTCTCCGGGCGAAGCCAGACGGCGTCCGGGTAGCTGCCGAGTGCCGCGGCCGGACGTGCCGGTGCTGAGCGCATGCCCGGAGCCTCAAGGTACAATGAACGGTCCACCGCATCTTCCGAGGAGGCAAGGAGCCTCAGCGTGTCGGCCTTGTCCCCGGTCAGGACAACGTTTTCCTGGGGATAGAACCGGATGATGGGCCCTGTTACGCCGGTAAGCATGAACTGGTTCCGCAAGGGGATATGGGTGATGAAATCATAGTACCGTTTTGTGCTGAAGGGGCTGTGGTTATACCCCTGCGTGAGCGCGCCTTTTGCGTGGATGATGTTCTCGCCGAAGGCAACGTTCGGAGGCGCAGGCAGCGGTTCCCTGAAATAATCGAAGGCATTGCGAGATGGCCCGGCCGGAGACGAATCGATCAGCTCATCGTAAGGGCGCCGGTCGACCAATACATATTTTGACGCATAGAGATTGAACGCCAGCAGATCGACCAGAATGACGGCGAACAGCAGTGCCGTAAGGGTCCTTGCTGAGAACAGGGTGGTCCGTGAAAGGACAAAGAATGCCGCAATGAACACGATCTGCATCAGCACGAAGAGATCATAGAAAGAGGCAAAGAGGAACTGTTGTCCGTAGTATGCCGTAACGGCCACTTTCAAGGCGATAACAGCGAGACACAGGCCTATGACCCGGCGATAGTTCTCTTTGAGCAGACGGGCGAACTGAGCAGCGTCTAGCACAATGCTAAGCCCGATGCTCATCAGCATGCCGACGTAGATCTGCAGGAAAGGGCCGAAGGTCTCCCGCATATCGATCATTTTCAGAGGCGGGAAAAGGGCATTGAACGTCTTTTGGGCGAAGTTGAATGTGGAGTTCATGCCCGAAAAGCTGTACGAGTTGACGAAGATGACGCCCAGCATGCCAAGCGCCAGGTAGCGGTAGCGCGACTGGTGGAAGAACAGGCCGATGAAAACGAACAGGAGCGGCAGGATGCCCACATATCCTCCCATCTCCGCCAGAAGCCCTTTTTCCGCGAAATAGGGAAGTGATTCATAGATGTCGGGCACGATCGTGTTGACGATGTTCCCGTAGGCGTTGAAAGCGCCCTGGTCATTCACAAAGGTATCCGAAAGCGCGTCCGCGCCGCTGTCGGATGCCATGAACACCTTCATGTTCCCGCCGAATTTCAAGGGGATCCTCTGGATGGGGAGCAGTTCGCCCGATCCGGAAGCATCCTTGAAGTAGACGGCAAGGCCGGGCCCCATCATCATGACGAGCGTGACGATCGCGGCAAGGGAAAAGGCGATCAATGCTTTTCCGGAATATGCCCGGAACACGTCCCTGGCGCTGGCGATCCTTGTAAGGAACAGGACGATCAGGAAGGCGGTCAGATTGAACAGCTCGTAGGCGGGGATATAGACATTCATCGATATCCCGAGCATCAGAACGGCTGCGGC
>JBGQDI010000209.1:0-4461 GCA_041495765.1 Nitrospirota bacterium
AAGGGGCACGGCGTTTGAAGCTCGCCCGACGGCGCTGAGATCCCAAACAAAGCCGCTGAAATTATTTTCAGCGGCTTTGTTATTTACGGCAATAAAGACAATCCTTACCGCGAGGGCGCGAGGGTACGCGAGGACGGCAAATGATTTAATGCATTACTTTGGTTTAAGAAAACAAAAAATAAAGAATTTGTTTCATGGTTTCCTTGCGTACCCTTGCGCCTTCGCGGTAAAAGTCCTTTACCGTTTCTTTTTTAAAAATGGGATTGCTTCGCCTGTGGCTCGCAAAGACGGCACTTCGAAATAAGTATCTCTCCCTCACTGGTGTCGTCCATACTCGCCGCCGATTTCCCCTTCATCTCCGCTTCGCTTCCATCAATGCCTGCACCGGCTCCAGGCTGTAGGGGCTGCCGCGTTCGATGGCCGTCAGCACGGTGCCGCCGCCGGTGAAGAAGTAATAGCTCGCGTCGTCCATGACCGACAGGTAGAGCCCCGGCAGCAGGCTCTTGAACTCCTGGAGCGTGTCGCCGCCGCCGTACATCTTCATGGCGTCGCGGTTCTGGTCGATGGTGTTATCGAGGGCCTGGGAGCCGGCGCTGAAGAACGGCGTGAAGCCCATGACCGCGTTGACGAAGATGGTCTTTGCCGTGCCGATGGCCCGGGCCACTTCCGGTTCCTCAAAGGACCGGGGATCGATGTCCATGACATAGCCGTAGGAGTTCCCCGGCCTGAAGTCCCTGATGGAAATGGTCCGGTACTGCCCCTCGATCCTTCCCTCGGCCCTGTCCGATTCAACAAGCATCGACAGTTCGACGATTTTGTTCCTGCCGCGGTCCTTCTCCACCAGCTCTTGGGCAAGAGCGCGGTCCTCGTCGCTCACCCCCTTGATGCGCACCCCGTATTTTGCACAGAGGTACGTGTTGTAGATCACGCCGCCGAGCACGAGGAGGTCCACCTTGTCGTAGAGGGCATTGAGGGGCCTGATCTTGGTGTCGTACTTTGCGCCGGCAACCACCGCAAGGAAGGGCCGCTCGGGCGCCATGACGCCTTCGAGGTTCATGATCTCCTGCTGCAGCAAAAAGCCGGCGCAGGACGGAAGGTGACGGGTGATGTTGAAGGTGGACGCATGGGGCTGCCAGGAGCCGAAGGCGTCGTTCACATAGATGTCGGCCAGCCCGGCAAGCTGGAGCGCAAAGCGCTCCCGGAGCTCGCCCGTGTCCTCTTCGCCCCGGAACCACCGCGTATTCGGCAGGTAGATGCCGCCGATCTTCCGCTCCCGCAGGTCACGCACGGCAAGGTTGATGGACGTATCGATCCCGGTGATGCCGTGCACCGGATCATGGGGAAAGGAGGGAACGTAGAGCTTCGTGTGCAGTTTCTGCTCCAGATAGCGGACCACCGGCTCAACGGACTCCTCGGGCCTGCAGGTGATGGCGCCGGTCTTCTTGTCCTTGGGCCTTCCCACATGGGTCATCAGGATGGGCCTGCCTCCCCGTTCGACGATGTGGAAGAGCGTGCCGATGGTGCGGTCGATGCGAAAGGGGTCCCGGATGGCCCCGTTCTTCACGACATTATGATCGAACCGTACGAGGACGACCTTGCCCTGCAGGTCCATATCCTGGATCAACGGAAGGTCGCGGTGCAATGCCCTGCTTGGTAGCATAAGCGGCTCCTGTCGTATTGTAAAAAAATATAGACAAATATCGTTTAACCGCGGAGACGCAGAGACACGGAGAAAAACCGTCGGTTCCGGTATGTTTTTCCGGCGCCTCAGCGTCGCCGCGGTAGATGTATTTATGACTTCATCAAAGAGGAGAGCCTGTATAAGTCATTATAGCAGGAACAGGATGAGGGCAGGCGGTAGCGGTCTATTGAGGGAATTACTGCTGTCGGGGTTGCTTGTTCCGACGCTGCTGTGGTACTATCGTTGTCATGGACACTCTGCAGGAAGGACCATCCAACATCGTTCTGATCGGAATGCCCGGCGCAGGCAAGAGCACCGTCGGCATCCTGCTCTCCCGTTTGACCTGCCGCGGATTCATCGATACCGACGTGTTGATCCAGACATCGGAGGACCGGTCGCTTCAGGAGATCGTCGACACGTCAGGCCACCTGGTCCTGCGCGCCATTGAAGAAGAGATCATCCTCGGGCTCTTTTTCCGCCGGACCGTCATTGCCACCGGCGGCAGTGCCGTGTACAGTCATGCGGCCATGGAGCATTTGAAAAAACACGGCATCGTTGTTTTTCTGAACGTGACCCTGCAGACCCTGGGTTCGCGGGTCCGCGATTTCGCCACCCGCGGCCTTGCCAAACGGCCGGACCAGAGCCTTGAGGACCTGTTCGCGGAACGCTTCTCGCTGTATATGCAGTATGCCGATATCGTTGTGGATTGTAATGACCTGACGCATGAACAGGTCTGCGCAGCCATCATGACGGAGCTGCAGGCAAGGGAGCGCACGCAGGGGCCGGCAGGAGCGGGACAGCGCGTGGAGTAGCAGCAGGGTGGTGGCGAGCAGCAGCCCTTTGGATGCAGAGGGACGGTCTACGGTCTCATGGATACCCTGCCGGCAAGCAGTACGGTATCGGCCAGGGCACCTTCCCTTTTGTACCGCCAGGGAGTCCTCCCCTCTTGCTTGTCTGCAAGCCGCCAGGTCCGCCGGTAAAGGTCCCGCGGTTGCCTGATGACGACCCGGAACTGTCCCTGCTCCAGAGAGACCGGCATGAACACACCGGCCTCCCGTGCAAGCAGGTCCGCCTGTATGAGCGCCCATTCGCTCCCGTTGGTGAATCCCGCGTCCCTGCCGACCGGAAATCCCGCTGCAAATCCCGCCCCCAGTAAAGCCAGCGACAATGCTGTCTGCGTTATGATCTTCATGTTCTCTCCTTTCGATCGATGACCGTGTGACGAAAGAGATATGAAACATGAGCCATCAATAAAAATATAGCACACGCCGCTGCAGGGTGTCGGGGAATTCGGCGCCAAGGGGACCTGACCGGAAAGTGTAGTTTCTGCGGAAGGAGCTCAGTCGGGGCTGTCAAGCTCGAAGGCGGGCGCGACGCGCTCCGCGATGTAGGCCTGGATCACATCCTGGTCAACGGGCGAGAGGTCCAGGAACTTCATGCCCATGCCCGGCTCCTTGCCCGGGCCCTCGTTGAAGCGGTATGCGTAGAGCACTTCGGCGTCGACGCGGATGACCCGCCCGTCAAGGACGAACGTCACGGTCCGCGTCGAGCCGGCGGGAAGGGTCTCGAGGCTGCGCAGGAAGAGCCCGTTGTCGGACAGCATGGTGACGAACTGCGGTTCCGATGCTCCGCCGTCGAGCGATGCGTTCAGGAACGTGGCGATCCTGATGTTCCGGCGCGGCATGGGTTCCAGGGACTGCTGGACCGCGCGAAAGAGCTCAAAGGCCTGTACTGGCTTATTCAGGCATCCGGCGCAGCCGGACCTTCTGCATCGGTCCTCGCTGGCCTGGTCCGCGAACCTGGTCTGGATGATCACAGGGACCGGCCTGGCCGCGGCATCGCGGGAGAAACGTTCGAACAGGTCCATGCCGTTCATCCTCGGGAGCACCAGTTCGCTGATGACGAGCGCCGGAGCAGCAAGGGAGCTGAACTCCAGCGCTTCTTCGCCGGACCGCACGATGGAGGCAGTATACCCGAGGTTCTGGAGCAGCATGCCCGTAAAGTTCGCGTCGCGCTGGCCGTTGTCAACGACCAGAATGAAGCGCTTGTTCCCGGCCGCCCGGCCCGTTGCTTTTTTGTTCTTCTTCCCGCCCATGGGTACGCTGCCCCTTTCGCCGCCCTGTGCTGGATTATAGCAAAGATCGCCGGCCGATGAAAGGGCAGAGGCCTGCTCGTTCGTTCAAACAGCGTTTCCAGCGGCCGCTGCTGTCCGTACGTATTATTGACAGCCTCTGAAGGATTTGGTACTATGGCACACTGATTTTGTAACGAATACACGAACAAGGAGAACACCATGGGCAGGATACTCGTATTCTTATCTCTTATCGCAACGTTGCTGACCGCAGGAAGCGCTCTGGCCGGCAGTCAGGCCGCGCCGCTCAGCACGACGGAGCTCAAGCAGGTCATCGGCTCGGGCAAAAAAAATACGCTCGTTTTCTTCCAGAACCCCCAAGGCGGGCCCTGCAGGGCGCAGAAGGAGATCCTGCAGCAGCTCCAGAAGGACCGAAAGAACAATTTCAACATCGCCAACGTAAGCACCATGAACCCCGACGACCAGAAGGCCTTCTACGATTACGGCATCAGGAACCTGCCGATGCTGGTGCTGGTGGACAAGCAGGGCAAGATCGGCCGCGTCTTCTCCCCGGGGATCCAGAGCTATGAGGCCCTGGCCGCGGCGCTGGACGGCTTGCGCTAGTGGACCTCGGCCTGGCGAACATTCTGCTGGCGGTCTCAGCGGGGCTGGCGAGCGTGCTGTCGCCCTGTGTGCTTCCTGTCATCCC
>JBGQDI010000210.1:0-4388 GCA_041495765.1 Nitrospirota bacterium
ACCGGGGGATCCAAGGAAAGAAATTCGAAGCACGAATTTCTAAATCCTAAATAAAGTCAAAACGCCGAGAGCCGAATCCGCTTGTCTTTTTTCACTGTTTAGAGTTTCAGTTTTCGATATTAGGATCTGCAGAACATTATGTCCGAACCTAAAAAACGCATATTCATCGGCCTCATCGTCTTTACGGTCCTCCTGATCACCGCGATCACCGTGGGGCTGTACCTGATCCCCTATATCGGGCTCAGGAACATCCACCCCCTGGCACCGACGATCGTCTGCTACACCATGGGCTCCGTGCTCGGCCTCCTGCTCCTGGGAGTGGCCCTGCTCATCGCGACGCTCGTCCGGGGCAGGGAGGTCTTTCAGGCGGCGCGGCTCAGGGGCATCGTCATCGAGGTCCTCTTTCCGATCATGATCCTCGTGGGCAAGCTCCTGGGCATCTCCAAGATGAAGGTCCAGCAGTCCTTCGTTGAAGTGAACAACCTGCTCGTCCGTGCCCGTTGCGCCGACAGCAAACCGAAGCGCCTCCTGCTGCTCATGCCGCACTGCCTTCAGTTCAGCGACTGCGACATCAAGGTGACGAGCGATGCCTCAAAATGCAAGGCCTGCGGCAAATGCAAGATCAAGGACCTGGTGGAGCTCGCACAGAAATATAACGTTCATCTTTCCGTTGCCACGGGAGGGACGCTGGCCCGTCGCCGCGTTGCAGAAGCAAAACCCGAAGCCATCATTGCCGTGGCCTGCGAACGGGACCTGACGAGCGGCATCCAGGACGCCTATCCCCTGCCGGTGATCGGCATTCTGAACGACCGCCCTTTCGGCCCCTGCTTCAACACGAGCGTCGATATCTCCAAGGTCGCCGAGGCGCTCGAGTTTCTCGCCAACGGCCGATGCGAGACCCCGGTTGCTTAAGGACATCCCGCGGGAGACCGCGCTCACGATCCTGTGCCGGGCCGAGGAAGGCATCTTTGTCGATGCGCCGCTTGCCCTGGCGCGGCAGCGGCTCGATGCGCGCGACAGCGCATTTCTGCTGGAGCTTGTCTACGGAACGCTCCGGAACCGGACGCTCCTTGACTGGACGCTGGACCGGTTCTCAGCGAAACCGGTACAGACGACCGATGCCTGGACCAGGAACATTCTGCGGCTGGCGGCGTACCAGATGCTGTTCCTCGACCGGGTGCCGGTGAGCGCCGCGGTGAACACCGCGGTGGAGCTGGCCAAGGCCCATGGCAACAAGCATGGGTATGTGAACGGCCTCTTGCGGGGACTGGACCGGAAGCGCAGCACCATCGGACTGCCGGACCATGCTGACCCCGCGGCGAAACTTGCAATCCGCTACTCTCATCCGCTCTGGCTGGTAAGGCGCTGGGTCGCGCGCTATGGGGCCGAGGCGGCAGAAACGCTGCTTCGGGCGAACAACCTGCCGGCACCGCTTACGATCAGGGCCAATCGGCTGAGGACAACGCAGCAGGAACTGCGCACTGCACTGGAAGCCGAGGGAGCGACGCTCGCTCGATCAGAGATCGCACCAGCGGGCCTTGATATTCTGACAACGCCGCAGTGGCTGCGCTCGCTGAAAGCCTATCGGGACGGCTGGTTCGTGGTGCAGGACCAGGCAGCCCAGCTCATCAGTCTCCTGCTCTCACCGCAGCCAGGCGATAGGGTGCTCGATGCCTGTGCAGCGCCGGGGGGCAAGACCACGCACCTGGCCGAGCTCATGCAGGACCAGGGTGCCATTGTCGCGCTCGAACTGGATGCTTCGCGCATGGCGAAGATCCGCGAGAACAGCAGACGGCTCGGCATTACCAGCATCACTACCGTCCAGGGAGATGCAACATCCTTTCGCGAAGGAAATTATGACCGGGTCCTGATCGACGCTCCCTGCTCCGGGCTCGGCGTTCTGCGGCGCCACCCTGATGGGAGATGGAACAAAGCGGAGCAGACCGTGGCGGAACACGGTGCTCTCCAGCGGCGGATCCTACAGAACTGTTCCAGCCTTTTACGATCGGGCGGCACGCTGGTCTATGCCACCTGTACCACGGAACCTGCCGAGAACGACGAAGTGGTCGACTGGTTCCTTGCCGGGCCGGGAAGCTCGTTCCGGATCGACGATCCCCGCCCCCTGCTGCCCCAGGCGGCAGCAATGCTCGTTGACAGCCGCGGTTTCTTCCGAACGGTTCCGAACGCTCCGGCCCTGGACGGATTTTTCGGAGTACGGTTGGTGAAAAATGCATAGGAATTCTGGCAGATGGTTGTTCGACTGAAGAAGAATTACCTTGTGTCTTCAGCCTTCGGTCACTCCACCTGATTTTTAAAAAGGGGACTGATCGCATTGCGATCCTGCATTTCGTCATTATTGCTCTTGCAACTTATGATTACTCTGGTAAAATACGGCCTTAATTCATGAAGCGTTTTCTGAGCGGCTTCGGCATATTTCTCGCCCTCCTCGGCATCGGCATCGTCAGCGCCTTCGCCGTTGTCTCCTTCCTGCTCCGGCAGGAAGAGGTGCGGGTGCCTGATCTCACCGGTCAGGACATCGTGACCGTCATCGACACCCTGAACCTGCAAGGACTCCGGCTTCAGGTGGAGCGGCGCGTGCCGGACCAGCTCCTGCCCAGGAACACAGTCATTTCCCAGATACCTCCTTCGGGCAGCGGGATCAAGAAGGGACGGCCCGTCAGAGTGGTCGTGAGCGATGGACCCAGTGACCTGCTTGCTCCCCGGCTCCTCGGCGAGCAGTATCGTAAGGCCGATATCCTCATCAGGCTGGCAGGGTTCCTCCCGGGCAGCGTGGCACGGGTTTCCTCGGACACGGTGGAGCGGGACCTGGTGATCGCCCAATCGCCTCTGCCCGGAACGCCGCTCGAAAAAAGCGGTGCCATCAGCCTGCTGGTGAGCTCGGGAAAGAAACAATCCACCCTGGCAACGCCGTCGCTCATTGGCAAGCGGGCAGAAGAAGCGGTCCGGATCATTGAACGCATGGGGCTCCAGCATCACCTGTCCTACCGCACGGCGGAAGAGAAGGGGCCGGCGACAACGGGGCGGATGGTGTTGAGCCAGCGGCCTGCTGCGGGCTACCCCATAGCGTCGGATGGCATGGTGGAGATCGTCGCGGCCCGGTAGGTAAGGAAAGAACACGGTATTGAAGCAGCCGGGATCACGCGCCCGGGGAAAATATGTTTTTTCTGCATGATCTCCTCATCACGCTCTCCGTGGTGGATCACGAAAGGTTGCCTCCATGATACGAACCATCAAAGTAGCGCCATCGATCCTTTCTGCGGACTTCTCCCGCCTGGGAGAGGAGATCAGGGCCGTGGAAGCTGCAGGGGCGGACATCATCCATGTGGACGTCATGGACGGCCACTTCGTGCCGAACATCACCATCGGCCCCCTGATCGTCGAGGCGGCCCGCCGCTCGACAAAACTGCCGCTCGACGTACACCTCATGATCACGAACCCGGAGCTGTATATCGCCGATTTTGCGAAAGCCGGCGCCGACTACCTCGCCGTTCATGCCGAGACTGCGTTCCATCTGCACCGGCTCATCCAGTCGATCAAAGAGCACAAGGTAAAAGCGGCGGTGGCGCTCAATCCCGCGACACCCCTCTCGGTCCTCGATCATATCCTTCCCGACCTCGACATGATCGTGATCATGTCGGTGAACCCCGGGTTCGGCGGGCAGTCCTTCATTCCCGCGGCCATGGAGAAGATCCGCCAGCTCAGGAAACGCATCGATGCGGCGGGACTGAAGATCGAGATCGAGGTGGACGGCGGCGTCAAGCCGTCCAATGCTGCGGTGATCGCCGCCGCCGGGGCCGATATCCTGGTGGCCGGTTCGGCAGTGTACGGCGCCAAGGACTATGCCGCAGCGATCAAAGGCATTAAAGGAAACTAAAATTCAAGACTCAAAATTCAACATTCAATACAATTGAATTCGACCAGGGCAGAAAGCGCTTTTCGTGTTGAATTTTGAATATTGAATTATGTAGCAATTCAGGAGGCTCCATTGACCATCAGAAAACAGACATCCTATAAACCCGTAGAACTCCAGGACGTTAAGGATCCGGAGCTCTACCGCGACATGTTCCCCTATTCGAACGTCCCCCGCGTGGTGCTCGAGGACCGGATGATCCAGACCAACATCCCCAAGGACATCTGGATCACGGACACGACGTTCCGCGACGGCCAGCAATCGCGTCCGCCCTATACGCCGAAGCAGATCGCGGATATCTTCGACTTCATGCACCGCATGAGCGGCCCCAAAGGCGTGATCCGCCAGACCGAATTTTTCCTCTACTCGGAAAAGGACCGCGAGGCAGTCCGCCTCTGCATGGAACGGGGCTACCACTTTCCCGAGATCACCGGTTGGATACGGGCGAATAAGAACG
>JBGQDI010000211.1:0-4367 GCA_041495765.1 Nitrospirota bacterium
CGGGTCGAGAGTGATGTCGTGCCAGTCGGCATCGGTTTCTGTTGCGGATGAGCTTTGATGAACTCTCACTTTACTGACAGTCACATTCACTGCGTCGAAGCCGCAGGCCGGCGCATCGGTAAGCGAAACGCCCAGTGTACCCGGTGCCGCCGTGGAGCTGCCATTACTACTTTTACTACTACATCCGGCCATGATAAGGACTGAAACCACAAGGATTGACACAAACCACGCCTTCTGTGCTATTCTCGAATAGATCCCGGTGGTTCGCATGTGAGTTACCTCCTTTATCTCCTAATATGTTGTGTATCGAGCGGCGAGTACTGATAAGTCGAAAGCCAGACAACCCATCACCTATCTAGCAATAAATATAGCACTTAATCGTTGGGAAAGTAAACATAGTTGAATGAAGCGGGTTTACTTTGGGGTAAAAGACGCTGTATTACTGCAGGCGGATTCAGGAGTGGTCTCTCAGGATCAGATGCTTTTAACGTCGATGATATTATGGACCCACTTCACGAGGTCGGTTTTTTCCTTCGGTGCGCCATCGACCCGATAGTGCTCTACGCCATTCTTGTACAGGATAAAAGTCGGCGTTTTCTCGACCTTCAAGCGCTGCGTCAGATATTCATCCGTATCAGTATCGATCTTCAGGACCTTGGGCTTTCCCGCTTTTTCACAGGCAAGCCCGGTCACCACGGGATCGATTATCTTGAAGGAGACGCACATCGATGCGGTAAATTCGATAAGGAGCGTTTCCGCCCAGGTTGCAACCACGCGGTCGAAGGTACACCGTTTTGCCCATACGGGTTCCTGCGGGATATCGAGAACCGACTTGCACGTACCGCAAAGAGGCTTGCTCTCGAGTTTCCGCTTTTCAACAGGACCCGGTTCAATTGACGACAGGTATCACACCTGATAATGCCTGAATCATTTGACATCGTTGCTCTCCAAAGACCTCACGAATCTGTTTTAATAACATTCATCATCCGGCCTCGCCCTTTTGACCGATGAAGTGTCCACTCTTTTCCTGGAAGAGAATGTTGAACGTCGTGAGTGAACCGTATATGCGGGTGATATACTGTTGCAGCTCAACCTTTTCATTGTCCGTGAGGACCTTGTGTCCGTTGATCTGAGCTTCCATGACCCGCAGACGGTCGCGCACCATCACGATCTTGTGAAAGAACGTCTCGATGGGCATGCTCTTTGACGCGAGTTTCGGATCTCCTGGCTTGAGGAGGATCTCTCCTCCCTTCCAGCGGGCGCCCAATTCGATCAACGGCAGCTCTTCCCGGCTGACCTCGAACACCGCGAGCTTCATCATATCATAGGCCGCCGTCTCGGTGTCCGTCAGCACCAGAAGCTCCTCCGCCGCCACCGCGATCCGTTTGTCCGTACGGGAAAAATGGACAATACACTGCTGATCGTCCCCCACGCCCAACGCCTCTTCGACGCGACCGATGCCGAATCGCTCGTGACGCACCAGATCGCCCTGTATCATTGCACCCATAGCAAACCTCCCGGACCCGGACAAGCCCTGTCAGAGACGAATGCCTCTAAAGCAGGGCAAACCGGAACAATGCACAGCGTTTTCCCACAATGGGGCCAAGAAGATGGCCTCACTGAGGCGCAAAGCGCGCAAAGAAATTTCCGTTCGTCTTGAAGTTAAAAAAATTTGTTGTTATTGTCGTTCTTTGCGGCTCTGCGAGAAACGAGTTCAAGGTTTCTGTCCAGCCTTCTTCCCATGCTGAGAAGAATTTTATACATATCTGGCTAAAAAGCGTACTTCTGCAGTTTCTCCAGAACCTTGATATGGAGAAGTTCCGAAGGAATGATACGGAGCTCGATCAGGTCACGGTTTCCATCATTCGGGTTGGTCGGCTGGGCAGCGGCCACAAAATAGGTCCCATATCTAATTCCGAGCTGGGGCTCTGCAAAGAACAGCGCATCCTGTAGAAATCCGACCGTGCTCTGCACTTTCATCCTCTCCGCGGCATAGGTTATCCAGGTACCGCTTGAAGGGAAACGTCCGATGATCAGGACAAGGCTGATATCAGACCTTGTCTGGTCACCATCCATGAGCAATAAAAAAATACGCGCAAGCTTCTTCAGATCGGCCTGTGCCGAGGCCTTCAGGGTGCCGTCCCCGGCGAACAGGAACGACCTCTCGATGAGAATAGAGCTCGCCTTTACCCTGAGGCCCTTGATCGATTCCGCACCGAATTCCTGCTGAAATATCAGCTTGATGTTCTTGGAGAACACGTTTCGGGGCTGGGAAATGGCGAGGGCCGGCTCCAGAAACCGCTGGATCTTGACCGCCCGATAGTAGAGCAGGGCGCTCAGAAGCACCAGGCCGATCAGCAAGAGGCTAAATACTGGTCCGACCGACGGCACGTATTTCCAGAAGGACTTGGTTTTCACGGCACTGTTTCCTCCAGCCGGTCAAGCTTTTTTATCGCGGTCTTGAAGTCCGCTTCAGAGATGGTTGCCGGATTGTGAATGGCCTTGTTCCGCAATCCCAGAAGGTCGCTGAACAGTTCCTTCTTCAGATGGCTGATGCGGCGGCCCTGGTCCATCTCTTTCAGGCAGTCGGAAAGGATCGGAAAGGTCCGCCCGATCACCGCGGATGTATAGGACATCAGACGCTTCTCCAGATGATATCCCAGCAGGAGCGCGGCAACGACCCGCTCGCCGGTCCGGTAATATTCCAATGCCTGATCGACCGACAGCCCTCCTTTGACGATACGGATGTTTTCCTTTGACTCGATATCGCCGGGGGCCAGAAGCTGTATCTTCTGGTAGACCTCCAGGCATTTATCGAGCATGTTCTTTTCGAGATACGATTCTGCAAGAAGAAAGAGCTCGCGGATGCCATCAACACCCTCCCGCTGTTTGACCGCAAATTCGTAGGCGCGCCGGATGGCTTCGGCCTTGTCGTCCTTCTTGTCCAGCACATCGAAATGCCTGGCCCACCGCTTGCCTTTCAGCACATTGTCTTTCGTAAAACGGAAGAGACGCTCAGAAACCTCACGCTTGTCGAGCTTGCCGCTGATGATGATGATGTTCAGCGTCGGATGGGTCTCGAAGAGCTCCGGCAGGATATCGATGCCCTCGTCCATCCGGTCGAACTCAATATCGAGCGTCATGAGGTCGATGACCTGCACCGCCAGTGTCCTGAGGGCATCCCGTACGCTGACAGCCTCGTAAAACCGGAGGTCGGGGGTCTCGTCCTTCAGCGCACGTTGGATTTCGAGCTTCAGCAGTTCCCGGTCCTCGAAGTCGTCGTCGGCGATCAGCACCTTAAACATCAGGGGCCTCCTCGACAAAGGGGAAATTAATGATCACTTCCGTGCCGACCCCCGGGGCAGTATATCCCTTGCCGATCTTGATCTTCCCGGCATGGAGGCCAATGACGTATTTGGCATAATAGAGCCCCTGCCCCCACCCCTCTCCGGTTGTCCTGCCCTTATAAAAACACTGGTCAGCCTGTTGCTCATCCATGCCGATCCCTTCGTCCCTGAACGAGACCGTCACGTAACGCCTGGTGCCGTCCTTGTCCGTTGAGCAGGAGAGTTCGATCCGTGCCCGGGGCTGCTCCGGTTTCTTATACTTGATGGAGTTGTCGATCAAATTCTCGAACACCGTCTTGAGCAGCGGCGGGGCTGCATAGATCATGGGTATGGCAGAGTGTTCGTGGATGGTGATATCAACGAGGTCGCTGTAATGGGTGGTGAGGTCCCTGAGCATTGCCTTGATGTCGATATTTTTGAAATCGACCAGGCCCGCTTCGCGTTTATCGGAGATCTTTTTGAAGATATCGATATCGGCAAACAGCTTGTCCAGGTTATCATCGATGCGCTCTTGAGCATCCGGCGGCAGACTGGGAAGCAGGTCGATCCGTCGCTTTATCCTTCCGAGGTTATTTTTAAATTCATGCCCGATCGTCGCCGAGATATAGCGGATAAATTCGTTCCTCCGCGCGATCTCCTGATTTTTCAGGACAAGCAGCATGTTTTCACGGGCCCTCCGTTGTTTTTGCTGGTAGACAACGGACAGGTACATGCTGAAGGCGGCAAAAGAAACGACCATGACCATAAAGGCGTAATAAGAGACCCTGTTGGAGTCATCGAGCTGCCCCTGCATGATCGTAAGACGCTGGTCGATGCCCGCATCGGGAGGGACCAGCCCCTTCCACGGCATCAGGTGCAGTTCAAGCTGGTTCAGGGGGGGGATGAACCGTTCCGTGTACACCATGACCAGAAGGAGCCAGACAAAAACCAGAAGGACCGTCAGCGCCAGGGCCTTTATTTTGTGAGGAACATCGGAGTCGATCATACGGGACAATTTATTACAAAATGCCGCTTATTACA
>JBGQDI010000212.1:0-4349 GCA_041495765.1 Nitrospirota bacterium
CGGCAGTATTGTTCTATCTGAACGGAGCCTATATCCGATGACGGACCTGCTCAGGATAGGGGCCGCGTTCGCGCTCATTGTGCTGCTTCTGCGGCTCAAATGGAACCTCGGCATGGTCATGCTGCTGGCTGCCGTTTTCCTCGGCGTGCTGTACCGGATTGGCCCGGCCAGGCAGGCAGGCGTGTTCTTTGCCGCGGCCACCGACGTCGTGACCATCAATCTCGTGATCGGCCTGGTGCTGATCATGGCGCTCGAGAACATCATCAGGAAACGGGGCATGCTGAAGCGCATGATGGAAGCGGTCGTGAACGTGGCGCAGGACCGGCGCATTGCCATGGCCGTCCTCCCCGGCGTGATCGGGCTTTTGCCGTCTGCAGGCGGGGCGGCTTTTTCGGCCCCCATGGTCCAGGAAGCTGCTGCTGACACCACGATGACACCCGAGCACAAGGCCTATATCAACTACTGGTTCCGCCATATCTGGGAATACTGTTCTCCCCTCTATCCCGGGATCGTGCTCGCGGCGGCCGTGACCAGGCTGCCGCTGAACAGCCTTCTGCTCTCGCAGCTCCCCCTTCCCCTCGCGGTCATCGGCGTCGGCGCCCTGCTCGCCTTCCGAGGCCTCGCCGGTACGTCGGTTGTGGGGAAACGGGACCGGAAAGAGCTCTCCGCTCTGTTCCTCACGCTTCTGCCGATCACGGCCTCGCTGGTACTGGTCATCGCCTTCAAGCTGCCGCTGGCCATAGCAATGGCAATGATCGTGATCGCCATGCTGCTCTATTTCCGCTACGCGGCCGGCGAGATAGGGATCATGCTGAAAGAAAGTATCTCGCTGAACGTGATCCTCATGGTCGCGGGGATCATGGTGTTCAAGGGGATGCTCGATGCTTCGGGCGCCATCGAGGCCTTGCCGGTCTTCTTCCGCGAAAGCGGCCTGCCGACCGTAGTGGTGCTCTTTGCCCTTCCCTTCATCGTCGGGCTCCTCACGGGCCTCACCGTCGCCTTCGTCGGCGCCACCTTTCCGATCATCACCGCCATGATGGGCGGCCACCCGGACCCGGCCACGGTTACCTTTGCCTTTGCCAGCGGTTTTGCCGGCGTCATGCTCTCGCCCACGCACCTCTGCCTGCTCCTGACCGTCCAATATTTCAAGGCGGACCTTGCGGGCACCTACCGGCTCATGTATCTGCCTATCCTGCTCGTCTTCGCCGTCGGCCTGCTCCGGCTCTGGTTCTAAAAAATCGAAAAACCCAGGTCAAAAAGCGACTAACCGCTAATGAACGCTAATGAACGCGAATTTCCGGGACGCTTTTGTAGGGGCGTATTGCATACGCCCTGATTCCGCGTCAATAAGGGCGCAAGCATTGCGCCCCTACGACGCAAACGTTGCAATACCGTTTCCGCATTTCGTGGCCAACCTGAATAGTTACAAAAATATTAGCGTGTATTCGCGTCCATTCGCGGTTATAAGGCCCCCGGTTTACGCCCTTGGTTCACTGTGCTGCTGGCCACGAAAATGCTTGATTTAAAGCTTGCCCTGTGCTATTGTTCGTCTTCACAAATGAGTAAGGTCGATTCTCCTGAAGCTTCGGGAGATTACTCCTTGCTCCCTGTATGCACCGGACACAGGGGGCTATAACCCATAGGGAGGTATCAGCAATGTCATCAGCAATGCATATCTACGAATCGATCTTCATCGTAAACCCCAACCTCACTGACGAAGAAACCGCCAACGTAATCAAGAAAATGCAGGATGTTATTACGAACCAGGGCGGCGAAATGATCAAGTTCGAGGACTGGGGCAAGAAGAAACTGGCCTACGAGATCAAGAAGCAGAAGCGCGGCCACTACGCATTCTTCCAGTTCAAGGCTCCGGCAGCCTTGATCCATGAGCTCGAGCGCACCTACAAGCTCACGGACACCGTGATCAAGTTCATGACCATCAAGCTCGAAAAAGAGCTGCGGCTCAAGCAGCCGCCCAAGCCGAAGAAAAAAGACCTGGCAAAGGCAGCAGCAGCCGCATCCGATCAGGCAACCGCCTAATCAGAAGCAATTAACAGCCGGGACCGCTTACGGAAGCGGAACTCGGCGACCATCGAGGCCGTAACATGACAAGCTTTAATAAAGTGATATTGATGGGAAATCTCACGCGCGATCCCGAGGTACGGTATACACCGAGCGGCAGCGCCGTGGCGAGCTTTGCCATCGCAGTCAACCGTAAGTACAAGCAGGGCGAAGAGACCAAGGAAGAGGTCAGCTACATCGACATCGTCGTCTTCGGCAAGCAGGCCGAGAACTGCGGCCAGTATCTCAACAAAGGAGATGCGGCGCTGATCGAAGGCAGGCTGCAGCAACGCCGGTGGGACGATAAAGATACCGGTGCGAAGCGGAGCAAGGTCGAGGTTGCGGCGCAGTCGGTGACGTTCATGCCGAAACGCCAGTCCTCCGGCGGAGGCAGCGGCCAGAGCCATTCCGAACAGGCCCCGGAAGCCCCGGTTGACGAGGGTGATATCCCTTTTTAAGGCCTTTTGTTACCGGCACACCACTAACTATTTAACGAGGAGTTTACTATGGCAGAGTTTACCCCAAGGCCGGCCGGTTCGAGACCGTCCGGTCCCAGGCCGTCAGGCCCCGGCGGTTCGCGCGACAGCCGCGATTCCCGCGGCGGCGGCGATCCCAAGAAGAGGCGCTTCACGGTCCGGCGGAAAGTGTGCCGGTTCTGCGTGGACAAGGCGCCGTTCATCGATTACAAGGACATCAAGACCCTCCGGTTCTTCATAACCGAGCGGGGCAAGATCCTTCCCCGCCGCATCTCCGGCAACTGCGCCCGCCACCAGCGGGACGTCACGGTAGCCATCCAGCGCGGCAGGAACATCGCGATGCTGCCGTTCTCGGGCGAAAAGTAAGCCGGGAACAGCGCAGGCAGTCTGAATGCAACAAGGGGAACTCAGGGGTTACTGATACGGTGACCGTGAGTTTCCCTTTTTTTTGGAGACGACCTTGAACTATCGATCCATCGTCATCAGCTCCCTGCAGGCCACAGGCCTCTACCTGGCAGGGTTGATCATCCCGGTGCTCGGCCTGCTGGCCGCCCTGTTCTCACCGGTCCCCTTCATCCTTACCTCTGTCCGTGCCGGCAGACGGGAGGGTCTCGCTTCGATCGGCCTCGCCTGCGGACTGGTTTCCGTGATGGCAGGCTGGGAGGGAGCGGTACTGTTCTTCATCACCTTCGGACTGATGGCGATCGGGATAGCCGAGGCCATGCAGCGCAGGTCCAGGCCTGAGGAAGCCGCCCTTTCCGGCGCTTTGCTTCCAATCGCAGCGATCGGCATCGGCGTGGCCGCTTACTTCGCGCACCTCGGAAAAAGCCCCGCCGTTGTTGTGGAGGAATACCTTCGGAACAGCCTCGTTGAAGCGGCAAAAATGTACACGTCAATGGGGTTGACGGAAGCAGCGGCCATGATCAGCGCCGTCCCGGACCGGTTCATTTACTATCTCGTACGGCTCCTGCCGGGCATCGTGATCGCCACTTCCCTGGTCCAAGCCGCATGCTGTTACGGATTGGCCCGGACCATCATCGCCCGCAAACAAGGACCGCCCCCTGACCAGCCGACGCTCGCCCAGTGGCATGCGCCGGACGTCTGGGTCTGGGGCCTGATCGTGACCCTCGCCTGCGCCGTCATTCCCCAGGAAACAGCGCATATCATCAGTTGGAACGCAGCGATCATCTTCGGCGTCCTCTATACGGCACAAGGGATGGCCGTCGTGGAACACTACTTCAGAAAAGCCGGCATCCATACTGCGGTCCGGGGTATGATGCACGCCCTCATCCTTGCCCTCCCGGCCGTGGTCTGCGTCACCGCACTCGGCGTCGTGGACATCTGGGCGGACTTCCGCAAGGTCCGCGCACCTATTGTAGAAAAGCAAAACTTGTGATTAAGAAAGCCGCTGAACTCCAGCGGCTTTTCTTTATGCCGGGCTGTTGCGCCATGGTTTCCTCGCGTACCCTCGCGCCCTCGCGGGTCAGGTCTTTTTGCTTTCCCAACTAAAAATCCAGCGGACTCTTCACCTCTTGTCCGGGTTTGCTTGGGAGGCAGTGCAAATAGATCATCGTCGTTCTGATGTCCGCGTGGCCCAGAAGCGTCTGGATCGTACAGAGGTCGTAACCGGCTTGAAGCAGGTGCGTGGCATAACAGGGGCGCAAGGTGTGCGACGTGACGCGCTTCGAGGGCGTATGGGGTCACCCATTTGAAGGCTGCCTGTCTTTGCCAATGTCCGGAGCAACCTCGACCTGGATAGCTTCATTCTCCGGGGGAAACGAAAGGTCAACATCCAGTGGCTTCTCTACTGCA
>JBGQDI010000213.1:0-4347 GCA_041495765.1 Nitrospirota bacterium
CCCGGATCCGGTCCAGCGCTTCCTGTTTCGAGATCTTGCGATGTTTGCTTGCCAGTTTCCAGACGCTGTATGCCGGGATATAGTTCATGTAGCTGCGCTTGAACCGGGACATCCTGATGTAAGGTTTTCCCGCGTACTCCTGCAACAGCAGATGAGCCTCGTCGATGGCCAGTCCTTGCGCGAGGTTCTTCTTCGTCTGTTGACCGGCATGTTCTCTGAAAGAGCTGAGCGGCTCATTGATGTAATAAAAGTCCCCCTGTTCTAAAAGGGCGAACCACATCTCCAGGTCCACGAGCTGCTGATAGGCTGGATTAAAACCCCGCTGAGCGAGGTCTTTTCGAAAAAGAACGACGGTTGGTTCTCCGATCCTGTTCCGCTGTTCGAAAAGGCAATCTTGGATGATCTTTTTGCCGTTACTTTTTCCCGTGAAAGGGCATTCCGATCTCACGGACAGAAGCTTTGAGCGGTCATCAATGACATTGCGCGCGGAAGCAACGAGCGCAACCGAGGGGTCCTGGTCCAGCACGGACACCATTTTTGCCAATGACTGCGGGTTAGACAGCTTGTCGTCGCCGAAGAGATATTTTATGTAGGCGCCGCTGGCCTGCTGCAAACAGGCATTCCAATTGTTGACCATTCCCAGATTGCGGTCGTTAACACTGAAGACGATCCGTCGGTCACGTTCAGCATACTGCTGGATGATGGCCGCAGAACTATCCTGCGAACGGTCATCGATAATGAGAAATTCAAAGTCCATAAATGTCTGCATAAGGACCGATTCAATGGCCTCAGCCAAAAAAGGCGCAAAGTTATAGGTCGGCATGCAGACGGTGACTTTCGGGGTCATGGTGGTCTTTCGCGGGCGGTCGCCTGTTACAGTTTTACGACATTCTGGAGGTACTCGCCATAGCCGTTCTTTTTGAGCATCTCAGCGGTCTTTAGGATCTGTTCTTTGCCGATGTATCCCAGACGATAGGCGATCTCTTCGATGCAGGCAACCTTAAGCCCCTGTCGTTTCTCGATGGTGGCGATGAACTCGCTCGCCTCGAGCAGGCTGTCGTGCGTACCGGTATCGAGCCATGCATGTCCCCGTCCGAGCAGTTCAACCCGTAAACTGCCTTGTTTCAGATATTCCTTGTTCACGTCGGTGATCTCGAGCTCACCCCGCCCTGACGGCTTGACCTTTTTCGCGATCTCGATGACACCGTTGCTGTAAAAATAAAGACCGGTCACTGCGTGGCGGGACTTCGGTTTGCTCGGTTTCTCCTCGATGGAAAGCACCGTCCCCTTCGAGTCGAACTCCACGATCCCGTATCGTTCCGGGTCCTGCACGTAATAACCGAACACGGTTGCTCCGTCTTTGGCCTTGACGTCCAGTACGCTCTTCCGCAGCAGTTCCGTGAGACCGTGTCCATAGAATATGTTGTCGCCAAGAATGAGACAGACATCATCGGTTCCGATGAACTTTTCTCCCAGGATGAACGCTTCCGCAAGGCCCCGGGGCTCCTGCTGCACCACATAGCTGAACTGAAGTCCCAGTTGAGAGCCGTCACCGAAAAGGTCCTGGAACTTGTGCAGGTCTTGCGGTGTAGAAATGATCAGGATCTCCCGGATGCCGGCAAGCATCAGGATCGACAGCGGGTAGTACACCATGGGTTTGTCATAGACTGGCAGGAGCTGCTTACAAACGCTCAAGGTGATGGGATAGAGCCGCGTTCCGCTTCCCCCGGCAAGAATGATACCTTTCATGAAATTCTCCTCATTCGGTCTAAACTAGTGGCTTCGTCAAGATCTCGCGTCTGCAACTTATTTCTTTTTGTCCTTCGCCAGAACTGCTTCATAGACCTCCATGAGCTTTTCTCCGAAGCGCTTCATGGAAAAATCGTCTAGAGCGATCTTCCTGCATTGCCGGGACATTGCCTGATATTGTTTCTCGTCACGGCGTAAGGCAACGATCTGGTCCACGAGGTGGTCCACGCCTTCCATGGGACGGTAAAGGAACCCGGTGCCATAGGCATCGATCAGCTCTGCCCCGCCTTCGCCCTCGCGGGCGATAATGGGCGTTCCTGCGGCCATGCCTTCCATAAGGACGACCCCCAGCGCTTCATTTTCGGACGGCAATACCGTGAAATGGCTCAAGGACAGGATCTCCGGTACCTCTGCAGTCCATCCGGTAAAGCGAACATTATCGGTCAGCCCCAGTGAGGCGATCTTCGTGACAAGTGATTCGTAATATTCACCGTTTAGAGGATCGCCGATAATGATCAGGAGCGGCCGTTCACCCCGTTGCTTGCAGCCAGCAGCGATATCGATCGAGACGAGGTGGGCCTTGCGCTCGATGATGCTCGATATGTGGCAAAGGACGATGTTGTAAGCATCAGTGTTGAGCTTCTGTTTCCAGGCCGAAACCCTGCCCTGATCAGGCGAGGAGAACCGTTCGACATCGATGCCCGGACGGACCAGCGTTATCTTTTGTGAATTGACGCCCCCTTTTTCCAGCAGGGGCCGTTGTTTTTCCGCAAGTACAATGACCTTATCAGCAAAACGGAAGCCAACATGGTACCGCGGCACCATGTTGGTGCTGACCACCGGCCTTCCCGTGATCTTCGCAAGAACAACACCAAGATAATCCGCCCGATCGAGCGTTGTATGGATCACATCGATGTCATGCTCCTTGATGAGGCGTCGCAGGAACAACAGGTCCTTAAAGCCTTTCATGGAGCTGCCATAATAGGGGACCCCGAGGGCCCGCACCGAATCGGTCACATACCCTTCCGAGCCGCGGCCTGCGACCATGACCTGGTTGCCCAGTGCCTGCAGGGCGGCTACCTGGTCAAGAAAGATCCGTTGTGCGCCGTACCGGTCGTTCTTGGATATCATCTGAAGAATGTTCATAAGGCCTTTCGGAAAGAGAGCCGAGTATCAGATCGCGATTCGGTTGTCAGTGCTTATTAAGCATGGCCGCAAAGAACCGGTAATAATCCTGCACCATCCGGTCACGTCCGTATCGATCAGCTACCCAGGACGGTCCTGCCTTGGCCATCTGTCCGAGAGCATCGCTGTTCTTGAGAATGGAGATCATCTCCACTGCCATTTCATCGGTGCCGCTCACCAACCTGCCCGCAGGGCACCCCTCCAGTGAATCCCGGACGCCGCCTGCGTTGAAGGCGACAACGGGAGCGCCCATGCCGAGCGCTTCCAGCACCCAGATGCCGAACCCCTCGTTCCGATGCGTGCAGACCGCAATGTCGATATCGGCGTAAAAAGAATACATATCCTCTTTTGCCAGACGTCCGACCCACAGGATAGCGTCGGTCAGACCGAGCTGCGCTGCGCGTTCCTTGAATTCCTGTACCTGCCCGATCCCGGACGGTGATGCCACGAGTGCAAAGTACGTCTCAGGCATTTCTTTTTTTATGAGCACCAAAGCATCGAGGAACTCGATCTGGTTCTTCCAAAGATCGCCGACAGTGCCGATGATCCGCGCGTTGGATGCCAATTTGAAGCGCTGCCTGAGCGAGCCGCGTTTCACCAGTTCCGGCCTGAATTTGTCGAGGTCGATCCCGTAATACACGATCGTGATCCGCGAAGCGATCTTCGGAAAGAAATCGATGATCCTGTCCCTGATGTGGCGCGATATGGTCGCGATATGCCGCATGCGGGAAAGCAGAAAACGCGACCGTATGAACTCGGGCACCTGAGGCGTGTACATGAGCACGGGTTTCCTGCCGGAAAGCCAGCTGCCGACCCATGACTGGACGATGTCATGGCCGCGCTGGATGTCGATGATCTCATATCCACCGTCGCGAATCACCTTGGCAGTCTTGAATACCGAGGTGATACCGCTCAGCCCTGAACGGTCGATGGGGTACACCTCGACAGCGCTGCCTTTAAAAATTTCCGTAAGCGGCGTACGGGGACGACAGATCAAGCCGACCTTCACGCCCCGGGCAACCAGCCCGGGAAGCAGGTCGCGGAGAAACTCTTCACCCCCGCCCCTGCCTCTGAAGTTGTTCACAAAAAGGATCTTCATGGTGTTCCTATTCCTTGTTCTTGAACCCGGGATCCAGGCCCCTGAGCCCTGTTCTTATACTCCCACGCTTTGGCATACTTGGCAAAAACATAGTACGCATGAAACAGGTTCAGGACCAGGCCATGTTTACCGTCAAGGAAACCGAGACGGAGAAAATACTTGATAATGAACGTTCCCAGCGGCCGGAACAGGATGTTCATCCAGCCGGCCTGGAACCTGCGGATCCCCTTTTCCGCCATGACGGTCACGGCCAACGATGAATACTTGTTGATCGACGACATGTACGAGCCAAGGTCGGGATAAGCATAATGCAG
>JBGQDI010000214.1:0-4321 GCA_041495765.1 Nitrospirota bacterium
AAGGTCGGCATCCACAAGAGCGGCGGGTCTTCCTCGGTGATCCTGTTCACCGCAGATACCTGCGGGTCACCCTGCGGTGAAATGTTGGGTGAGCTCAGGAGCCGGCGCATCGTCTTTGAAGAGGTCAATGCGACGACCAGCGAGGGCCGAAGCCGCTTCGACAAGTTCGGCGAGACCATCGTGCCCCTTGCCGTGGTCGGCGATATCAAGGTTGTCGGGAAAAATCTTCCGCAGCTCACCTCAGCGCTGGCGGAGACCTACGGCATGGACGCGCTTACGCGCGCCGAACAGCAGGCAATGGGCAACCACTTCGACGAGAAGGGCAAGCCGCGCGTGGTCCTGTACGGTACGAACTGGTGCCCTTATTGCAAACGGATGAGAGAATATATGTCGGCCCAGAACATCCCCTATCGCTTCGAGGATGTAGAAAGCAGCAGCAGCGCGAAGGCAGCATACGATACCCTGGCCGGCAGGGGATACCCGCTTACCTTTGTCGGTTTCCGCCGCATCGATGGGTATGACGAGAACAAGATCAAGCAGGCTGCGAAGGACCTGCTGTAATGCCGTTGTTCATCTGCTGCTGATCTTCCCGCTATTGACCACGTACCTGTAACATACCCAGGTGTGATGCTGTTGCTGACGTCGCGCAGCTTTCGCAAGTCATGAACGACCAAGTGAAGACGACCCGGCGCCGGAGGCCGTTCCCTTTCTTCATGGACACCGAGCTCAGGATGAAGGACAAGGTGTCGGTCTCGCCGGGGCTCGCTCAGAACCCGATACCGGCCATCACGGACAGGAACAGGTAGTTCGTGACCTCGCTCTTCCGGTTGCACGATGCTCCGATCACGGAAGCGGGCGCCGTATATTCGCAGGTGGTCGACGCAAAGAACCTGCCGAGATTCAACGCCGGCATGATCGAGACGGACGACGAACCGATCGGGAGACGTGCCCCGATATCCACATTCACCCTCACAGAGTCGCTATCCCCTTTGCCGTGCACTTCGTTCGCTTGCCCTTTGTTGTCGGTGAAGGTCCAGTCCGCCATCCAGTACCCCACCGTTCCGCCGACGTAGAACCCCTGCATGCCGCCGGCGCTGTACCAGCGCGCACCGATGTCGACACCCTTCGGCCTTCCTTGTTCCACATACTTGTTGTTGTCGAACTTGTAGTCTACCTCGCTGATTCGTCCCAGGCCTGCGACCTTCGGGGTGAGCATATGCTCGTACTCCGTTATGAAGAGGGTGGCTTTACAGTGCGGCATGGTCTGGATCACGCCGCCAATGCCGAGATTCACGGAGTCTGCCGGTTCGGCATCTGAGGTCCTCGGGGCGCTCAGCCCTAAAGCGACAGCGTAAACGAGCAGCACGACTACAATCAGTTCTTTCATGGCAACCTCGCTATTCCACACAAATGAAGTGTCTGGCCCCTGCTGGAGCAGGCCGTTCAGAGCGTTCTCCTGGCCTCTCTATCGCTACCCTGCAGGAACAATGGAAACTGTTAAAAAAAGCATAGCGCAAAAAAAGGGAGGTTGCTCTAGGCGTGATATTTTTTCAAGAGCAGGGCGTTCCTCAAAACGAACCATTGGATTAAAATGAACGGCTCAATATAGTCACTTCGAAGGCAGCAGTGCTACGACCTTTTTCTGTTTTCCAGAAAAATCACGTGCTTAGCTCCTGGTATCATGTTTGCACTGCATTTACGGTAATGATAGCTTTTTTAACGAGGCCCTATCGAATAGGGAACGCTAACCGGAGGTGAGCATGTGGCAGGACATTCTTGATCAGCTAAAAGCGAACGTACAAATACACCACAATATATTCTGGCCTGAAATGAGCAAAGAAGAGGAATATATTACGCTGCAGGCGCTATTCGGCGCTGCAATATCGCTTGATATCATGACCGCGGGCCAGGTGGAGCGGTTCTTATTCAGCATGGTGGAAATGAATTCTGCCGCGCCAAACAACGATACCGAACCTGGCTCGGAAAGAGGATCAAGTTACGATGACCTGTACGCTGCGACACGTGAACTGGTGGAGGCTGATGAAATGCTGTCTCCCCTGAGCATGCTGTTATTCGGCAAAAACGTGCTGCCGGCCTCTGACCGGGAAAACCTTGAACTGGACCTGGACCGGCTGGGCCAGGTATCATCACCGGGAGCATTTATGGAGTACAGCGCTCGAGGCGTGTAACAGTAAATGATGCTATCTGCCTTGAGCAACCGGTGTAAGGCCCTGCTGATCGGACCGTCCCAAAGCTCACGTGAGAGAAAAAAAAGCCCGCCGAAGCGGGCTTTCCTATTTATTCAGCTTTTTTAGTCCGACCCCTACGGGAGGGCGGGGATTCTGGTCACGGTGCTATTTGCGTAACTCGCAGCCCAGATATCCGAGCCGTCATATGCTACTGAAGAAGTCATGCCCCCTACGGTGTAGATGCCCAGGTTCGTCCCATCACTGACCCGGATCCTGGTCACGGTGCCGTCCTGCCAACTTGCCACCCACATGCTTGTCCCGTCGAAAGCTAAACCGGAAGGATAGGTTCCCACAGGGTAGGTGCCGATCACTTGCCCATCGCTGGCGCGCACTTTGCCTACGGAGCTGCTCATATAGTTCGTCACCCAGAGGTAGGTACCGTCGAAGGCCACATTATAGGGAGCATATGCGGAGTAGGAACCCAGGTTGGTCCCATCGCTGGCGCGAAGCCTGGTTATCCCGCCGTAGTTAAAGTTCGTCACATAGATGTTGACGCCGTCGAAGGCTATGCCGCAGGGGTAGCTTCCCACGGGGTAGGTGCCGACTAAGGACCCATCGGCTGCGCTCAGCTTGGTCACGTTATTGCCCGAAAAATTTTCCGTCCAGATGTTGGCGCCGTCGAAGACGATCCCCCGGGGACCGCTCCCCACGGGATAGGTGCCCAGGATCGCCCCGTCGCTTGCACGAACCTTGGTCACGGTGTCGCTCGTGTAGTTGGCCGCCCAAATGTTCGCACCGTCAAAGGCAATGCCCCAGGCCCCGCCGACCGCGTAGGTGCCCAGGGTCGTCCCGTCGCTCGCGCGTACTTTGGATATCGTGCCGCCGCCGTAATTAGCAACCCAAATGTTCGCGCCATCAAAGGCCATGCCCTCCGGATTGGCACCCACCGGGAATGTCTGAGGATACCATTGCAGAAGCGCCGCCCGGTACTGCCGAAGCCCCATGCCGATCGGGCCGGCATCGCCCGGAGGTCCGGCAACGCCGGGATCGCCCTGAGGGCCGGCAATGCCCGGAGCGCCGGTCAGGCCGATGGGACCCTGGAGGCCTGTTGCGCCGGTCAGACCGATCGGGCCCTGAGGGCCTGCGGGGCCTTGCGGTCCTGTAAGTCCCGGTGTGCCGACACTGCATACCCAGCCGCCGGGAACGGTGTACTTCAGGTACTGCCCGTCGGGACAGAGAATGCCGAGTTTCGGAGCAGTCACCGCGCCGTCGGCGATCTTATCCGTCGTTACCGCACCGTTCTGAAGATGGTTCGTCTTGACCCCGCTGCCGCTATTGGTGTTCTGCCCGCTTGTACCGTCCGCTTCTTTAAGATTCGTCGAGAGCACATTGTCATTCGATAACGTTGCGGAAAATACCGTTGATGCAACTATCGTTGAGTTGAAGATCGCTACCGCTCCCATGATGCTGATCATTAAAAGTGATTTACGCAATGTTCTTCCCCCTTTTTCATTTAGAGACTAAACCCCATTGATCAGTAACCGTAATGCAGCATAGCGGACAGATAGACCTGTGGCGACCTCCTTTTCTTCAGGATGTAGTGCTTCGTTCATAATTAGCCTGATCGCATGGGACAAGACAGTGGTCTTATGCATCAGGTCGCACTATCATACCGTTTTCTATAAACTTGTCTCGGCTGGCATTGCTCTTCTTACGGGCTAATTTTGCTCTTTTTGGGGAAAGAATAGGAAGGAGGGGAAGGAATCGGGGTCAGCTTTAGAATTGATAGTCGAAGTCTTGATGTGGGCTTGATCCTGCAGCTCTTGGCTGCGAGCAGGAAGGCAGCCAATAAATACAAAGGGCGATGATCGCTCATCGCCCTTGCTGTGCTTTTATTGATGGTACGTGTTTCCGTAGATGGTTACGACTTCACTGCAACCGCCTGCTTCTCGCGCATTGCCTGAGGTGCTGCCACCACGAACCCGGCCAGGGTTCCCATGAGGCCGCCGACCACGATGCATACCGTGGCTGCGCAGGCTATGCCGACGCCGATGCCCATGACGATCGCGGTCCGCACGAAGAGCGATGGCTCCACTGCGCCGCCCATGATCTTCTGGAGCAGGATCAGGGTC
>JBGQDI010000215.1:0-4276 GCA_041495765.1 Nitrospirota bacterium
AGTTCGATGTATACGATGTAGAGCCTGCAAGTCTTCCCGATGTACTTGCCGACAGGCCCGTGATCGTCTTTGGCAAATGGCGCAACAGACCGGAAGGAACGATCACGCTCAGCGGCCTGACCGGAGAGAAGCCTTATTCCAATGAGATCAGGGTCGCGAGCGTCAAGCCTGAGAGGTCGAACGCAGCCCTTCCCTTTCTCTGGGCGCGCCAGCGGATCATGCTCCTGTCGGACTACAACCTGCTGCGCCAGAACAATGCGCGCATCGCGGAAGTCACGCAGCTTGGACTTACCTATAATCTTCTGACCGCCTATACCTCGTTCATTGCCGTTGATTCCGAAGTGCGCAACACGGACGGCAGGACAACAACCGTAAACCAGCCGCTGCCGCTTCCCGAGGGAGTCTCTGATTACGCAGTCGGCGGCGCAATGACGCGAGGTTTTGCCGCACCTATGGCGATGAAGCAGAAAAGCGCCCCTGCTGAAGCGGACATGAGGCTGCTGCCAAAGTCGGAGGACAAAGCAGCACGCCAGATCGCTCCCGTCCCTCCTCTCTCCATAAAGATAAGCAAGCTCTCCGTTACCGGCGGTCTGAGCAAGGATGCAGTTCGCAGCGTTGTTGAACAACAGCTGAAAGCTCTCGCGGGCTGCCTTCAGAACAGCAGCTTGCGGGGAACGATCGAGGTCCGGCTTGCCATAACCGCGAACGGCATGGTTAAGGATGTCCAGGCAGTAAACAGCGCAATCAAGAATGGATCTGTTCTGCAATGTCTTATACAGCAGATCAGGAACTTGAAGTTCCCGGCATCGGCTCAGGAAATGGATACGAACGTGTTCGTAACGCTTACGACAGGCTCGTAGGGCCAGAGAGATAAAATGCTCTGTTGACAGGATTACAGGGTGGCTTTGGATAGACCGCGATCTTGCACACCCTGCTTATCTTGTAGTCCTGTCAATTAATTTGCGGCACTGATACTTCCTGTTCCGACCTCGTAAATGATCGTTGAGAACCCGGGATTTTCGCCAAAATGACCTGCAACCCTGCTCATAGTTGATATGCTATTTTTTGGTTCCGGGCAAATATAATTGGGAATCTTGTGGTACCATTAAGATTAGACCCGGCAGATCAAGGTCGGCCTGCTGGTATATCGAGGAGCGATGGCGATGCCCAAAAAAAGGATCCTGCTCGTACAGGATCTTCAGACCCATGGCAACAACACCAGGATACTGCTGGAGGGGCTGAACTACGAGGTGTACGCGGCCGGCTCCGGCCTTTCGGCCCTGGTAGCGGCCAGGAAGGCCGCAGCCGAGCTCATCCTGCTCGATGTCGCATTGCCTGACATGGAGGGCAGTGACCTCTGCGGCAGGTTCAGGCAGCGGGACGAAACCCGCTCGATCCCGATCATCCTTCTCGTCGGGCGCGGATACACGCCGGTGCCCTTCACCAGGCCGGAAGATGGGCCTGATGATCATCTACAAAGACCCTTCACGTCCCGCGACCTCCAGATCAAGATCGACGGATTGCTCGAGGCAAAGAGGCTTCCAGGAGCGGCGGCACCGGCACCGAAGCCGGAACCTGCTGAAACGCCAAAACCGGAATCCGTGCCAACGCCGACACCGTCGCTTGCACCTCCTCAAAGACCGGTTTTGAAACTGGTCCCCAAAACAGGGACACCACCCCCCGTCCAGGCCCCTCCCCCGGAGCGGCCGCAAGGAGGAACGACCCAGGAGGTCATCGATCCCGCCACGGGACTCTTCAGCCGGCCGCAATTCGAAGCAATGCTCTCGAAGGAATTCAAGCAGTGTCAGCGCTTCAAACAGCAGATGAGCTGTATCATGATCGATCTCGACGGCCGGAAGATGGGCCGGACGGCCGATGCGGAGCTCGTCAAGGCGATCATCGGGCTCGTGCAAAAGACCATCCGGGAGGTGGATACGGCCGCATGGTGGACCGGCGAGTCGCTGGTGGTGCTCCTGCCGCAAACCCTGCGCGGTGACGCGGTGCAGGCAGCGGCGCGCGTACTGGAGGCTGTGGCCGTCTATCCGTTCACGTGGCCCGATGCAACCCGGGTGACCATGAGCATCGGTGTTGCGGGACTTCCGGACAAGAACATCGATTCAGAGAAGAAGCTGATCGAGGCGGCTGCCGAGCAGTGCAGGAAGGCTCTGGACATGATGGTGCCGGTGCCCGAATCGCTGCAATACAAACCCAGGGAATGGAAGCCGCCGGCATCGGGAACGACCAAGAGAAAAGACTGACCGCGACCCTGCTCTGCTCCTGTGAGCCTTATTTTGCTGCACCACAGGCCTGTGCAACTTCATCTTTCTTTACTCTCCCCAGGTTATCTGCTAAACTGACTTAGATAAACAGCCAGGAGACAGCATGGACCCGAGCATCAAACGCATCCTTATACCATCTGCCATCGCCCTGGGCTCGGTCCTGGTGCTGCTCATTGTTCGGGCCATCGCCATCAGGGTCCTGCACAAATGGGCTGCGAAGACCGAGACCCTGCTGGACGATGCTATTCTGGCCGCTTTCAAGACGCCTTCGATCTACCTTGCCATCGGCATGGGGCTCCAGATAGGGATCGACATATCGGAGCTGCCGGAAAAGCATATCAACCTGATCGGCAACATCATCCATATCATCATCATCCTGGCTGTGACCCTGGCCACATCGAACCTGGCCGGCAACCTCTTCAAGGGGTACGTCCAGCGGAGCAACCTGCCCATCCCGACCACGGGCCTTGCTTCGGGGATCCTGCGCGGCACGATACTCATGATCGGGTTCCTGATCATGCTGAACGTCATGGGGATCTCGATCGCGCCCCTTTTGACGGCCCTTGGCGTGGGCGGCCTTGCCGTGGCCCTGGCGCTGCAGGACACGCTGGCGAACCTCTTCGCCGGCATTCACATCCTGGTGGAACGGTCCATTCGCGTCGGTGATTTTATCCGGCTCGAATCAGGCCAGGAAGGCTACGTGGACGACATCACCTGGCGCACGACGAGGATCCGCATGCTGCCGAACAATATCGTCGTGATCCCGAACAACAAGCTTTCTCAAAGCGTCGTGACGAACTACTTCCTGCCCGAACGGCAGCTGGCACTGCACATACCGGTCGGCGTGAGCTATGACGCAGACATCGATCTGGTCGAACAGACGCTGCTCGAAGTCGCGCAAAAAACGATTGGAGAACTGCCGGGGCTGGTGGGAGCCCCTGCGCCGCAAGTACGCTTCATCCCGGGCTTCGGCGAAAGCTCGCTGGACTTTACCCTGGTCGTCCAGGTCCGCGAATTTGCAGACCAGGTCCCGGTGCAGCATGAGCTCAGGAAGCGGATCTTCAAAGCGTTCAAGGCAAAAAGCATCGAGATCCCCTATCCGCACCGGACAATTCATATGAGATCGTAGGGGCGCAACGCTTGCGCCCGGATTGCCGTTGTTATTACCGCCCGAGGGCGTACTCGGTACGCCCCTACAAGAACAACGGCTGGAACGACACGGTGCAAAAACATCCTTCGTAGGGGCGCAATGCTTGCGCCCTCGCTGCTGCTATTGCCAACAGGGCGTACGCAGTACGCCCCTACGGGAATGGCCCGATAATCGGGATTGGTCTGGTTTATGTTATTCGGAGGAAACACATGGCAAAGAAAAAGGCGAGCACCACCACTGACACTCCCGGCCCGCTCCTGACGGACCACGACACCTATTTGTTTAAAGAAGGCACCCACTTCGGCCTTTATGACAAGCTCGGCGCCCATCTCCGGACCGTGGGCAGCACCACGGGAACACACTTTTCCGTCTGGGCACCGAACGCACAGCTGGTCTCGGTCGTCGGCGACTTCAACGGTTGGAATCCCCACTCCCATCATCTCGTGGTCCGGCCCGACAGCTCGGGCATCTGGGAAGGTTATTTCCCCGGCATCGGCGAGGGGACGCTCTATAAATACCACGTCGTCTCGCGACACAACAACTACGCCGTGGACAAGGCCGACCCTTTCGCGTTCCGCTGCGAAGAGCCTCCCCGGACCGCGTCGATCGTCTGCGACCTCACCTACAAATGGAGCGACAAGGACTGGATGAAGGACCGCCACAAGGCGAACAGCCTGAGCTCCCCCTATTCGGTCTATGAACTGCATATCGGGTCCTGGCGGAGGGCGGTGGAGCGGGAGAATGGCTTTCTCACCTACCGCGAACTGGCGCCGCTTCTTGCGGAATATGTCAAGCAGTCCGGCTTTACCCACGTCGAGTTCATGCCGATAATGGAGCACCCCTTCTA
>JBGQDI010000216.1:0-4271 GCA_041495765.1 Nitrospirota bacterium
CCCAACCGGACATGAAATTGTTTTTGGCTCATGGACACCTCCTTACGGAAGAGTATGCCATGAAAAAGCTTAACTAGCAAGAACTACTTTTACAGCGTACTAGTATGATCCCATAGTCCGCAACATTACTCGTTTGAGAAAGCGGTACTGGGTGGCTGCATAAGCTATATAACTCGCAAGATCGGTGACCGCCGGCATTGACAATCGTTTTTCGAAGCCGCTACCCCTTCCTCACCGCTTCCACGATCCGTTCCTCTTCACCGGCCATGCTCGAAATGTCCTCAAAGGCGCTCATGGCCGCCGTCGAACCCTGGCCCACGGCCACGACGATCTGCTTCAGGCCGCCGGTGATGTCTCCGGCCGCGTAGATGCCGGGCACCGACGTCCGCATCGTGGTCAGATCCACTTTGACGTAGCCTTCAGCGTCGAGCTCGAGGCCCAGGTCCCTGGCGATCTCGTTGTTCGGCACATAGCCGATGGCGATGAACACGCCGTCCGCCGGCATCTCCGACAGCGTCTTTGCGGTCTTGTCCTCGATCTTGACGGACTTCACGATCTTCTCCCCGACGATCTCGCGCACTTCGCTGTTATAGAGCACCGGGATGCCGGACTGTTTCAGGCTTTCCTGCAGCCGGGCTTCTGCTTTCAGCGCACCGCGCCAGTGGACCAGCGTCACTTTGGCGCCGAGATTATGCAGGTACAGCGCATCGGCCACGGCCGTGTTCCCGCCGCCCACCACGATCACCCGTTTGCCGTCCTTGAAGAAATAACCGTCGCAGGTGGCGCAGTAGCTCACGCCCCTGCCGTAATAGCGCTTCTCGCCTGCCACGCCGAGGACCCGGGGGTCGGCTCCGGTCGTGAGCAGAACGCCCCGGGCGATATAGATGGCCCGGCTCGTCTTGACGTGGAAACTGTCGCCCTCGCGCGTGATCTCCTTCACGAGCTCGCCCACATGGATATCGGTGTACTGCGCCGCCTGCTGGGCCATCAGGTCCACCAGGCTCTTGCCGCCGATCCGCATGTAGCCGGGGTAGTTCTCGACCACGGGCGTGATCGCGACCTGGCCTCCCAGCGCGGTCTTCTCAAGGATGATGGTCTTGAGCCCCGAACGCACGCTGTAGATCGCCGCGGTGAGCCCTGCGGGGCCGCCGCCGATGATCACCAGGTCCTTCTTCACGGGCTCGCCCGGCGTCAGTTCTTCGGTCAGATACGTCGGCTCTTTCAGGGTCATCAGGGTCTCGGTAAAGATCTCTTCCGGCTGGAGCCCGGCGCCGGTGAAGGTGCTGTTGATAAAGGTCTGCGGCACGGCAAGCGAACCGAGCGCCTCCGCCAGGTCCTGGTTCTCATAGATCTCGACGGCATCTGCCGAGATCATGGCCGGATTCACGATGGCAGCGGAAAAGGCCGACAACACCTGCTGCGGACAGTAAGGACAGGTGGGGCTCACGAAGACCTGAATGTCCCGCTTTTCCTTCAGCCCGGCAAGCTTTTCCATGGCCTCGGCCGAAAGTATGGTCTTACCGGTCGAAGCCATCATGATCGAGATCAGCAGGGACCGCCCCTCTTCGCCGTGCGGCGTGCCCGTATAACGCATCCGGTACTTGTCCGGCGCGATCAGGACCGTGGGGGAACGCAGGGCGTTGCGTTTGACCGACAGTTCGTCTCCCACTACGTGGAAACTCGCTTTGATCTTGTCGCTCAAGCTTGCCAGGACCTTGATGAGCGCCACCGTTGCCGTGTTGAACTCGTCGTTCACGCCCCGGAGGGTATAGACCTCGATCTGGACCTCGTTCTTCAGTTCGCTGAAAAAGGTCTCTTTGATGACCTTCTGTACGTCCTCAGGTATCAATTCGTCTGCCATGATATTCACCTCTATTCCTTACTTCTGACTTCTTACTTCTGGCTTCTGCCTTCTGCCTCCTGCCCCTACTTTATCCTCTGCGATATCTTCTTGAACTCCTCCGTGCCTGCCACCTTGAGCAGCTGGAACAGGACGGTTTCGGTGCAGGTGATGACCGCGCCTGCGTCTCGCATGAAACCGATGCCGGCCTTCCAGTTCTCTTTTGTGCGCGAGCAGATGGCGTCCTGCACGACATGGACGTTCATGCCTGCCTTGAGCAGCCCCAGACAGGTCTGCAGCACGCAGATGTGCGTTTCCATGCCAGTAAGGATCACCGTCTTCCGGTCGATCGTTTTCAGTTCCGGCAGAAAGGCCGGCTGCCCGCAACAGTCAAAGGTCATTTTCTCGACCGGACGGTAATAGGGCAGCGCGGCCTGAAGCTCCGGCACGGTCTTGCCAAGGCCCTTCGGATACTGCTCGGTCACCACCACCGGTATGTCGAGCATTTTAGCCAGCTCGATCAAGTGCTGGTTGTTCTTCACCACCTGGTCCTTCTGTCCCATCACCGTTGCCAGCCGTTCCTGGATATCAACGATAAGCAGTACCGCATTGTCCTTCTCAAGCGAGAATTTGTCCAATGATTGCATTTCACCCTTTCTGCAACAATAGTAATTTTAAAGCCTTGGTTCCTTGTCTCACCGGCTTCGGCCCTCATTCCGCATTCCGCATTCCGAATTTCGCATTCCGCATTAAACACCGCCGGCGACCGCCGGGGCCTTACACTCCTCAGGAGCCTCCATACCCGATGGTGACCTTGCCGTCCTCCACGATTACCGGAACGTCGCGGCGGCCGCCGGTCTGCTTCAGCATCTCATCAAGGCGGACCTTGTCCTTTTTCACATCATAATATACCGCTGCAGTACCAAAGGCTGCACGAGCCCGTTCCGTATAGGGTCAACCCTGTTTCCCGTAAATCTTCACCGTCCCGGTCATGTCGTCTCCCTGGCAAAGGTCATAGCGAACCGCTAATAAATACTATCACAGCTCAATTCCGAGCACAACCCGTATGTATTTCAGATGAAACTTCGGCTGTTTTGCGGTACAATCATTTGACTGCCATGGAACTAACTACGCCTAAAGGTTGTCTAATAAAATGAGGGAACAGCGGCCGACGGACGACGATGCCGGGCTGGTGGCATTGTCCCAAAAGGGCGACCTCAATGCCTTCGAGCAGCTCGTGGAACGGCATCAGAAGAAGATGTTCAACCTCGCCTTCAGGATCGCCGGCGACGCCGACGACGCGGCCGAGATCGCGCAGGACGCCTTCGTTGCCGCTTTTCGGAACATCGGGAAGTTCCGCGGGGCTTCGCGCTTTACGACCTGGCTCACCACCATCACGGTCAATCAGGCGCGAAACCGGCTGAAACAGGTGCGGGCGCGCCGGCTCCATGAGGTCAATTCCCTGGACGACCCCATCGAGCGGGAGGACGGGCAGATCAAGGCCGACCCGCCGTCAAAAGCAGCATCGGTCCTGGACCAGCTGGAGCAGCGCGACCTGCGACAAAAGGTGCAGGAATGCATTGCCGCGCTGGAACCCGATTTCCGGGAAGTGATCGTCCTCCGGGACCTGCAGGACCGTTCCTATGACGAGATCGGCATGATGCTCACGGTGGCTGCCGGGACCGTGAAGTCCCGGCTCTTCCGGGCGCGCGAAGCGGTCAAGGAATGTTTGAAACATGCTTTCGGCAGTGGGGCAGAAACATCTGTGAGAGGATGAAAAGATAATGCAACAATGCCGACAAAAATCGGCACCACGGCGAAAAACCCCTCACCCCTACCCTCTCCCCTCGGGGGAGAGGATAAAGGTGAGGGGGAGTTTCAGGTGAAGAAGCAAGGAGCCTTCGATGGATCATAACGACATCCGGCATATGCTGTCCGAATATATCGACGACGCGGTCTCTCCCGGGGACCGGGCTGCCATCGAGGAGCACCTCAAGACCTGCGAAAAATGCACGAATGCGCTCAAAGAGCTCCGGCAGACCGTTGCCGTCATCAGGTCCGTCGAGGAGATCGACCCGCCCGCCTGGATGACGCAGAAGATCATGGCAAAAGTGCGTACCGAGGCGGGGAGCAAAAGCTGGTTCCAGCGGCTCTTTTTCCCGCTAGCGGTCAAGCTTCCTCTTGAAGCTATCGGCGCGCTTTTCATCGCAGTGACTGCCGTGTTCATCTACCAGAACATGCAGCCATCGGCGAAGATGAAAGCGCCAACGCAGCAGGCAGTGGAGCAGGCCCCGGCGCAGGAGCCTGCGGTCATCGCAAAGAACGAGGAGACCCTTTCCGCCGCGCCCGCGCGCCGCCCAAAAGAAATGCCGCAGTCTCCGGGCTATAACGCGCTGGACATGAAGCAGGAATACGAGAAACCCGCGCCTCC
>JBGQDI010000217.1:0-4269 GCA_041495765.1 Nitrospirota bacterium
CTCGGGCATCTACGTGAATACGCTGCCCGATGCAACCATCATTGCCCAACTCCTCTCGAGTTTCCTGCCAGGCAGGAAAGCCCGTTCAATGTGGGTAAAGCAAAGCGCAGCGGACATGGCGTGGATGATGGAACAGCTTAGGACGGGCAGCGTCAAAGTGCATGTGGACAAGGTCTTTCCGCTGGACCAGGCAAAGGAAGCTTTGGCGTACAGCGAGGCGGAAAGCGCGCGCGGGAAGATCGTGCTGGCGGTGGTATAAAAGACAAAGACGGTCGGTCCGCTTTTGTAGGGGCGTATTGCATACGCCCTGAGGCAATTGCAATAGAGCAGGGCGCAAGCTTTGCGCCCCTACGAGATCACAATAACGTAAACAGATAAAACCCTATGCGCGAACATCCAAAACCACAGAACAGTCTGGACTACGATTACCTCATCATCGGATCGGGGTTCGGCGGGTCCGTGTCGGCCCTTCGGCTTGCGGAAAAGGGCTACCGGGTGCTGGTGCTCGAAAAGGGCAAGCGGCTGACGGCGGAGGACTTCCCGCATACGAACTGGAACGTGAAAAAATGGTTCTGGCTGCCTGCGCTCCGGTTCTTCGGTTTCTTCAAGCTCTCTCTGTTCCGCCATGTGACGATCCTGTCCGGCGTGGGCGTGGGCGGCGGGTCCCTGGTCTACGCCAACACCCTGCCGAAGCCGAAGCAGGAATTCTTTACAGCGAAGAGCTGGGCCCATCTTGCTGACTGGGAGCAGGAGCTCGGGGAATGCTACGACCGGGCCTTGACCATGCTGGGCGCGGTCCCTTATCCCCGCAGGGAGACCGGCGACCTCGCGCTTAAAGCTCTGGCAGAGCAGATCGGAAAAGCCGACCAGTTCGAACCCACGCAGGTGGCGTTGTTCTTCGGCGAGCCCGAAGTCACCGTACCGGATCCCTATTTTGGCGGCAAGGGGCCCGACCGGGCAGGCTGCACCTTCTGCGGCGGTTGCATGATCGGCTGCCGGTACAATGCCAAGAACACGCTCGATAAGAACTACCTGTATCTGGCGGAACGCCTGGGAGCCACGGTCCAGGCCGGGTCCGAGGTCGTCGATGTCCGTGCCCGGGGATCGCAGGATGGCAGCGACGGGTACCGGGTGACCTGGCAACCGTCGACGAAGCTCTTCAAACGCAAAAGAACGATCACGTGCAAAGGCGTCGTCTTTTCCGGCGGTGTGCTCGGCACGGTCGCCCTTCTTTTGAAGCTTAAAGCGCATTCTCTGCCTAACCTTTCCTCCATGGTCGGATCGCGGGTCCGCACGAACTCCGAAAGCCTCATGGGAGTAACGGCCTATGACAAGGACACCGTTTTTTCCGACGGCGCGGCCATCACCTCCATTTTGCATACGGACGCACACAGCCACCTGGAGCCGGTGCGCTATCCCTCGGGCTCGGGTTTCTGGCGTCTCCTGGGCTCGCCCCTGGTGCAGGGGGACAACCTCTTTATGCGGCTTTCGAACATCGCTATCGACCTGCTTCGTCATCCGCTCCGGAACCTGAAGGTCTACTTCGTACGCGACTGGGCAAAGAGAACGCAGATCCTGTTGTTCATGCAGACCCTGGACAGCACGCTCCGCTTCTCCCGCGGACTCTTCGGCATGAAGACCTCGGAAGAGCAGGGGAAGAAACCCACGGCGCTCATCCCCGAGGCCGGAAAGCTTGCGGAACGCTACGCCCGGATCGTGAACGGCAAGACCGTGGCGCTTTTGACCGAAACGCTGCTTGGCATACCCACGACGGCACATATCCTGGGCGGCTGCGTCATGGGAAAGGACCGGGAGGAAGGGGTCATTGACAAGGACAACCGCATATTCGGCTACGAGCAGCTGTATGTATGCGAC
The DNA here is from genome assembly GCA_041495765.1 of Nitrospirota bacterium. Classification (GTDB taxonomy): domain Bacteria; phylum Nitrospirota; class UBA9217; order UBA9217; family UBA9217; genus GWC2-56-14. The sequence continues at coordinate 1,876 of JBGQDI010000217.1, forward strand.
GGATCCATGATATCGGCGAACCCCGGCGTGAACCCGTCGCTCACCATCACTGCCCTGGCGGAGCGGGCCATGAGCAAGATACCGGCGAAGGGGGAACGCAGACAAGACCTTTGACACGGATAGGAGCGGAAAAGTTAAGGCTGATAGGGGCGGATACTTCCAAAGCAGTTATTCTTTATCCGCTTTGATCAAAAATTAATCCGCCTTGGTCCGTGTCAAAGGTCCTTTGCTTCATTTTTTATCTGCAGATCAGATGTTGACTTTTTTCGAGGAGGACTTACCCATGGGATTTACCGAGATACAACCGGAACAGCTTTCTGACAATCCGTTCAAACTGATCGGGAAGGACTGGATGCTCATCACTGCGGGCACACCGGAATCTTTCAACACCATGACCGCCAGCTGGGGCGGGCTTGGTGTGCTCTGGGAGAAGAAGGTCGCCTTTTGTTTCATCAGGCCCACGCGGCATACTTTCGGGTTCATGGAAAAGGCGGGGGAGTTCACGCTGTCCTTTTTTGATGAGCAGCACCGCAAGGCCCTGACCTTCTGCGGGTCGCGCTCCGGCAGGGACACCGACAAAGTCAAGGGGGCAGGGCTCGTGCCGGTGAAAAAAGAGAAGGTGGTTTATTTTGAAGAAGCAAGACTGGTCCTGGTCTGCAGGAAGCTCTACTTCCAGGACATCAGCCCCGAGCGTTTCCTCGATCCGAAGATCAACGAGATGTATCCCCTGAAGGACTATCATCGCATGTACGCAGGCGAGATCGTACAGTGCCTCATAAAGGAAAGCTGATCCGGCTTCTGTCGATGGCGGCGTGACCGGACGCGGTCACGCGCGGTCCTGTCCTCGAATGGCGGCGCTGACAAGAATGCCCATGCCGATGCCGAGTGCTTCTGCGGCGAACACGACCGGAGGCAGCAGCGCCAGGATGAAGCTGTTCAGCGTCTGTGCCCAGATGAGGCCGTAGCAGTAAAGACTGCCAATGCAGAGCCCCGCAATGCCGCCCGCAAGGACAGCGCTTCTTTGCCGGCCCCCGGGCCATGCGTCGACCGTCAGGGCGAGCACGCCGAAGGGGATGGCACACCACAGGGACATGAACGCCGCGATGAACAGGCTTATGCCCTGCGGCGGTACGATAACTGCGGTGGTGAAGAGCTTTACCCCGAGGGCCGCGAACCAGGGAAGCAGTGCTCCTGAAGCAACGACCGCAAGAGAACGCCGGGTGTTCGAAGGGGCCCCTTCTTCACCGGAGAGCCGGGGAAGGGCCCAGGCCAGGAAGAGAGCGTATACCAGAGGCGAGAAGGTGAAAAGAAAGCCGGGGAGATCAAAGCCCTCCGATCTCCAGAACAGGATGATGTCCGCGATCTGCAGGAGCGCCGAAGCCCCGGCAGCTGTTTGCGCGACGGCCCTGCCGGCATTTTTCCTCAGGACCAGCAGCACTCCTCCCAGGAACAGCCCGATCCAGCAGAGGCCGAATGCCAGGGCCAGGGCCGAACCGGCTCCGGCGATCGGCGCGCTTCCGAGCGAGTTCTTGAGCGATCCCACGCCATAATAGGAGATCATGAATGCGTAGAGGGTGACGATCAGGCCCGCCCGTCTCATCGGGAACCGTTCGGAAAGCGCATAGGGATATTTGTTGCCTGCATGATCGTCCTTTCAGGTGCAGCTGTCCGGTCTGGGTGGAGTATAGTAGCATGACCTTCTGCAAGCTATGATCTTCATCATAGAACCGCAGTGCCGCTCCAGTGCCTGTTGACAACCCGGTCAACGGCTGGTACGCTTCCGCTGCATGGGTTTTAACGGCAATATAGCATTTTTCAGGACGGAGCATTCCATGTTGTTTTATGAAGAAGCCCTCACGTTGCTGAACTCCTATGGCAGGGATGCGGCCTGGATCAGGCATTGCCGCGCCGTGGCGCGCGTGGCGGAGCGGCTCTCCGGGGCGCTTGCCCCGCACAATTGCCTTGATACAGAGTTCCTCAGGGTAGGCGCGCTGCTGCACGATATCGGCCGGTACAAGACGCACGACCCCGTCATGCACGGTGTCGAAGGATATCATCTTCTCATGGGGCTGGGCCACGAGCGCGAGGCCTTTGTCTGCGCATCCCATGTTTTCTGCGGCATGCCGCGGGCCGAGGCAATGCGCTATGGACTTCCGGAGCAGGACTTCCTTCCGCGCACGCTCGAAGAACGGCTTGTGCCGCTCATCGACAGCGTGGTCGAACTGGACCGGCCCACAACGCTTGAGCATCGTATGCGCTCCATTTACCGCCGTTATGAAGGCAACGGCCCCTTTCTTGCGCGGATGACGCAGGCAGCCGCGACCGCCGAAGGCCTGCTGCTCGGCCTCAAGGACGAATTCGGCATCTCGCTGGAAAAGCTCGCGGCAGAGGCCC
>JBGQDI010000218.1:0-4244 GCA_041495765.1 Nitrospirota bacterium
CGCCCGGCGATGGCTGTGGTCAGGTCCACCTTCCCGATGCCTTGCCAGTCATGGACCGGGACCAGGTCGAAGCGCTTCGCGCCGGCAGGTGCGGGCTTTTCTATGGGCGGCGCAGGCTCTCCCCTGCTCTGGTCCGTGTCGCTGAAATCGATGGTCAGCCTCACGGCATCTTTTAGAAAATAACGGTACTGTTCCTGCGTCAGGTTCATGGCTGCTCCGATCTGCTTTGCGATTGCTCCGGCATCATCCAGGAGAGTTCGGGAATTAAGCGGGAAATGCGACCCCGGAGATGCGGGCGCATTCTGACAGGTACTTTTCCTGGATAGCCGGGTCCGTCGCAGCCTTGTGATGGCTCCGGAGCTTCAGGTGTGAGAAATATCGTCCCGAGACCAGAGCTTCCTTCTCCTCGCTCGCTGCCAGCCAGGCCTGCGTGCGCGACCCTTCCTCGACAGTGACCGGAGCTCCCGCTCCTCCCATCTTCGTGGCTGACCAGCCGGGGTCTACAGCATTGGAGAGGACGTCGGGCCATCTGCGGCTCACGGCAAAGGCAAGGATGACGATCTGGAGCTTCGAGTCCGCATAGGCGCTCGATCCGTTACAGCGCCGCTTGCTCCAGGCGATGTCCTGCAGCTCAGCGTCGCCGCCCTGATGCAGGCCGGAGCTCGTATAGATCAGGCGCTTCGGCCTCTTGATGAGGCAGGTCAGGATATAAGGGGCAAGCGAGTTCACGACGAAGATCTGCGGCAGCCCGTCTATCGTCCTCACACAGTGGGACTCGCCATAGACGCCGGCATTATGGATGACCACATCAAAGGGTCCCAGCCCGTTCACCTGGGCCGCAAGGGACTTGGTCTCCGCGATGCTCGCGAGATTGCCGATAACGGCGGCCAGTGCGCCCGGGACCTTGGAACGCACCAGATTCGCCCGGTCCTGGTTGCGTCCGTGCAGCACCACCTCGTGGCCCTGGCTGACCAGCATTCGTGCCTCCATGAGGCCGAGGCCGTCAGAAGAGCCGGTAATGAATATTTTAGCCATGAATCACCGATAACTCCCCTCCTTGACAAGGAGGGGTTGGGGGAGGTTGGTTCCGCAGTGTTTTACCGGCAATGCAGAAAAAAATATCGGACCATGCGCCGCACGCTAGGCCGCAGCGATTCTTCTCCCCGACGTTCGCGCTGACCTACCCGCCTCAACATGGCGGGCGAAGTTATTGAGAATGGCCTGCCACCCATCCCGTTGCTGTTCGATGGTGTTGGCCGTTTCACTATCAAAGGTCACGCGAACCCTGACACCCTTCGGGCTGTCGCCAGACTCGACCTGCGCCGCACGGTCGCCGAAGGTATACTCGATCAGCTTCTGCGGTACGATCTTCGTAAAGGTCCCGGCGAAATCAAACCCCATGCTGCCGTCCTTTGCCTCCATACGAGACGAAAAGGTTCCGCCCACGCGCAGGTCCACGGTGGCGGTCGTCGTGTGCCAGTCATCGGACGCGGCATTCCACTGTTTGATCTCCTCCGTTGTCGTATAGGCGCGCCAGACCTCGTCGATGGGCGCCTTGACGATCGTTTCAACACTGATCTTCATAGGGTGCCCCCTGGTTACCAGCTTCAAAGACGACCATCCTGCTCCTGAATATAGTATACCATCGGAGGACCGCTTCTCTTTACTCTTTGTGGCTCTCGCTATACTTCTTATACGCTTCCCGTCCCTCCTCCTCCCACCACGCGTCATACTTCCGCCAGTCCTTGATCTGGCCGTTGGCCGTGTCCTCGCCGGAACAGGGCGAACAGTGCCCGCCCCAGCTCCCGTGGCCGAAGCCGTGCCCGTGCCATCGGCCGCCCGGTCCCGGCCTCATGCCCCGGTGCCCGAAGAGGATCCGGGCAAACACGACGATGCCGACCGCCTGCCAGTATCCGATCTCGGGCCAACCGAAGAGCCCCGGCGCAAGCCAGTTCCAGAGCAGTTTTACGGCGAAGCCGAACACTACTGCGAATGCGAGGCCGATGACGATCCCCCGCCCGACCCTTCCTGCGATCCACGGCCCTCTGCCGCCGCAGGGATGTGAACCTGTCTGCTTTTCCATGGTGATCTCCTTTTCCTATCGTTCTTTGAGGTCCTGTAGTGCCTTCTGCAACGCTGCGTTCGCCCGGTGCTTCCTGGCCAGAAGCGTGCCGAGCGGCGTTCCCCACTCGTCCGCAAGCTCCTGGAACGTGCGGCCGTCGAGCTCCGTCGCGGTCCAGACAGCAGCCTGGTCAGGGGAGAGCTCGTCCAGGGCGCTTACGAGACGGTCTCGTATCTCCGATGCCGCAAGCTCGGAGGTCCTGTCGTACGAGGGTTCCGGGATGCTTCCGGGCGTCGGATCACCCCCTTCGACGGTCGCCTCGAAGGGGACCATTCTCTTCTTCCGCCGGAGGTAGTCGTTCACCCGGTTCCGCACGGACCGGAAGATATAAGCGGACGTGTTCTCGACCCGCGCCATGATCTCCGACCGCTCGAGCAGGTCGGCCATCAGGTCGCTCACGATGTCCTCCACTTCCATCTCCCAAAGGTCCGAATAACTTGCCTGAAAGTACCTGACCAGGGTCCGGTACTTGTCGATGAAGAACCGGCTAACCTCGGTCTTTCCCGATGTTTCATTCATAGAAGCCCATTTTTTCTCCTCGCCCTCCTCTACCTGTATGACGAACAAGGGTGGTCGTTTATTGCAGGCCTGCGACTTTTTTTCTCAAGGGGATCGTCTGCTCGATGATGTCAATAGGGTGTGATCCCTCCCCTTGCCAAGGGGAGGTTAGGTGGGGTGGATCTCAAGCCGATACGCACCTGTCAAAGGAGCATTTTTGCCGCTATAGCGCACAGATTCCCGTTGCAGGATCGCAGGCTGCGGCACTGACCTTCGGCACGATGAAATAACCGTTGCCTGCTTCGCGCCTCCGGATGAGCTGTTTATTCAGCATCGCGTCGATCACGTTCTTCATTTCGTCATTGGAAAGATCGAACGCCGTCTGGACCTCGACGGGTGCCGCTGAACCATACCGGGTTATGAACGCCATGATCGTTTCTTCACTTGCCGGGACAGGACGCTCCTGGACCTCTCCGCCAGACAGATGCCCGATCAGCGCCTTGAACTCCTCATACCGTTTGTACCCGCGGATCAGCATCTCCTTCTCCCCGTACTTCAACAGGAATGAAGGAAAACCGCGGGCTCCGTATTTGGCCGTGAGCGCAAGGTCCTGTTCAAAGGCCTGCTGCGCCGGACCGAGGGTGAAGTCGTCGAGGAAACGGGCTATGTCGAGCCCCACTTCCGATGCCAGCTCAAGCAGCACTTCCGTAATGTTCGTCTGCCTTGCCTCGGCAGCTGACGCTTCCCGGATGCGCCGAAGGAACTTGTTTGCGAGCGCCTGGTCCTGCATCTGCGCGGCCTTGTAGGCGATGTTCTGCGGGTACGTTGAGGAGTGCTCCCGGGAAAAGAGCTTGAAGCCCTCGCTCTGTACCGGCATGCCGTGGCGCTCGGAGGCTTCCAGCCAATGTTTGGCGATGTTCCTGTTCGACCGGTCCGGGTCGCCCCCCATGTCATTGTGGCTGTCATAGAATGACATGATGTCCTGGACCAGCCCGCCCATGATGTAGCTTATCTTTACCTGTTCGCCGTATCTGGTTTCAAGCTTCCGGAGCACCGGTTCGCTGCCCCAGCACCAGGTACAGACAGGATCAGTGAATTCGATGATCTCGATGATCGTGTTCGCCGTGGTATTCATAATAAGTCCCCTGAGGAGCACCGCAGTCGAACGGCTCACGCGCTGAATTAAGTATAACACTACCACGCACTTCCAAAACTAGTGCTGAAATCAAAATGCCGGAGAGTTTTTTCTCCGGCATTTAAACACATCGATATAAATCAAAAAGGTTTTAGATGCTTTGCATCCTCTGGTGCTTAAGAATGTCAATTCTAAAGCCTGACCCCAATAGTTTTTTGTATTTGAGTTGCATGGAGTTCCTTGATATTCGTGATTTCTTCATCCTTAGTTTTTTGAAAAAGATCAAGTTTCGTCGAAGTACTCGTAGCCTCCTTCTTGACATTATGAATACGGAGAGCGAGTGCAGCGATTTCGAGTTTGAAAAGAAATGCGAGGCTGATAAGACCAACAATAAGCATATCCAGCCATTCAACAGGAACAATCTTTAGCGTTATCATTGTGTCACCTTTCGCATGGTGATGTTTATTTGACTTTGTGGCCCGCTGACCC
>JBGQDI010000219.1:0-4234 GCA_041495765.1 Nitrospirota bacterium
GGCTCGTCGAGAACTGGCGTGTTGGCACGAACGCGCAGATCACCCCCGATGAGTATGCCATGATCTTCAAGGACCTCTTCGGTTTTGCCGGGCTTGAGTTCAGGCAGATCACGGGTGTCATCATTTCGACCGTGGTGCCGCCGCTTTTGCCGGTCATGGCCGAAATGTCCCGGAAATATTTCAAGATCGAGCCGATGATTGTGACCCACGAGCTGAAGACCGGCATCAAGATCCGCTACGACAACCCGAAGGAAGTTGGTGCGGACCGCATCGTGAATGCGGCGGCGGCATATAAGCTCTACGGCGGGCCGCTTATCATTGTGGACTTCGGCACCGCGACCACATTCTGCGCAGTTACCAAAGAAGGCGAATACCTTGGCGGCGCCATCACTCCCGGCATCAAGATCTCGGCGGAAGCGCTTTTCCAGCGTGCATCGAAGCTGCCCCGGGTGGAGCTCTCCAAGCCCCTGAAGGTGATCGGCCGCGATACCATCAGTGCCATGCAGGCCGGGATCATTTACGGCTATGCCGGGCTTGTGGACGGGATCGTGGAGCGCATGAAAAAGGAACTTGCCTCCGATGCCCGTGTTGTAGCGACCGGAGGGCTTGCCGAGCTTGTATCACCCGAGACGAGAAGCATCCAGGAAATAAAACCGCAGCTGACGCTGGAAGGCCTCCGGCTGCTCTATGACATAAACCGCTGATATTTCAACCGGCTAGGGCAACACTCGTCCAAATATCCCCTGTCGCACTGCGCCATCCCGTCACTGCCGCGCCTTGACGATTCATGGTTTTTGTGTTATTTTTCACCTACTGACAATGTTTTAAAAAGAACAGGCGGCTGGAGAACTGATGAAGATCCTTGTTGCAGATGATGAAGAAGGCGCACGCGAACTTTTTTTTACCATACTCTCGGACGAAGGGCATACGATCACCCTTGCTAATGACGGGGCAGAGGCGCTTGCATTGTTCGGCGGCAATTCCTTCGATCTGGTGATAACGGACATTAAAATGCCGGTGATGGACGGTCTGCAGCTGGTGCAGGAGCTCCGGAAGGCAGGTTCCAAGACCGATGTGATCATGGTCACGGCCTATGGCGAGGTCGAAACCTATCTGAAGGCCATGAGCCTGGGCGTCGCCGAATACATCAACAAACCCATCCGCATCAAAGAACTCAAACGCATCGTGCATAAGGTCCTGACCGAGAAGCAGGCGAGGTCGGGAAGCTGATGTCCCGGTTGAGGAAGGACCCTATTGTCGGCCGGTGGATCATCGTAGCAAATGACCGGCCGAAGAAGCCCGAAGAATACCTCTTCGAAGAACCTATCGATGACGTGACGCCTGCCGAGTGTCCTTTCTGCACAGGCAACGAAGCAAAGACCCCCCCGGAGATCGCCTCATTCCGCGCAGAAAAAACGCAGCCCAATGCCACCGGCTGGTGGGTGCGGGTCATCCCCAGCAAGTTCCCGGTCCTGCATGTCGAAGGAAGCCTTGAACGCGAAGGCACCGGCATCTACGACACCATGAATGGCATCGGTGCCCACGAGCTCATCATCGAAAGCCCGGAACATGCACTCCGGCTTGAAGATCTTCCCGAGAGCCAGGTGGAAAAGGTTCTCTGGGCCTACCGCGACCGCATCCTCGATCTTGAACGTGACAGCCGTCTCCGCTATGTACTGATCTTCAAGAACCAGGGCTGGACCGCCGGCTCCCTCGTGAACCACACCCACTCGCAGATCATTGCCACGCCGGTCATACCCAAATTCGTCAAGGAAAAACTGGACGGCGCCAAATCGTATTTTGACTACAAGGAGCGCTGTATCTTCTGCGATATCATCCGCCAGGAGCTGGCAGCGCCCGAGCGGATCATCGAGGAGACCCGCCATTTTCTGGTCATGACGCCTTTTGCGCCGCGTTTTCCCTTCGAGACCTGGATCTATCCCAAGAAGCATCTCTGCTCGTACACGGACGTGACCAAGGAAGAGACCATGGATTTCGCACGGACCCTGAAACATACGCTCAAACGTCTGGGGACCGTCCTGAACAACCCTCCGTACAACTATATGCTGTACACGGCGCCGAACCGGGTTCCCCGACGTGGCCACTGGCATACGTTGAACGACGATTTTCACTGGCACCTCGAGATCATGCCGCGGCTTACCCGCGTTGCCGGTTTCGAGTGGGGCTCGGGCTTCTATATCAATCCCACGCCGCCCGAGGATGCGGCAAAGTATCTGAGGGACGTGAAGCTGTGAAGATCGTTCCCCGCGGATCATGAATCGCGTGAAGACAAAAGCCGCACCTTTTTTGGTGCGGCTTTGCTTTGTTCAAGACAAATACAATTAAGGCAGGGCAATTTTTGACAGGATAACAGGATTGACAGGAGCTTCAGGCAAAAAGGTCTTATCCGATCTTGTCCTGTTATCCTGTCGAAGATCCTTTTTTCGGTTTGTCTGGATCAGGAAGGTCACACGACATGCTCAAGTACAATATCAAATCCGGACGCAGCGCCATCGAGGGAACAGGCGCGTTCGCTGCAGCGCGCATTCCGTCCCGAGCTAAGATCGGCGAGGTCACCGGCGAGATCATTTCCATCCGCACGGCGCGACAGCGTGCCAAAGGCAAGTGCCGCATGTGCCTCATCGACCTCGATCATGCCCATGCGCTGGACTGCACCAAAGGGAACGCGCTCCGTCATCTGAACCACAGCTGCAGGCCCAATGTCTTTATGCGCATTTTTCGGCACCGGGTAGAGATCTATGCGAAGCAGAATATCAAGCCTGGCGAAGAGCTGACCCTGGACTATGGTGAAACGCCGCATGATGACGGCATGCAGTGCAGGTGCGGACACAAGAAGTGCCGAAGCAGGATATAATGGCCTGTTAAAAAGGCGGGAAGAGGCGAGACCGTTGATACGAAAATGTCGACCAGGTGATCTCGAGGCGATGTACGAGATCATCAACGATGCCGCGCAGGCCTACAAGGGAGTGATCCCCGCGGATTGCTGGCACGAGCCCTATATGTCGCTCGAAAAGCTTCAGCATGAGATCACCGCCGGAGTATTGTTCTGGGGATGCGAAGAACAGGGACAGCTCCTCGGCGTGATGGGGACCCAGAACGTGCAGGAGGTGACGCTCATCCGGCATGCTTATGTCCGGACCTCGCAGCGGAGCAAAGGCATCGGCAGCAGACTTATCACGCATCTGAAGACGTTGAGCGATCGCCCCATGCTCGTGGGTACTTGGGCCGCTGCGATCTGGGCGGTCCGATTCTACGAGCAGCGAGGATTTAAACTGGTCTTGCGGGAAGAGAAAGATCGGCTCTTAAGGAAGTACTGGTCCATTCCCGAGCGTCAGACCGAGACCTCGGTCGTGCTTGCTGATGTGCGGTGGCGGGAACAAAAGGTTCGAACGTAGGCAATACTGCAAGGAATGGACCTCAGACGCTATAAAAAAGCCGCACTCGATCGAGTGCGGCTTTTGATTTAAAGAGCAGTTGATTGATCCCTACTTCGCGTTCATCTTCGTATAGTTCAGCATGCCGCCGGCAAGCAGGATGTCTCGCTGCCTGGTGCTGAGCGAATACCTGAGCGCAATGTTCTTGCCCGTCGTCTTGTCCGAAAGTACCAGCTCTGCACTTTTCTTGAGTGCGTCCATGATCCCGCTGATCTCAACCTGGTCATTTGCGCCGATCCCATCGTAGTCAGTCTCATTCGCAAAAGTGAGCGGCAGGATGCCGAAGTTGATCAGGTTCGCGGCGTGAATGCGCTCGAAGGACTTGGCAACGATCGCCTTTACCCCGAGGTACATGGGGCAGATGGCCGCATGCTCCCGGCTCGATCCCTGGCCGTAGCTTGCGCCTGCGATCACGACGTTGTGCACTCCGGCCTTCTTGTTCTCCAGCGCCTTCTTCGAGAATGAAGCATCCAGTCCCTCGAACACGAACTCGGCATACTTGGGAATGTTGGAACGGTATTTGAGCCTCGATCCTGCGGGCATGATGTGGTCGGTCGTGACCTTTTCGCCTACCTTGATGGCGACCACGCCTTTGATTGTATCCGGCAGCGGTTCCGCAGCCGGCGGCGCCCCGATGTTGGGGCCGCGGTAGATCGTGACTGTCTGGGGCTCTTTGGACGGCGGCAGGATCATGGAGTCTTCGATCCAAAACTCGCCGGGAAGCGCGATCTCGGGATAGGGAATGTCAAGGCCGCGCGGGTCCGTGATCACGCCGGTCA
>JBGQDI010000220.1:0-4206 GCA_041495765.1 Nitrospirota bacterium
CCGTAGCCGTCGATGGTCTGCTGCATGCCGAAGGCGAAGTTCGGGTTCCGGTGCTCGTCCCCCAGGACCGGGTAAAGGTTCTCCACGAGGCGCAGCTGCCACTCCCCGGTCGCCGGGAACTGGGCGATGGGCGCGGGAGTCTTGTCCTCGTTTCCCTTGCAGAAGGGGCAGGTCTCGACGAAGGTGCGTGCGTCATAAGGCGCCGGCGCTTCTTCTTTCTTGGGCCGCAGGCTGCGCGCTGTGGCTACCAGCACCGATTCCGACGGCACAATGGGATTTATCCGGATCTCGCGGACGGCCTTGGCCTGGCCCGGCTTTTCTGCTGATGGTTCGCTCATGGTATGTTCCTTCCCGATGTCCCGCAATCACCCGGCAAGGCAAGCGCCTCCCCGGTGTAGCTGAACTATTTTCAGAGAGTACAGGAGAACGACCTGTGGGGGCAAGAAAAAAAGAACGATGCGGGAGTGGCTGCAAAAAGACAAAAAAATTCCGTCATTCCCGTGTAGATGCATCCAGCCGTAAACAACCTTGGGGGGGGAATACTACTGGATGCCCCGAACACGAGTATGACGGAATCGGTGAAACCTTTCTTTGTATGCCTTTGCGGCTGTGATAGGGCCGCTCAAATATGGCGGCCTCTGTTCTATACCGGGATCTCCCGGGCGATCTGGTCCTTGATATAGTCGCGAACGTATATCCTGTCTTCGGGGCGGATGCTCATGAACTTCATGCCCATGCCCGGTTCTTTATGCTGCCCCCCGACCATGGTCGAACTGTATTGCACCACTGCAGACACATTGACCTCCCGGTTCTTGAAGAACAGGGTCAGGGCAAGGACCGTATGCACCGGCTCCGGAGCTGCCGAGCATACGTAGCAGCCGCCTTCCGAAAGGGCGGTCACCTGCTCCTGCCGGGCGACACCGGCCCCGTTCTTTACTGTGGCCCGGAGCAGCGTCTCGATCCTGATGCTCTTTCGGGGCACGGTCTCGGTAGCAGCTTGAATAGCGCTGTAGAGCACGTTGAAATCGGTCGGCTTCCGGTAAAAATCCGTTGCTCCTGCCGACAGGCAAGCCTCGCGCACGCCGGAGTCGGTATCGGAAGAATGAACGATCACCGGCACGGCCTTGAACTGGGTGGACTGCCGCATTTCCTTCAGCATTACGATGCCGTTCTTGGCAGGGAGGGCGGTGTCCATCAGGACCAGTGAGGGAACGGAGTCGTTCATGGCACGCAGGGCATCGTCGGCGTTCATGGCTGAGCGCACCTTATAGTCAAGCTTCCTGAGCATGGTGCCCATGAAGAATATATGTGATGCGCTTCCGTCAACGACCAGGAGCGACCTCACTTCCCTGTCCATCCTGTACCTCCGTGCCTGCGATGCAGCGAAACCGATTTTCAATGATCAGGACCTGGAACGGTGGGACCTGAAAAGCGCCTCGGGGAAAACACCCCTTTGCACTGATTAAACGGTACAGCATTGCACGGGTAATTGCAATAATCCCGATGGGGTATTTTAAGGGTATTGACAAAAAGTTGCATTTCAAGTAAAAGAGCTTTTTCTTCACGGCGCAAACCTTCACGATCCAAAATATCATCATTGAATGCAGCTCGGTAAGGCATTTGCTCTCGAGCCTTGGTGACAGCGGGCGGCTGCTAGGGGAAATCAAAGAATGCTGCATGGTTGGACGTGAACAGCGGAGGATCGTGTTTCAGGATGTTCGCAACGGCGCTCTGCCGCTTGAACTCGTTGTCCAGGAACTGCCGCACCTGCTTCCGGTCCCATGCCGCAGGATGCCTGAACGCCGTATAGAGCGAAAGGTCCCCCTCGTAGAACTCTTCTGTTCCGAAAGCCTCGGCCTGTTCGCCGCAGAGCGGCATATTAAAGATGGCAAGGTTCAGGAACGTGATCGCCGACGCATGCTGTACCACGAATGCAAGCGTCTTCCGCGCTGCGGCCGCGGTCTCCGCGGGCGTTCCAAAGAGCAGATAGACATAGGTCGCGATGCCGGCCTGCTGCAGGTTCAGGAGCACCTGCGACGCCATGGCGAGATCGATCCCTTTCGAAAGCCGGTCGAGCACTTCCTGGTCGCCGGACTCCAGACCCAGCTTCAGCATCCTGCAGCCCGACCGTTTCAGCGCCATGCAAAAATCGACGTCTGCCAGCTCCCTGCCGATCCGCGCGAACCCATACCAGGGAACGCCGGGCGGATCTTCGGCCAGCGCATGCATGAGCGCAGGGCTGACCGCGTTGTCGAGCAGATGGACCAGGACCGGCCTGGTCTGCGCGGTCAGCGACCTGAGCTCGGCCATTGCCTGCGGGACCGGTACGGGAGCATAGGGATTGCCTTCCGCGGTTTCGGGGCAAAAGGAACACTGGTTCCAGTAACACCCGCTCGATGCGCTGTAGGGGAGAATGAACCCTGGCGAGAGATATTCCTGCGCAGCCAGCGTTCCGTAGTCCGGAATGGCGGGGGCCTGCTCGGCAACGGAGACGCCCAGCAGCTCCAGCAAAGCAGACTCTCCCGGCCCGGCGATGACATGGTCGACGAGGCTGCTAAAAGGGTTCCTCCATCCCGGCCTCTTGGTCCAGGAACTGATGAGCCCGCCGCCGAGCACGATCTTCAGTCCGGGGAACTCTTTCCTGAGGTACCCGATCATGGCAAAGGTGCATAATGCCTGGCTCAGATAGTTGAGCGAGAACCCGACCAGGGGCGGCGTTCCTGATCCACCCTGGCCCCCGCGCGTCTCTGCGGAAAAATGCTTTTCGATGATCTCCGGCAGGCGCTTGCTGAAATATCCGTAGAACAGGTTCTGCTCCGGGTGTTCGGCAGCAAAAAGCAGGTCAGCGCTCCGAACCGGAGAATTCTCCGCATGGTGATAGTCGGCCAGCCCCAGGACCGCGTGATGCGGCCTGGCAACGGCTTCGAGCGCGCGGTTCACGTCGCGCACTGCCCGGCTGTAGCGGTCCGGCGATCGATAGGTGCGGGGGTCCCTGAGCGCGGCAAGGTTGGACGAGCGGTTCTTTATTGCCCTGCGGGTCCAGGTGTCGGATGCGGTCAACGGCTGCTGCAGAAGGTCGAGCTGACCTTCGAGATTGGCGTCGAGCAGCATGCAGGGAATATGGTGCGCTTTTAAAGCACCGGCAAGTTTTGCTATGCCTGCAGGCGGTTCGCAGGCCTTGGCAGCAGGAGGAAAGATCAGCAGCATGGGAAACAGGGTACAGGGTAAGGGGTTTTCATTCGTCATTGACCCCGATTCGTCGGCATAGATGCTTTATAGAACGTTATCATAAGTTATGTAACTACCCGGGTGTTTAGGCTGAAGGCCGAAGGAAAATCAGCTTCCGATCACCTTCAGCCTTTTCACCCGGATCGCAGCTACTTCTTTTTATTGAGCGAAAAAATGACCGGCGATACCGTCTTTACTTTGCCCTGTTCATCGGTGGTAAAAGTAAAATGGTCGTAGGCCCCGAACTTGCTCTGCGGCGGAGACTCGACCGTGAACTCCAGGGACCGGGCCCAGGCCGCGGAGGCCCCATCGAGCGCCGGCAACAACTCTTCCTTTTTTGCAAAGGTCTGCCCGGGGATGAGCTGCGGCGCCGACGGTTCGTTCATATTGCAATACACCCGGACCTGGAACGGTGCAGGCAATGACGATTCAAAATAAGCGATCTCAAGCACCGTGCGTTTACAGGCTGCACTGACCGGCTGCTTTTCGCCCGCGGTAACGCCGACGACCTTTTTGTTCTTCATGAGGACGAGGTAATCCGCCAATCCCGCTTCAAAGACAGCGCGCAGGGACATGCCCGGTTTGATCGCGCCATGGGCTCTTTTAAACACATCATAATCACTTTTTTGTGCACAACCCGACAAAACGGCGCCTGTTACGATAGCTGCCGCTACAACGATCCCGATTAACCTCGCTGCCCTCTGCATTGCATCCCTCCTGTTTAGTTCTTTTTGTCGGTCACCCGGCTTCAGTGCCATGACCGTTTCCGCGTTTTCAATTTCCGCGTGCCCTTCTCAGGAACCCTTCTCAACAAGCTTCAGGCTCTTGACGATCTCCTCGAAGGCAGCGACATCCTTATCGAAGTAGTAGCGCACTGGCGCTGCGTAGCTTACACGATAGAACTGATCACCCTGCAGCATTCCGTAGTACACCGTTTTGTACAGCACCTTGCCTTGCAGGTACGTGTAGACCAGCCGA
>JBGQDI010000221.1:0-4179 GCA_041495765.1 Nitrospirota bacterium
CGGGTTCGATATGAAATATAAGGATAAGCTGTTTAACCTGTTCCAGCGGCTCCATCGGACCGAGGATTTCGAGGGCACGGGCGTTGGCCTCGCCAATGTCCGCCGCATCATCCATCGACACGGGGGAAGTACCCGGGCTGAAGGCGTCCTCAACGAAGGCGCCACGATCATGTTCTCACTGCCAAAAACAAGAAGGGAAAGCGTATGATGATCGAACTCAAGAAGATCCTGCTGGTCGAGGACAACCCGAACGACGTGGAACTGACGCTTGAGGCCCTCGGCGAGCACAATCTCGCGAACATCGTGGAAGTGGCGCGCGACGGCGAAGAAGCGCTCGATTATCTGTACCGGCGGGGCAAGTTCGCTTCCCGTCAGCCCGGCAATCCCGTGGTCATCCTGCTCGACCTGAAGCTCCCGAAGGTCGACGGCCATGAAGTGCTTCGGACCATCAGGGCGGACGACAAGCTGAGGCTCATTCCGGTGGTGATCCTGACGTCGTCCCGGGAGGAACAGGACCTGGTGCAGGGTTACCAGAACGGCGCGAACGCCTATGTGGTAAAACCGGTGGACTTTCACGAGTTTCTCGATGCCATGAAAACGTTCGGCGTTTTCTGGGCAGTACTGAACGAAGCGCCGCCCAGCTCGCCAAAGGCATAACCCTATGAGAGCGGCATGAAGAGGGATAGAATGGTCATGAGCGGACAATTGAAGATTTTACATCTGGAAGACAGCAAGATAGACGCGGAACTCATAGCAGAGAAGCTGCAGGAGGACGGGGTCTCCTGCACGATCGATTGGGTCGACACGCAAGACGATTTCGCCGCACGCCTTGCCCTTGGCGATTTCGATATTATTCTTGCGGATTATACCTTGCCGTCATTTGACGGGCTTTCCGCACTGCGTATGACGCGCCTCCGATATCCCGACGTACCGTTCATCTTCGTGTCCGGCACGATCGGCGAGGACCGCGCCGTCGATACCTTCAAGAACGGTGCAACGGACTATGTACTGAAAGGGCACCTGTCCCGGCTCGTCCCGTCCATCCGGCGGTCGCTGAAGGAGAGCGAGGAGCGAAAAGAACGTAAACGCGCCGAGGAAGCACTGCGCGAGGCGAGCCAGTTCAACCATCAGGTCATCGACAGCGCCGGAGAAGGCATTATCGTGTATGGTCACGATCTGCGCTACCAGGTCTGGAACCCCTTCATGGAACGGCTGACCGGATTGAGGTCAAGCGAGGTTATCGGCAAATCTCCCCTGGAGGTATTTCCCTTTCTCCGCGAGGTCGGCGTCATGGCAAGCCTGGATCAGGCGCTTTCCGGCGAAGCGGCGCCGGCCGTGGACTTCCCGTACCCTGCTCACCATCCGGACCGCTCGCTCTGGATACGGCACACCTCCGCCCCGATGAAGAATACCAAGGGAGAGATCACCGGCGTTATCGCAACAGTCGAAAATATCACTGCACGCAAACAGTCGGAAAATGAGCTCCAAAGGCTGAACCGGACATTAATGGCGAAGAGCAAAAGCAGCCGGGCCATGATGAGCGCCAGGGATGAAGCGTGGTATCTCTCGGAGGTCTGCCGGATCATTGTCGAAGACTGCGGCCATGCCCTGGTATGGATAGGTTTTGCCGAACAGAATGAGGAGAGAACCATTCAGCCGGTGGCTCACGCCGGCTTCGAAGATGGCTATCTCGATTCAATGAAGATCACGTGGTCGGACTCGGCACACGGCCGCGGCCCTGTCGGAACAGCCATCAGAACGGGCAAGCCTGTGGTATTGCGCAACATCCTGAGCGATCCTGCATTCGCACCCTGGCGTGAAGAGGCCATCAAGCGTGGATATGCTGCAGTGATCGGCGTACCCCTGCTGAACGAAGGAAAAGCCTACGGTTCCCTCAACATTTACTCACGACAGGAAGACCCCTTTTCCGAGGATGAGGTTCAGCTCCTGACCGATCTGGCAGCGGACCTTTCGTATGGCATATCCGCGATCAGACTGCGTACCGAGCAAGCATATGCCGAAGCGGAGCTGCAGGCATCCGCTCAGCAATGGAACAATACCTTCGACGCCATGAACGACGCGATCAGCATCATGGATGAAAAAGGAAAGATCGTGCGGTGCAACAAGGCGATGATCCAGTTGCTTGACAAATTTCCCCAGGATATCATCGACCACCCCTGCTGGGAGGTCGTCCACCACGCGACAGAGCGGATTGAGGACTGTCCTTTTATCAAGATGAAGCAATCCCGGCGCAGAGAGACCACGACGATCGAGCAATCCGGACATTGGTTCAATGTCATCGCCGATCCCATCGTCGACCAGTCGGGGAAGCTGATCGGCGGCGTGCACATCATGACGGATATCACGAAGCACCGGCGCTTTGATGAACAGTTGCGCGAGTCGGAAAGCAAATTCCGGAGCCTGGCCGAGCAATCCCTGGTCGGGACCTATATCATCCAGGACGGCGTCTTCAAATATGTGAACCCCCGCTTCGCCGAGATGTTCGGCTATGCTCCGGACCGGATCGTCGGTCACCTGGGCCCCCGGGACCTTGCCGTGCCCGAGGACCGGCACATCATCGACACCGTCGAATCGCGCGCAAAATCCGGTGAACAGGCGAGCCATTACGAGGCGCGCGGCCTGAAAAGCTCGGGCGAGGTCATCCATGCCGAGATCTTCGGTTCAAGGGCGCACTACCAGGGCCGGCCATCCGTCATCGGCATCTTACTGGACATCACCGAAAAGAAGAAACTGGAAACACAGCTCCTCCAGGCGCAAAAGATGGAAGCAGTGGGACAGCTCACCGGCGGAATCGCGCACGACTTCAACAATATCCTCTCCGCGATCATGGGCTATGCCTCTTTCCTGCAAATGAAGATGCGTCGCGACGATCCGCTGTATGTCAACGTCGACCAGATCCTGGCCAGCAGCGAGCGGGCGGCCAATCTTACGCGGAGCCTCCTTACCTTCAGCAGAAAGCAGATCACGACCCTGGCCCCGGTGAATGTGAATGACGCCCTTCGCAAGGTCCAGGCCTTTCTCCGGCGGATCATCGGCGAGGACGTCGATCTCAGGAGCGACCTGTCTCCCGCAGACCTTATCGTGAACGCCGATGCAGGACAGCTCGAGCAGGTGCTTTTGAACCTTGCTACGAACGCACGCGACGCCATGCCGAACGGCGGTGTGCTTACCCTGCGGACGGAGATCGCCGACCGGGCCTCGGCTGCCCAGACGCCTTTGACGGAAAAGCACCCGGGATACGCACACATCGCGGTCAGCGATACCGGTCTCGGGATGAATGAGGCGACCAGGGAGAAGATATTCGAGCCCTTCTTCACGACCAAGGAACTGGGCAGGGGAACGGGACTGGGACTTTCCATGGTCTACGGCATCATTAAACAGCATGGTGGACACATCGAGTGCGCCAGCGAGCCGGGGAAAGGCACGACCTTCAGCTTCTATCTGCCGTTGGTTCCGGCTGTAAGCGCGGGTGGAACATGGCAGGAAGCCCCGGCAGCGACCGCCGCCCTTCCGCGAGGCAGTGAAACCATTCTGGTCGTGGAGGATGATGAAGCAGTACGAACATTCACGAAGATCGCCCTTGAGTCATTCGGGTATTCGGTCATCGAGGCTGTTGACGGGGACGATGCTATCGAGATCTACCGGAAGAACCGGGATGCGATACGACTGGTGCTCTGCGATGTCATCATGCCGAAAAAAAGCGGGGCAGAGGTATTCAAGGCGATCAGAGGGGAGTCCCCCGGCGCACGGTTTCTCTTCGTGAGCGGGTACCCGGCGGATATCGTTCACCGCCAGAACCTCCTGAGCGAAGGGACCGAGATCGTTCCCAAACCGATAACCCCGTCTACGCTCCTGAAAAAAGTGCGTGAGGCGCTGGACCGCGCGTGACCTGTAGAAATGCTGTAAAAGTATCTTTGACACGGATAAGGGCGGATTAAAGTCCTGATTTTCACGGAAAAGGCTTTTTTGTCGTTTTGTCGTTATCCGGCGTTATCCGTTTTCATCTGTGTAAATCCGTGTCCAAAAATCTGGAATTTGAGTTTTTATGACGGCTTAACAGATTGCTCCTTATCGGTCAAGTACGTCCCTGACCCTGTCCAGAAGCGCAGAAGGCGTGGTCGGCTTTGCAATGAACTCAACGTCCGTCTGCAAGACCCC
>JBGQDI010000222.1:0-4164 GCA_041495765.1 Nitrospirota bacterium
CTGTCTGGACCCTCCTGGGACTGGTCATTCTTTTCTTTGTCGGCTCCTACATGATGCCGATGCATCGGGACATTTTTGCGCCCATGAATGAAGGACTCCTGTTCGGCTGGGTAGAGAACGTAGCGGCCCAAAATATCGCGCAGACCTGGTGGTTCTTTGCCGCCCTTGCCGGGCTCGTTCTGCTCACGATCAACACCCTCTTCTGCAGCTGGCATTCCATCAAAGAACGATGGTCGCGCCAGGAACTGCTGCTCCGTCTCTCGCCGCAGATCATTCACCTCGGCTTTCTTTTCATCCTGCTCGCCCATCTGCTCGGTGCCGGCTGGGGCTACCGGTTGTCCGGCTCCCTGCCTGAAGGAGGCTCATCTCCGCTGCCCGAGGACCGGGCGATCTTTGTCCGCAATATCAGCGCCGAGGTGGATGGCAACGGCTATCTCACCGGCTGGTCCGCCGCAGTCTATATCATGGAGCATGGCGCGAGGGTGAAGGTCGGCATGCTCGGGCCGAACCAGCCGCTTTTCTACAAAGGCGTCGGGTTCTATCTCAAAGGTCTGAGCAATGAAGGAAGTCCCGTTGCTCATCTCATGGTGAACAAGGACCCCGGTGCGGCCTGGGCCCTGGCAGGCAGCGTGCTGTTCATGCTTGGTTCGATCACCCTGCTCGCGCTCAAGTGGAAAAAGGCTTAAGCAAAGCTACACAGAGACATAGAGAGTGCCGCCAGCTCGAACAATACAGATAATGATCAATGTCCCGATAAACTCATCCCTTACCTGTTCCTGTTTTCTTTTTCCGATTTTCACCGTGCCGACCTGCCTCCGTGGTGAGAATATCCCATGAAAAAACGCGTTCTCGTAGCCATGAGCGGAGGCGTCGACAGCTCCGTCGCCGCAGCCCTGCTCCTGCAGCAGGACATGTCCGTCGAAGGCGTCACGATGAAACAGACCGCTGGTCTGTGCTGCGACATCGGCTCTGCCCAGGCGGTCTGCAGCCATCTGGGCATTCCGCACCACATGATCGATGCGCAGCAATCCTTCGAAAAATTCGTGGTCCGGGATTTTATCTCTGAGTACCGAGCGGGCCGCACCCCCAACCCCTGCATCAGATGCAACGACCTCATTAAGTTCCAGCATTTGCTGACCTACGCCCGTGAACAGGGCTTTGATGCTCTTGCCACTGGCCATTATGCCCGCGTTGAGCACAATGCTGCAGCAGCGCGCTTTCTCCTGAAAAAAGGTATTGACCCGGGCAAGGACCAGAGTTACTTTCTGTACCGTCTCACGCAGGACCAGCTCGCAAGCGTCCTTTTTCCGCTGGGCGGAATGCACAAGACCGATGTTCGCGACCTCGCGCGCAGACTCGGCCTCCCTGCCGCCGAACGTCCGGAGAGCCAGGAGATCTGTTTTGTGCCGAATGACGACTACCGCTCTTTTCTGAAAGAGCACGCGCCGTCCCTGCTCCGTCCGGGAGAGACGGTCATGACCGACGGGAAGGTCGTGGGCAGACATGAAGGCATCGCGCTCTTTACCGTGGGTCAGCGCAGGAAGCTCGGTGTTGCCGCAGGCGAGCGGCTCTATGTGGTGCGGATAGAACCTGATACGAACCGGGTGGTGCTCGGAAGACTTTCGGAACTGCAGACCCGCGAAATGATCGTCGGCAACCTCAGCTGGACCGCTCTGCCTGACCTTTCCGCCCCACTTGAAGCAGCGGTCAAGATACGATATCGCTCGCCTTACGTTCCAGCGGTCATTCATCCCTTCGACCGCAAAGCGCTTCGCATTGTTTTTACGCGACCCGTTCCCGGCGTTTGCCCTGGGCAGTCTGCTGTATTCTATGACGATGATGTCGTTATTGGCGGCGGAACGATAGAGACAACACCTGTCATCCACCGCTAGTCAGCTTTCGCGCCCTTCCCTCTGATGCCCACAACAGTAAGATCAACCCACCCGATGCTTCTCCTGACCAGGACAGCCTATTACCTCCAGCCTCGAACATGACCAGGGATCCCCTTGACAACCGTTATTCCCTTCGGTATATTACGCTATGTATAAGGACAAGGCGACCAAGCGAAAGAAGATCGGCAGCGGGCCTACCGTTCGCGGTCGCGTCTGGATCGACGGTCACGAAGGCACCTTCATTGGTAATGGCCGCGCGGTACTGCTCGAACGGATCATGGAGCATGGCTCGATCACGAAGGCTGCCAAGTCCATGGACATGGCCTACCGCCACGCATGGGACCTCGTGGATTCAATGAACCGTCAGGCAAAAGAACCCTTCGTGGAGGTTGCCACCGGCGGAAAAGGCGGCGGCGGCGCGCTGGTGACGAAGGCCGGTGAACAGGCGATCAAAACGTTCTGGCGATTCCACAAGGACCTTCAGGCGTTTTTAGTTCGGGAACAAAAAAAACTAAAACTTTAATGATCGGAAGGGTACTTCATTGACGAAAAAAAAGAACCTGCCTTATCTGACCGCAGTCGTAGTTGTACTTTTCTCCTTCCTCTTGGCATTAGGCCTCTCAGCGCAAACTCATCAACAAACAAAGATCATGCTTGCCAGCACCATCGGTCCCATCGATGCGGGGATCGTCGGCGCCCTGGAAGAGGTCTTCACGAAGAAGACCGGCATTGCTGTTGAGCACATCGGCGCGGGCACCGGCCAGGCACTCAAGATGGCAGAGACCGGGAAATACGATCTCGTCCTGGTGCATGCCAAGGCGCTCGAAGAAAAGTTCGTGGCCGACGGATTCGGCACGAAACGGTACGACCTGATGTACAACGATTTTGTAATTCTCGGACCATCGGCGGATCCTGCCGGCATCCGCGGCATGAAAGATGCCGCAGCTGCTCTGCGCAAGATTGCCGGCGCAAAAGCGCTTTTTGTCACGCGGGACGACAAGTCGGGAACGCACGTCAAGGAACTGGAGGTCTGGAAAAAGGCGGGGATCGAACCGCAGGGAACATGGTATGCAATCTTTGAGCAGGGTTCCAAGGAAAATGCCCCGACCCTTGCCTTCGCCAACGATAAACAGGCATATACCGTCATGGACCGCGCCACCTACATCACCATGAAGTCGAAGAACACCTTGCAGCTACTGACCGAACGGGATGATATTTTATTGAACTACATATCGGTCATACCGGTCAATCCCGCCAGGTTCCCGCAGGTACATGGTAAGGAAGCAATGCAGTTCGTGGCGTGGCTCCAGAGCAAAGAAGCGCAGACGATCATCCGCGACTTCGGGAAGGACAAGTATGGAGAACCGCTGTTCTTTCCCAACTCAGACGAAGGAAAGAAATTGTAGCTATTTTCAGACTACGGAGGAATACAGATGAATAAGTCTATCGCACTGACCTTGTTGTTCATGCTTATCAGCAGCACGGCTGCCTTTTCAGCAGAAACACGTATCCGTATGGCCTCGACCACGAGTACGCAGAATTCGGGGCTCTTTGACTATCTGCTTCCGATCTTCGAGAAGAAGACCGGGATCAAGATCGACGTGGTTGCCGTCGGCACTAGTGCAGCCATCGAGATCGGCAAGCGCGGTGATGCCGACGTGGTCTTCGTGCACGCGAAGGAGCAGGAGTTAAAAGCCGTGGAAGAGGGCTTTTTTGTGAACCGGCATGATGTGATGTACAATGATTTCATCGTCATCGGCCCCATGAACGATCCGGCAAAGATCAAGGGCATGAAGTCGGCAACCGATGCCTTCAATAAGATCGCCGGATCGGGCTCATACTTCGTTTCGCGCGGCGACAAGTCCGGCACCAATACCAAGGAGCTTTCGCTCTGGAAAAAAACGGGGATTGAACCGGCCGGCCAGAAATGGTATCTTGAGGTCGGTCAGGGCATGGAAAAGACCCAGCGCATCGCCGACGAGAAACGGGCCTATACGCTGACCGACCGTGGCACCTGGCTGGCAACCGTGGTCAAGGACAAGCTCGACATGGCCATCGTGCTCGAGGGTGACCCGACGCTCTTCAATCAGTACGGCGTCATGGCCGTGAACCCGGAGAAGATCAAAACGGTCAAGTTCAAGGAAGCCATGGAGTTCGTGAACTGGATCGTTTCCCAAGAAGGGCAGGCTGTTGTTGCAGGATATAAAGACAAGAACGGCAACGCTCTTTTCATTCCGAACGCCAAGTGAAGAGAATGCGGATTGCGGAATGC
>JBGQDI010000223.1:0-4163 GCA_041495765.1 Nitrospirota bacterium
CTCGAGGTGCGGCCCGATATCACTCTGGAAAGACCGTTCATCAGCGCGGTGTGCAAGCCGCGGTTCACTTCAGCCTATCGTTGGTGGGAAGACGGCATAATGAGAGGCATGACCGACCCATTGACCCGGGCCTTTGTGAACGAATGGCGCGTGCAGGCAAAAGCTGCCTCAACGCTCTTTCTCTCTTTTGGGAAGGAAAAATTGATGTGGGGGCCGTCCTTCCTCGCAAGCCCTTCGAACATCCTGTTCAAGGACACGGAGAAGGCGAACCCGAAGACCGAGGTGGAAGGGAAGTACCTGGCGAAGCTGCTCTTTGTCCCGAACGCGGCAATAACGGTCAGCGCAGTCGCCGAGACGCAAAAGGACGACGATGAGCGAAGACAGACGATCAAACCGCTCCATCTCGTGAAGGCTGACCTCCTGGGCGGCAATTACCTGGTGAGCGCCATCGCCTATCAGCGGCAGGACGACCGGGTTCGCCTGGGGAGCTTCGGGCAGTGGACGGCATCGGACGCACTGCTCCTGTACTACGACGGGATCGTCAGCAGGGGAACGGACGCGCTCTATCCTGTGGCTGTTGCGGCCAATCCCCTGGGCGGAACATTCGTCAAACAGTACGACGGTTCGGGAAGGCTGTTCACGACCGCCATCGCGGGAGGGTCCTATACGTTCCTTTCGGGCGACACGTTGAGCATGGAATTTCTTTACAACGGCCAGGGGTATACCGATGCCGAGGCGCGGGAATATTACGTGCTCAGGCGCAGCGCAAGCAACCACTTTTTCGACGGAGGAGCGCTGTCCGGGTTGTCGCAGCAAGCACTGCTTGATGCTTTCGGCACAGGATCGCCGTTCCTGCGCCGGTATTACCTGATGGGGCAGTTCCAGGTCCGGGAGATCGGGAACAAGCTCGATCTTATCGTGCGGTATACGCAGAGCCTGGAAGAGCATGCAGGACAGGCATCGACCATTCTTGAGTGGCAGCTCTCGGACCGCATACGGTTTTTTAATGTCAACATGATCGGTGTGAACAGCAAAGGGGACCGGGAATATAATGCCCTGCTCTCCAAAAGCGCCATGGCCGGGATCGAAGTGCATTACTAATCTGCGCCATCTGCGGAGAAAGCGCTTCAAAAAAATGCTTAACCGCGAATTACGCGAATGAACGCGAATGAGGTCACCGGTGAGTCGAGGACCTTCATAGAAGGCATCCCCCCTTCCATCAGAGGACATCTTTAATAAAGGATGAAATAGTTAGGCACTGATCTCCCTGAACGCATATGACTTATCTGTGGACGTCATAATAGATCATGACACTTCAGTGTCTCCGTGGTAAGGCCTTGCCTTTTCGTCTTTAACGTCATATTATCATCCTTGTGAATCAACAGAAAGAAGAGGTCATCATGAAAGCAGAAGAAAAAAGGGATTTCGACAAGGAAGCCGCTGCCTGGGACGAGAACCCGGGGCGGGTGAAACTTGCCAATGAGGTGGCTGATGCGATCATCAGGGAGGCGAAACCCTCGTCCACAATGAACGCGCTTGATTACGGGTGCGGCACCGGGCTGGTGACGCTTCGGCTCCAGCCGCTGGTCAGGACCATAACCGGAGCGGACAGCTCATCAGGCATGCTCGGCATGCTCGAGTCAAAGGCAAAAAAGCAGCAGCTCTCGAATGTGCGGACCCGTTTGGTGGATTTCGAGAAGGGTGAGACCCTGGAAGGAAAATTCGACCTGGTCGTGAGCAGTATGACGCTCCACCATGTGAAGGATACGGCCCGGTTGTTTCAACAGTGGCATGAGCTGCTGCTGCCGGGAGGGGTGCTGGCAGTGGCCGACCTCGATACCGAGGACGGTTCTTTTCATGGTGATAATACGGGTGTGCACCATATGGGTTTCGACCGGCAGCACCTTGAGGAAATGCTCGGGAAGGCGGGGTTCGGCTCGGTCCGGCATACCACGGCTGCAAACATGGTCCGGGAGGTAGCGGGAGGCGGCAGCAGGTCCTTCCCGGTCTTTCTGGTCGTTGCCCTGAAGTAGGTCGGATCCGGAATAGAGTGATTCTTGACTCACTGAAGAGACAGCTCATTGTACGCACCCTCTCAGTTTAAAGATGCTCCTTGACCTGGTATCTCCCAGATGGAAACACATAGTCCTACTCCTTGTCGCCTTTCTTGCGTGCCCAAGAAAGGTGACAAGGAGAAGGGCACCCGCGGAAATTCTTCACGCCAGGCTCGGTCGTCCTCGGTACATTTCGGAAACTCGCCACCAGGCAGCTTGTCTTCAGCGGGGATCGGGATAGAGCGCCTCCTGCACCATGCGCAAGGTCTCGCGCGGCGAGGCCGGTTTGAACAGGAACAGGTCCGATTCGTCGAGCACGCCTTTCTGGCGGATCACGTCTGCAGGGTAGCCGCTGGTGAAGATCACTTTGATATCGGGCCGGATCTTTCTGATCATTTCACAGGCTTCCTTGCCGTTCTTTCGCGGCATGATCACGTCCAGCAGCAGGAGCTGGACCACCTCCTGGTGGTCCGTGAACTGCCGGACGGCATCTTCGCCGTCAACGGCCTCGATAACCGTATAGCCGAAGTTCTCCAGGACCGTCCGGGTCAGCAGCCGCACATCTGCATCATCCTCCGCAACAAGGATCACCGCCGAGCCGCTCCGGGGTTCATGATAGGTCTGGCTTGCCGGCTGCTCGATTGCTGCGCCCACCAGTGGGAAGTAGAGCTTGAACGTCGTCCCGAACTTCGGTTCGCTGTATACGTTGATAAAGCCGTTGTGCTGTTTGATGATGCCGTAGACGATGGCCAGGCCCAGCCCGGTCCCCTTGCCGACCTCTTTGGTCGTAAAGAAGGGGTCGAAGATCCGCTTCCGCGTATCGTCGTCCATGCCATGCCCCGTGTCCGAGACCGTGAGCAGGACATAGTGCCCCGCCTTCCCGTACCCGTGTGCCCTGATGAAACCCTCGTCGATGGCTATGGTCTCGGTGGCGATGGACAATACTCCGCCGCGCGGCATGGCGTCCCGGGCGTTGGTGACCAGGTTCATCAGCACCTGCTCGATCTGACCGGCATCGGCCTGCACGCTCAGGCCGGCCTGGCGCAGGTTGAGCCTGATCTCGATGTCCTCGCCGATCAGCCTACCCAGGAGGTTGTCGACCCTTCCGACGATGGCGTTCAGGTCCACGGGCTTCAGCACCGCGGTCTGTTTTCTGCTGAACGTAAGGAGCCGCTGGGTCAGGTTCGCCGCACGCTCGGTGGACGCGAGGATCTGGTCCACGCTGGCCCGCAGCGGGCTGGTGGGATCGATCTTCATCTGGAGCAGGCTGCCGTATCCGATGATGGCGGTCAGGATATTGTTGAAATCGTGGGCAACGCCTCCGGCCAGCGTCCCGATTGCCTCCATCTTCTGGGAGTGCCTGAGCTGTTCCTCGAGCCGTTTTCGCTCGGAAACATCGTTGTGCACCTCGATGGCGGAGATGACCTTGCCCAGCGAATCCTTGATGGGATAGGCTTTGATCTCCATATAGATGGGGTTTCCCTTGCTGTCGAAATGCATATGGACCGCGGTGTGCGCTTCGCCGGTCCGGAACACCTCGCGGACCGCACAGGATTCCCCTTCTTCGAAGCAGGGGCGGCTCGAGTGATGAGAGACCCCGTAGCAATGTTTGCCCACGACCTCCGGGGCGTCCAGTTTGACCGATGCGCAGAAGGCCTTGTTCGCAAGCGTGATGCGATAGTCCGGGGTCACGACAATGAAGCCTTCATCCACGCTCTCGAGGATGTTCTTGTTGAACGCTTCTGCTGACCGCCGCCCGGTGATGTTCGAGAAGATGCAGCGGAGCGCCACCGGTTTCCCCTGCTGCAGCTGGCTGCTGATGCTGCCCTCGACAATGACCGTACTCCCGTCCTTTGCCACGAAACCCGCCTCGACGCGTCCGAGGTCCTCGCCCGCCCGCACCTTGCTGAACGCTGCTGCGCAATGTTTTCCGTAATCGGGGTGGATGATCTCCCCGAGGGTGAGGAGGGAGACCTCTTCCCGGGTGTAGCCCAGCGTCCTGAGCCATGCACGGTTGACATAGAGAAAACGGCCGTCCATGTCCACGCTCTGGATCAGGTCGTTGGCGTTTTCGAACAGGTCGCGGTATTTGGCCTCGCTCTCCTGCAG
>JBGQDI010000224.1:0-4087 GCA_041495765.1 Nitrospirota bacterium
CCTGATCGTCCGAACCATGTCACGACCCTATTTTCGAGCCAGGGCAGCGAGTTTCTTCTCCCAGCGCAGGGCATCGGCGACAATGGTCCTCAGTTCGGCGTGCTGCGGCCGCCAATGCAGGAGCTCACGTATCCTGTCTGTCTTTGCCACCAGCATAGCGGGATCCCCTGGTCGGCGCGGGCCCGATTCAACCGCGAACTCGCTTCCGCTCACCTCGCGGACCATACCGACCACCTCGCGGACGCTGCTCCCGGTGCCGTAGCCCACGTTCAGCGTGAGAGACTGTCCGCCCTGTTCGAGGTGCCGCAGTGCCGCACGATGCGCCGTTGCAAGGTCTTCGACATGGATATAATCACGGACGCAGGTCCCGTCAGGGGTCGGATAGTCGCTCCCGTGGAGGACAACAGACTTTCTCATGCCAAGCGCCGCCTGGCAGCTGACCTTGAGCAGGTGGGTGGCCACGGGTGACCGCTGTCCCATACGCGCCAGGGGATCGGCTCCGGCAACGTTGAAATATCGAAGCACCACCGCACGCAGATCATGCGCCAGCCCCGCATCCCGCAGGATCCATTCGCTCATGAGCTTGGAGGTCCCGTAGGGATTGATGGGGACGGTGGGGCTGTTCTCAGAGAAGACCCCGGTTTCCGAGGGCCCATACACCAGGGCCGTGCTCGAAAAAATGAACTGTTTTACCTTAAAGCGGGTGCACGCATCGAGAAGGTTCACGGTAGTGCACGTATTGTTCGCATAGTACTTGACGGGGTCTATGATCGACTCCGGCGCAACGATCGACGCAGCAAAGTGAAGAACCGCCGTGAACGCATGCTGATCGAAAAGAGCACGCACGGCATCCCTGTCGGCAAGGTCCGCAACGATCAGCTCCTCGCCATGGATCAGGGCGTCGGCAGATCCCGTGGAAAGGTCGTCTACGACCACAACGGTGTATCCCGCTTCGGTCAACTGTCGAACGACATGACTTCCGATATATCCGGCTCCGCCGGTCACCAGGATCTTCATACCTGTCCTTCTGTTGAGCGATCTCTCAGGTGCTGTGGCCGCGTGATCGGCCTGAGGGATTGCAACTAAATCTTGATCCATGATGCAGGGAGGAACGCCCTGCAGCGGATCAGGCTCTTCATGAATCGTGACATTATCCTGAACTTCGAGTCCCTGATCTTTGCTGTCTGCGTGAACAACGCCTGTGCTTCGTCGAACGATCCCATTTGCTGTTTAATCCGGGCCGTGGAATACGAGAGAAGCAACTCGGCCTGCGTTCTATCGTCCCCGTGCAGATGCTTCGCATGGTTCTGGAAAACGGTCGTGAACCGGCTGATCTGACGCTCCGAGACCTCCGTCAAGCTGGTCTCGCCGGTCCAGTAGACCCCCAGGCTGCGGGGAAGGTAGGTGAAGCGCTCCGATATCCGCGCGAACCGCAGCCAGAGATCGTAATCCTCCATGCCGATGATGGCCTTGTCTTCCATGAAACAACCGGCCTCCTGGACGAGCGCTTTTTTCACCACCACGCTGGAAGTGGACAGGGCATTGGCGCCTACCATAAGATCGACAAACACGGGGCTTTTCAGTTCCCGGCCCCGAATTTTTCTGATCAGCCGCAGGGCCTTGCGCGGATAGACATCAAGGTCGTGATACAGGATGTCCGCCGAATCCAGCGAACGGGCCACGGTTGCCAGTTTTTCCGGATACCACCAGTCGTCAGCATCGAGGAAGCAGACCCATTCCGCCCGGGCGGCGCGAATGCCTATGTTCCGCGGCCGGGCCGGCCCGCCCCAGTTCTCCTCATACAGGTAGGTCAGCTCGAGCCGGTCCTTGAACGAGGCAACGACGTCTCTCGTATCGTCGGTCGAACCGTCGTCGCATACGACGACCTCGAAATCCTTGAAGGTCTGGTCCTCAACGGATCCAAGAGCACGGCGAAGCTTGTCCGACCGGTTGTATGTTGGGATGATCACGGAAAAAAGCGGTTTCATACGTTACGTCGCTCCTTTGCTGCCGTGGTCGCCGTCCGCCGAACTGCCGCCCCGCCATCGGTGGAACGGTTCTTCATCAGTTCCCACCCCTGGCGATGAACCGGTAATAAAGGTACTGTGCAGTCAACAACGGGATGTCCAGTACCAGCATGAGGAACATTCCCGAAGCCCCGAATTTTCCCCTGCCATAAGCATATTTGCTCTTCAGGAACATTGCGTTGAAAGCGCCTCGCTTTGTCCGCGCGCTCCCTTGGACATGGTGGACTAATGCAGAAAAAGGGTAGTAGTAGATATGCCCGCCGAGCTGCTCCCTGAATCGATCGCAGAGGTCGATGTCTTCGAAGTACATGAAATAACGGCTGCTGAAGCCCTTTAGCGCCACGAAATCATCGCGGTACAACAGCATTGCGGTGCCGTAGATGATTTCGACCTCCTGGAGTTCCTGGAGTTGTCGGCCGTCATATTTGTGCTCTCTGACCCTCCGTGAGAACCGGGTGAACCGCGCCAGCGGCGAATAGGTACAGAGAATGTCCAGCAACCGGACCTCGCGGGAATAGGAATTCTGAAAGCTCCGGTCCGGCCAGAGGAGCTTCAGTCCCCAAAGGGTCTTTGCCGGCCCCTGCCGGAAGATTTGAAGCGCGTCCTTGAACGAGCTGTCGATGAGCTCTGTATCGGAGTTGAGCAGCAGCACGCAGTCGGAAGAGGCTTTTTCGACGCCGATGTTGTTCGCTTGTCCGAAGCCTCTGTTCTCGGCAAGCCGGATGATCCTGAGATAGTCATATTTCCGCTGAAGGTCGTCCAAGGCCTCATCGTGGGAATGGTTGTCTACGACAATGACCTCTTTGTTCAGACCTCCCAGAAAGGCATCGATCGAGGCAAGGCACCGCGCGATGAGCCCGGGGGAATTGTAGTTCACGATGACGATCGATATGGCCGGCTTGTTCACGCGCGTACCTTTACCGGTTCCTGCCGGACCAGCGGTCTCTGGCCCTCATGAGCAGGCCGACCACCCGCACTCCCATGCTGTAGAACCGCGCAAATGCCTTGAACTGCAGTTTCCTGAACGGCGTTTCCGCATTCCCGAAGTACCTGATCAGGAAGTGGGGCACATACCGGTAGGCCAGCAGAGAGATGACGGCGTTCAGGTAAGCCTTTTCGTCCGAAGCATAGTTGATGGTATAGAATCTGCTGCTCACGTCGCTGCTGCCCATCATGGCAATAGGGGAATCTGCTTTGCCTTCGATCGTCGAGAAGTCCTCCTGATCCGGCTTTTGGGAAATGTAGCCGTCCTTCAGCGCACGTTCGGTGAGTGCGGTGCCGGGGTAAAAGATCAGATTGTACCCCTGGACAGTGAACGGTTTCGGGTAGGCGAGCAGCAGGCGAAGGGTCTCCCGGAGATCCTCGGGCGTTTCGTAGGGGTTGTTGAAGATGATATCGTACACGACCGTGATACCCATGGAGCTCAGCGTCTTTGTCATTTCCAAAACGCTTTTGTTCGATACCTGCCGGTTATAGACCTCCCGGTTCACTCGCTCACTTCCCGTCTGAATGCCGACCTGCAGGCTCTGCAGGCCGCAGTCATTGAGAAGCTTGATCTTGTCGGGGTTGAACGCCATAGGTTCGATAAGGGCAAAGAAGGGCAGGTCGACCTCATTTTTGTACAGGTCGCGGAATGCTTCGAAATCGCTCATGGGACGGGCGACAAAGCTATCGTCCCAGAAATTGACCTTCTGGAGGTCCGGAAAGACCTTTTTCGCCAGGCTTAGTTCACGGATCACATTCCCGATGCTGCGGGCACGCAGATATTTCCCTTTTCCTTCGTAGTGTTGCCTGCGATAGTTGTTGTAGCAGTAACGGCAGCTGTAGGGGCAGCCGCGCGAGGTCATGATACTGTACTCGCCCTTCATGTGCTTCTCGTTCAGGGGAGAGAAACCGTTCTCATCCATGACATACTGAGAGCCGAGCTCAAAGTCGGGGAAGGGATACTTGTCGAGGTCCTCTTCGAGCGCACGGAGCTCGTTCTTGATGATCGCACCATTATGATTGAACCAGAGGTTCCTGATCGTCGTATCGATCGTTCCCGTAGTCGACAGTTTTTC
>JBGQDI010000225.1:0-4061 GCA_041495765.1 Nitrospirota bacterium
AGCGGACCATGAACCATGAGACCGCGGCAATGACGATGATCAAAGCCGATGCCCATGCCAGACGCGGCATGAACATCCAACTTGAGATGTCGGGGAAAAGGATACGCTTTTTCGGGCGGTTTCCCGCCGAGAGCTCACCGTAGATCCGGTCAGGCATCCCCGCCCAGAAGGCATCGCCCGGATCGGGGACGGGGTCCTCGGCGATCAGGCGCAGCAGCCCTGCTTCCATCCGGCAGTCCTCGCAGGAGGCGAGGTGCTGTTCAACGCGGGTGATAGAGCCCGGATCGAGCGTCTTTGCCAGATACTCGGGGAGGAGCTCCTGTATAGTGTTGTCGTTGCACATGGCAGTGGGTGACCCGGCTACGGGTTGCCCTCCTTATCCTTCAGCATGGCCTTCATCTTTTGCACAGCATGGTGATAGTTCGCTTTTGCGGTGCCGAGCGAGCATTCCATGACGGTCGCGATCTCTTCGAACTTCAATCCGTTCTGCACTCTGAGCGTGAGGGTCATGCGCTGCTTTTCAGGCAGCGATCCTACCGCCTGCAGGAGCAGGTGATGGTGTTCCTTGCGGATCAGGGCGTCCAGCGTCCTGGGGTCCTTCGCGATCACGACGTCTTCGATCGAAACGTGCTGCACTTTCGCGCGGTCACGATAGGTGTTCTTTGCCAGGTTGATGGCGATCTGGTAGAGCCATGTCTTGAAGCTCGACCGCCGTTCGAATCCGGACAATCCGCTAAAAGCCTTGATAAAGGTCTTCTGCAGGAGATCGGCGGCATCGTCATGATTGCTCACCATCCGATAGACCAGGGCATAGAGCGGTTTCTGGTGTTTTTGCACCAGGACATTGAACGCCTCCCGGTCGCCTGCGGTAAATCTGTCGATCAGTTCGTTATCCTGGTCCATAGAAAGGCCGTTCACTTATTGAGACACCGATGTGGGTAAAAGGTTTAATAAGGGGCAATTCAGGCTGAAGGTGGTAAGGCCGAAGGTTGAAGGAGGGGATAGAAGATATACACTTGACCTACGGAATTACCTTTAGTCTTCAGTCTTCGGCCTTCAGTCTATTCACCTGCCGGTTCAGCCTTCAGTCTATCCACCTGACGGTACTACGGCAGCATCGGCATCCTGGACGTCGCTATAGAGGCAGACCCTGTTCCTGCCGGTGTGCTTGGCATGGTAGAGGGCCTTGTCGGTCTGCGCAATGAGCACCTCTTTTTTCCCGCACCCCGGATAGTAGGAGGCAACGCCGATGCTGACGGTCTTTTTCAGGGTGATCGTTCCGGCCGTGATCACGTTGTTCTCGACAGCCTTCCGGATGCGCTCAGCCATCATCTTCGCGCCTGCCGTATCGGCGCCCACCATGCCGATGGCGAACTCCTCGCCGCCGTACCGGGCCACAAAATCAATGCTGCGCGCCACCTGGCGAATGACGCCGGCCACGGCCTTCAGGGCAACATCGCCGACGGGGTGGCCGTGCTCGTCGTTCACCTTTTTGAAGTGGTCGATGTCGAAGAGCAAAAGGGAAAAATGCTGGGACTCGGCGCGGTCGAGCCGTTTGAATTCTTCATCCATCTTTACCATGAATGTCCGGTGGTTGAGCAGTCCCGTCAGTCCGTCGGTATGGGCCATGTTCTTGATCTGGCGGTGAAGGATGGCATTGTCCATGACGACCGCAACCTGGTTCATCAGCGTATCGAGGAAACTGCGCTGGTACTCCGAGAAGGCGTTCGCCTGCACGGCTCCGATGAAAAAGGCGCCGATGAACTTTTCGCCCGCGGCGAGCCGCCAGCAGGATAGCGATCGAAGCGGTTTGGTAAGTCTGGTCCTATCGTCGAAAAGCCCGATCTCCCGCCCCTGGGCCCCGGGGTCCGGAAAATGATAGGGAGCTGATTGGCCCTGCTCCCACTGGCGCAGCATCTGGCTCAGAATGGCGCTGTTTTCCACCGGGAAGTGCTGCTCGTCCGTCGTCCCGCCCGTGGTCTCCTGCGTCAATGCCGACCTGATCCTCGACGCAAGCGAGGGGGCCTCGCCTTCTATGGTCACGACGCCGCTCTGGTGCACCAGGACCGCATCCTTGTTCTTCTCGTCGAACTGGACAAAGACGCAGAAATCATGGGGCACGATCGTGTTGATCTCGTTCGCCAGCCGCTCCAGGATCTCGCCGAGTTCCAGGCTGCTGTTCAGGACCGAACTCATATCATGAAATTCTTTGAAATGCTTGGCCCGCATATCCAGATCCCGGGACACCCGGATCTTGTCGATGATCTGGAGGAAGAAGGGTGTAAAGCGCGAGAGCATATCCTGCGTTTCGAGGGAAAAAGCACCGGTTTCGAGGCTGTCCACGGCAAGTACGCCAATGGTTTCGTTGTCCCGCGCAATAGGAATAACCAGCAGGGAGCGCACGGGGAGGGGCTGGATATAATAGCCGAGCTTTCCCTGTGAAGGTTCTCTGTCGGGCAGGTACTGCGGCTGGGTACATCTGGCGCAGCCATTGATTATGCTGTCAGGCGTCAGCTTCTCACCGACCGCCAGAAGGGTGCGCTCTCCGGAATCGCTTCTGCGCGCTTCAAGCACAAAAGCTGTTTCATTGCCGATCGGCTCCTTCATGAACAGGGCATAGGTGTGGGCCGGAACGAACGTATAGATCAAATCGATGAGCCCTGCGAAGGCATTCTCCTGATCCCGGGCCGCGCTGACGCTGGAGAGCTGTCGGTTGTCATCGTCGAGCCTGGTCTCTGCAGAGAGCGGATCGTAGGCGTCGGCGCGGGCGAGCAGCTGCTCGTGGGCCTCCCGGACCTGCTGTTCTTTGGACCGGACGCGGTTCATGATATGCGCCGTCACGAGCGAGACGGCGGCAAGGGACAGGGCATGTCCCGCGTACACCTCCCATCGGAACGCCTGGGCCTCTTTCGGCGCGAACAGGTTCGCGGTCTCGATGCCGAGGATGAGGCCGACGGCAGTGTAGGTCTTGCCAAGCGGGTATTGGGAAAAGGCGGCGATGAGGACGGCGAACAGGAAATAGGCGGGCCAGAGCGACGAGTGGATGCCGCCGGTCACCTGCACGACGAAATTGAGCAGAATGACTCCGAGCGTTATATAAGGAAAGGCTTTGAGCTGGTCAGGGGAGACGTATGAAGTATAGAAGACGGCGAAGGCGAGTAGAACGAAGCCTGCAAGCCAGAACATCATGGTAAGGCCGAAGGGGTCCTGGCTGAGGAACAATCCAAGGCTGGAAGAAATGCTGTACAGGACCAGGCCGAGGAAAATGAACTTTTTCAAGCCTTTTTTCTCCTGGTGAGCTCCTCTTCCACGTACTTGCGGTAAAGGACGTCCCATTCGCGGCTTCCCTCGGGCACCCGGCGTGACAGGGACTGGATCGTGCGGCGCGCTGCAGCGTCCGCCTCGTCCTCGTATTGGAGCTCGGATGTAATGGTCCGCTTGATCTCCCGGAGTATGCGTTCCTCGGGCTGAAGTATGTCGATGTTCCTGTTCCGGATGATCATGTCCTGGATCAGGTGTGACACATGGGAGATCCGGTCTTCGCTTAAACGCATAATACTATTCCCCGCCGTATTGGTTTTTAATCCGCAATCCGAAATCCGCAATCCGCAATTAAAGCACTATCCCCCGGTCCTTTGCCAGTTTCTGTTTGGTGAGATCGAACATCTTGCGGTAGTCCATGTTCTCTTTGGCGATCTCGGCCTCGTGCGCAGCCAGGATCTTTTCGACGTCCTTGTTCAACTTGTCCTCGGCCAGCATGTCCGCGGTGATCACCTCGGAGATTTTTTCTGCAATTGCGCTCCTGGGCACCTCATATTCGACAAGGCCCTTGGTCTCGATGTTCGCCGCGATCGCATCGCTCAGGTACTTGATCATGTCTTTGGAAAGTCGCATGCGCGCATTATAACAAAAACGGGGGAAAAGGGAAAAGAAAATTGAGAAGCGGGGAGAGCGGCAGGGGAACGAGATTAGGGTGCCGCATTGTGTGCTGTTCTACGCGGCTTATGAACTTATATCAATCGTTTCAGATTTGAAATTCTGATAGGTTCTCATTTTTTGGG
>JBGQDI010000226.1:0-4052 GCA_041495765.1 Nitrospirota bacterium
CACGTACCCGAGCCGGTAGTAGGCCGCGGCCTTGTACAGATGGACGCGTGCATAGCGCGGCTCCAGGAGCTCGGCGCGGAGAAAGGCGTCCAGTGCCTGCTCGGTGTTGCCCCGCTTCATCTCCAGGATGCCCAGGCCGGTCAAGGCCACATAATCCCCGGGCTGCGCCGCGAGCGCCGCTTGATAGGCCTCGCGAGCGGGCGAGAAATTATCGGCAAAGGTCTCGAGCGTTCCGCGCTGGCCCTGGTACCCTGCCCCCAGCGGGTTGAGCTCAAGCGCCCTTCCCAGGTCCTTCCTTCCCGGGCCCACGTCCTCCTTCTCGGTGTTCACCACGCCGAGGCCGTACCAGGCACGGTCATCAGCGGGTTTCACGGCCGCGGCCCGGACATAGTATTCGCTCGCCGCTGCAGCGTCCCCTTCCAGCCGCGCGAGGTCTCCACTCAGGACCAGCGCTCCGTACGATCTGCCGTCCTTTGCCAGCGCCTGGGCCGCCTGCTGCCGTGCCGCATCCAAACGATTGCTCAGCAGGAATATCCTGCCTTGCTGAACATACAGGAGCGCGGAATCGGGGAATCGCTGAAGACCTGCCTTGATGGCCTGTTCTGCCTTTGCCGTTTCTCCTGCGTACAACAGGAGGTCCGACTGCACAAGCCACGGGGCGGCCTGACGCTGGCCTGTTCCCCTGACCAGCTGTTCGACCAGCTCGGTTGCTGCGCCGATCTGCTCCTTCTGGATGAACGCTGCCGCACGGCAAAGCCCGATGAGCTCTTTGTCTGCCTGCTTCCCAACCTGTTCAGCGCGCCGAAGATACTCCTCGGCTTCGGGGACCTTTCCGCGCCGGAGCGATGCGAATGCCATGCCCGAAAGCGCCTTCCCGTTCGCCGGGTCCTGCGACAGGGCCGCCGTGAACTGGTCCTCCGCTTCGCGCCATCGCCCCAGATCGGCAAGAATGGACCCTTGCTCGGCCTTCTGGCCTGCACTGTCCGATCTCGCGTTCGCCAGGCCGCGCTGGAGTTCGTCCACCTGCGTGGAATTGAATACGAGGTAACGGAGGGGCTCCACGGTATAGGCGGTGACCCACTGGACGCGCTCCGCTGGATTGACAATGACCATTTTCACGGGAGCCTTCCCCATCTCGGCCCGCGCCTGCTCGTTCCTGCGGACCATAAGCGTGCCGCGGTCGTTGGAGAATTCCACCTCCCCGCTCAAGACCGTGATGGTCGAAGCTCCGTCGGCATCAACGGAAAGTTCCCAGTCCGTTCCGCGAATGGCTGCAGTTGCCGAGGGCGTCTCCAGAAGAAGCCCGCGCGGCACGGTCTTGGACTGGGTCCAGGCACGACCGCTGCTCAGGCGCAGCACGGTCCTGCCTGATCTCCCCGCAGGGTCCGGAATGTCCTTGACCAGGAGCACGGAGCGTTCCCGCAGACGGATCTGCGTCCGGTCGCGGAACAGGATGCCCATGCGGCTGTAGGCCGCGGTCCGGACCAGGTTCCCCTGAAAGAGGTCCTGCTTGACCAACGCAGGCTTCCAGGGCAAAGACTCGTTCTCGCGCACATCGCCCCCGCCTTCCAGGCTCATGATCTCCGCAGCCCCGGCCATGGTCTTTGCAAAAACGTTCGGTACGGCCGCGACCAGCAGTACAGCCCCTATGGCACATGCCGCACCCAATTTCCATCGGTTCATGGCGGACCTCCTTTTTCAGAACAATGATACAAATATAGCATAGGGCCGGCTATTCCGTTGCAGTACGTAACGGTCAAAAATGCTCTGCCTCAGCATCCTTGCCGCTGCTTCCGCCCGATCGCGCTGCCGGTCAATGCCGGCAAACCTGCACCGTGCGCATTTGGCCTGTTTGCCGGAACGAGGAACACCGGGTCATTCTATTGCTTTTTATCCTGAGACGGTGTTATAATCCGCTTCAATGAATAAGATATCAACGACCTGCCCCTGGTGCGGCTGCGGATGCGGCCTGTACCTGCATGTTGAGAATAACATCATCACCGGCGTATCGCCGAGCCGCAACCATCCCGTGAACCACGGGACCCTCTGCGTCAAGGGATGGAACTGCCACGAGTTCGTCCAGCATCCCGACCGCCTCACGACCCCCCTGGTCAAGGAAGGCGCGGCCTTCAGGCGCGCCACCTGGGAAGAAGCCCTCAACAGGACTGCGGCAAAGCTCACCGAGATCAAGGACACCTACGGCCCCGACGCCATCGGCGTCCTGGGGTCCGCCAAGTGCACGAACGAGGACAACTTCGTGCTCATGAAATTCGC
The DNA here is from genome assembly GCA_041495765.1 of Nitrospirota bacterium. Classification (GTDB taxonomy): domain Bacteria; phylum Nitrospirota; class UBA9217; order UBA9217; family UBA9217; genus GWC2-56-14. Next base: position 2,275 of record JBGQDI010000226.1, read on the forward strand.
ACGCGCGGTGATCGGCACGAACAACGTCGATCATTGCGCTCGACTCTGACACTCTTCCACGGTCGGCGGTCTGTCGGCTGCGTTCGGTTCAGGAGCAATGACCAATTCGATCGACGAGATCAGGGACGCACGGATCATCTTCGTCATCGGGTCGAACACCACCCAGCAGCACCCCATGATCGGGATGCACATGCTGGAAGCGCGGGACCGCGGCGCCCTGATCATCGTGGCCGACCCCCGGCGCACCCAGATAGCCCAGTTCAGCCACCTCCACCTGCGGCACAGGAGCGGCACCGATGTTGCGCTCCTGAACGCGATCATGAACGTCATCATCACCGAAGGCCTGGTGGACGTTTCCTTCGTCCGCCAGCGGACCGAGAACTTCGATGCCTACGAGAAGGGCGTTCTGGCCTGTCCGCCGGAGGTCGCCGAGCGGATCACCTCGGTGCCCGCCGACGATATCCGCAAGGCGGCGCGTCTCTATGCGTCGGAAAAACGGTCCATGCTCTTCTATTCCATGGGCATCACCCAGCACATCACGGGCGTGGACAACGTGCGTTCCTGCGCCAACCTGGTCATGCTCACAGCGCACATCGGCCAGCCCATGACGGGCCTCAACCCGCTGCGCGGCCAGAATAACGTGCAGGGCGCCTGCGATGTGGGCGTGCTTCCCGATGTCTTCTCCGGCTACCAGAAAGTGGCCGACCCAGCTTCGCGAAAGAAGTTCGAACTGGCATGGTCCCGGCCCCTGTCTGCCGTGCCGGGGCTCACGCTCACCGAGATGGTGGATGCCATTCACGAAGGAAAGATCCGCGCCCTCTACGTCATGGGCGAGAACCCGGTGCTCTCGGACCCCGACAGTACCCACGTGAAAGAGGCCTTCGCAAAGCTCGACTTTCTCGCGGTCCAGGACATCTTCCCCACCGACACCGCGGAGTATGCCCACGTGATCCTGCCGGCCACGACCTTCGCTGAAAAGGACGGCACCTTTACCAACACCGAACGCCGGGTCCAGAAGATCAGGAAAGCCATACCGCCGGTAGGCGATTCAAGACCGGATTACGATATCATCTGCAGCCTTGCCCGGCTCATGGGCTATCCCATGGACTACCGCGCGGCCCATGAGATCATGGAAGAGATCGCCATCCTTACGCCGTCCTACGGCGGCATCCTCCACCACCGCCTCGACGCCGGTTTCGGCCTTCAGTGGCCCTGCTTCGGCATGGACCATCCCGGCACGCCCTATCTGCACCGCAAGAAGTTTACCCGCGGCATGGGCGCGTTCATTCCGGTCGATTTCATCCCGCCGGCCGAGCCCATTGACGACGAATATCCGTTCATTCTGACCACCGGCAGGAGCTACTTCCACTACCACACCGGCACCATGTGCAGAAGGACCATTACGCTCGAACGCGAAGAACCCGAATGCACCGTCGAGATCAATCCCGCGGACGCGGAACGGCTTGAGATCCGCAATGGCGACCCGGCGCGCGTCAAAACGCGCCGCGGCAGCCTCGAGATAAAAGCACGCGTCACGAACACCGTGCCTGAGGGGATCATTTTCATCCCCTTCCACTTCCGTGAAGCTGCAGTGAACCTGCTGACGCTGAATGCCGTGGACCCCAATGCCAAGATCCCCGAGTTCAAGGTCTGCGCCGCCTCCCTGGAGGCTGTCCGGAAAAAAGTGGGAACGCGTCCGGCGCCGAGGCTCAGCTACCATGAGGGCATGAAAAAGGGACTGGACCTCTATATACCGCCTGAGGAAATGGAACGTTGAG
>JBGQDI010000227.1:0-3986 GCA_041495765.1 Nitrospirota bacterium
CCCGCCTCACCCAACGATCTGCTCAGGAAGGTCCGGGAAGCGCTGGACACTGACGTTCCACGACCGAACGCGTCGTGACGCCTGCCCCACCTGCCGCGCAGAGAATTGTTCCGCAGAAACTGCGTTAAGCTATGAACCCTAGTACTTTGCCACGGATAAGATCGGATAAGAGTCGGATACCAGCGGATCTTTTCATGAAGAGTGGCTTCGCCCTTCCGGTACATCGTATCTCTTGCTGTATCCGCCCTGATCCGTCGTTCATCCGCCCTTATCCGTGTCAAAAGGTTAGCCGGAAAATATGATCCTCTTCACCGACATCATCAGCGCTGTTTTCCTCTCCCGGCCGAACCGTTTCATCGTCCACTGCCTGCTCAATGGCAGGTCCGTGCGCGCCTATCTCCCGAACCCCGGGAGGATGCACGAGCTCCTGCTGCCTGATGCGAAGCTCTTCCTTGTACGGCAGGAGCTGTCACCGCAGAGAAAGGTCCCCTTCCTCGTCATCGGCGTGGAGCGCAACGGCCTTCCGGTGATGCTGCATACCCATGTCAATAACCTCGTGGCGCGGCACCTGGTCGAGCAGAACCGGGTGCCCGGGCTCGAAGGGGCCGTTGTGCAGAAAGCCGAACATGCGATCGGCCACAGCCGCTTCGATTTCCTGCTCCGCCGGGGGACGAAGGACATCGTGCTCGAAGTGAAATCATGCACCCTCTTCGGAAACCGCATCGCCATGTTCCCCGATGCCGTGACGGACCGGGGCAGACGCCATCTGGAGGAGCTTGCCGCTCTTGCCGATAGGGGCGTGGCAACCGCCGTGCTGTTCGTCGTCCACTCTCCCGTGCCGGACTATTTCATGCCCGACTATCACACCGACCTCGAGTTCAGCCGGACGCTGCTTGCGGTCAGGGACAAGGTCATGATCAGGGCAATGGCCGTTGCCTGGGAACCGGACCTCAGCTTCGGCAGCACAGTGCGGGAGCTCCTGGTCCCCTGGAGGACCATTGAGCAGGAAGCGCAGGACCGCGGGAGCTATATCGTTGTCCTCCATCTTGCGCGGAACCGCAGGATCGATGCCTTCGGCGCCGGCCCGGTCACCCTGGCCAAAGGGTTCTATTGCTATGTCGCCTCTGCGCCGAACAACCTGGGGAAGCGCGCTGCCCGTCACCAGCTGCATCGCAAACGGCTCCTCTCGCCCATCGATCATCTGCGGGAAATGGCAGAGGTTACCGCGGTCCTGCCGATCAGGGCCAGCGAAGAGCTTTCCTGCAGCATTGCCGAGGCGCTCCGCCCGGTCACCGAATGGTCCGTTCCCGGATTCGGTTCGGGCGAATGCGGCTGCCAAGGCCATCTCTTCGGCATGAAGGATGATCCGCTGCATTCGCCGTCGTTTATAAAGAGCTTATTGTACTTCAGGATGGACCGGCTGGAAAAAAGGCTGGATGAGGCAGGGAGCAGGAGAGAAGATTAAAACGAACAGAGATTTTTAACCACGGAACACACTGACCACCCGGAAAGACCAGAACTTCCTATAACCGCTTCCCTGTATTCCGTGTGTCCGTGGTAGAAATAGTTACTACCTATCTGTGTCCAAGTGCCGCCCTACTTGCTCTTCCGTGACGCGTACGTGAAGTCCACATACCCCATGATCTGCGTTTTGCCTTCGTCCGAAACCTGCCGGTATTTTCTGATCAGCTGGATCTCCGCCTGGGTCAGGATCTTGCTGAGATAATCGGTCTGCTCCGAGGACAAGGGCGAGATCCGCTTCCCTTCCTTATAATGCGTTTGGGAGGGTGAGAGGAAGAAGCCTTTCACGTCGGCGGGCACTTTTTCCTGGTGGGCGGACAGGATCAGTCCCGACTTGTCCAGGCCCAGCCTGCTCGCGATGGTCGTGAGCGTCCGGTCCTTGGGAAGATGCCCCTTGTTCAGGATGACCCGGAGAAGCTCAGGGCTGATGTCCAGGAACTTTGCCGCGTCCTTCAGGTTCTTGAACTTCTTTTTGTCCAGCGCCTGCTTGATGCTCTCTGATATTTTCATGGTCTCACGTTCTCCTTGAGTGGAATGGTCACTGCTTCTGGCCGGCCAGGGGCTTCACGTCCCAGATCCGGTCGGCATATTCTTTGATGGTACGGTCGCTTGAGAATTTTCCCATGTTGGCCACGTTCAGGACCGCGCGCCGGGTCCATTCCTCGGGGTCGCGAAAGACCGCGTCGACGCGCTCCTGGGCGGCGATATAGGATGCATAGTCCGCGAGCAGCAGGTAATGGTCGCCGTACGTGGTAAGCGAGTCGACGATGGGCCTGAACCGGCCGGGCGCGTCTGGGGAGAAGAAGCCCGAGCCGATCATGTCCAGCGCCTGCCTGAGCTCCGCGTTCGCACGGTAGTGTTCCCGCGGATCGTAGCCCTTCGCCTGGAGCGCTGCCGCCTCGTCCGCCGTGAGGCCGAAGATGAAGATGTTATCGTCGCCGACCTCGTCCTTCATCTCGATGTTGGCGCCGTCGAGCGTGCCGATGGTAAGCGCCCCGTTCAGCCCGAACTTCATGTTGCCCGTGCCCGAAGCCTCGGTGCCGGCCGTCGAGATCTGCTCGGACAGGTCGCAGGCGGGGATGATCTTTTCGGCGTTCGACACATTGTAATCCGGGATGAACGCCACCTTTAGAAGATCGTGGGTCGCCGGATCGTGGTTCACGATGTCCCCCACGCTGTGGATAAGACGGATGATGAGCTTGGCCATGGCGTAGCCGGGCGCCGCTTTGCCGCCGAAGATCACGGTGCGCGGCACCAGGCCGGCAACGCGCCCTTCGCGGATCCGGTTGTACCGGGTGACGATATGCAGCACGTTCAGGAGCTGGCGCTTGTACTCGTGGATGCGCTTGATCTGCACATCGAAGAGCGACGCAGGGTCCACGTCGAGCCGGAGCCGCATCTTGATGATCCCGGCCAGGTGCTTCTTGTTCTCCTGCTTGACCGCGCGGAACTCCTTCCGGAAGGCGGCATCCCCGGCCAGGGGCGCGAGCTTCTTCAGTTCCGACAGGTCGCGGCACCAGCCCTTGCCGATGCGCGACGTGATGAGCGCGGACAGGCGCGGGTTGGACTGGTTGAGCCAGCGGCGCGGCGTGATGCCGTTCGTGATGTTGATGATCTTACCGTGAAACGATTTCTCGAAGTCGGAGAAGATCGTCTGCTTCATGAGGTCCGTATGGATTTGGGACACGCCGTTCACCTGGTGGCTCCCGACGATGGCCAGGTGCGCCATGCGCAGCCGCCGACCGCCGCCCTCGTCCACGATCGACATGCGCCGCAGCAGATCCGTGTCGCCGGGGCAGCAATGCATCACTTCCTGCAGAAAGCGGAAGTTGATCTCGTAGATGATCTGCAGATGCCGCGGCAGCACGGCCTCGAAGAGGGAAACGGGCCAGGTCTCGAGCGCTTCGGGCATGAGCGTGTGGTTGGTGTAGGAAAAGGTGCGGCGCGTGATGTCCCAGGCGCGGTCCCAGTCGAGGTGATGGGTGTCGAGCAGCACGCGCATGAGCTCGGGGATGGCGATGGACGGGTGCGTGTCGTTCAGCTGGATGGCGACCTTGTCCGGCAGCTCGTCCAGGTTGTGGTGGAACTTGGTGAAGCGCCGCAGGATGTCCTCGAGCGATGCGCAGACGAAAAAATACTGCTGCTTCAGCCGGAGCTCGCGCCCCATCTGGGTCGTGTCGTCGGGATAGAGCACCTTGGAAAGGTTCTCGGACTCGTTCTTGTCCTCCACAGCCTTGATGTAGTTGCCTTCGTTAAAGTACTTGAGGTTGAAGTCGCGCGACGATTTGGCGGCCCAGAGCCGCATGTTGTTCACCGTGCTCGTGTCGTAGCCCGGTACCGGCGTGTCGTAGGCCATGGCCATCACTTCTTCCGTGTCCACCCAGTGATAATGCGTCTGGCCGTGCTCGTCCTTGAACTGTACCACGCGGCCGCCGAACTTCACGGGAAAGAGCACCTCGGGCCGC
>JBGQDI010000228.1:0-3941 GCA_041495765.1 Nitrospirota bacterium
CAGCATGCTTCTTCATGACCGCGGTCCGCATGCTGAGAACTTTCTTCTCGGTAAACGCGTCCTGCGATCGTACGGGACTGTCAAAAACAACCACCGGCATTCTCATGGCAGACAGGCACTGCGATATGATCCGTTCGAGGTCGATTTCGTTGTCCGTTGCAAATACGGGTACTCCATCCTCTTTACAGATGGTCATGAGTGAATGCCTGATCAGGTCATCACCGCTGAAAATGACAACGGCCTTGCCCGCCTGCTGCGCCGCGGCGTCGGGCGCAGGCTTGCGAGCTACGGATTTCTTCAGAAAAGAGACAAAGGTCTCCTGCTCTGCGGAAGAAAACCCGGTGAGGATTTCCCTTATGTTCTGGCGATGGATTTCGATCGGATCGAAGATCTCCATTTCGGAAACAGGCCGGGGTATTCTTTTTTCAAGGTGATCGATATCGGCAAGCCCGAGATCATCCGCGGTAATGGCTGAACGTTCTCCTTTTGTTTCAGCGGCGTTTTCCCCGGGAAGGACATCGGCATAGAGCGCTTCAAAGGCCGGCACCTCTTTTCCATTCGCGCGGTCACGCTCACGCTCGTCAAAGATACGCATCGCATCCATCAGGACCATCTGGGCATCGACTCCCAGGTCCCGTTCTTCCATGTCAACGAAAGAAGCCCTATCTTCCGGAGAGAAGACGATCGTGTCCGTATCGAACATAAAGGTGCCCTTGGTCCAGCTCATCAGCTCAACAACGGTCATCTCGACCAGCTTTTTTAGCCCTCGGGCAGCGTCGTCCCGCTTGAGCTTGCCCATCTGCATCAAAGTAACCATAAGCGGTTGATGGTCCCTGGCAACGTCCTTGGTAAGGCTCAATGCCTGTTTGAGGTCATCAATCGTTATGGCGCCCGTCTTTACCAGAACGCTCCCGATGCGGACGCTGCCGTTGAGATGATTCGCACCGACAATAGATCCGTTGCTGAAAACGATCCTGCTCTCCCCCCTGCTCCCCTTAACAAAAAAAATGCCCGACTTCCGCGTTGTGTGGACCAACTGGATAATGTCTACTATGGGCAGATTTTCTAGATCTCCGGTAAACGCCATATTCTCCCGTATTACTCTCTGGTAATTATCCCCTTAGGGGTACTGAACTATTTGCCTGGAAAGCACAAGTTTCATCACCAAGATAAAATCAACAATCGTACAGTCCCACGGAGACTTCCGATACTTGGAATGGGATTGTCCAAATATACCGTCGGTATGCCAGTGGGGATACTCATCATAGATTATATAATGATAAGCGAAAAGAATCAACATAATCATGAATGGTAAAAATCGTCAGCAAAAGTTATCAGGGTGGGTCTTTCTTCTTGATAATGCATTTTTTTGGCCTTCAGAAAACTTTCGGAACGTTCTGCCCGAGGTTGACTTGTTTTTTGAGTGGCGTTTAGTATCCATGATGGGGCGACAATGCCATCCTCGACATTTTTTGGCTCAAGGACGAATTCTGGAGTAAGGGTAGCGACGTCATCGCTTAAGAGATTGCCAAATGTGGAGTGCGGAATTTAATTGAGCGGAAAACTAAACTCAGGCACAAGCGGCTTTGGAACAGTTCAAGGGAGATCGTGAGGGATTTAGGAGATAGAGGGTCTTTCTGCTCTTGTTTGCGTGAAATGCTTTTGGTCCCGGTTTGTCCGGTTTCGGGATATAATGGTCTTAAGCATATCTCGCGCCGGAAGGAGCAGGTTGCGGCAAGGAGAACAAGCATTGAGCAAGAGGCACAGACCGTGAACAATCCCCGTGCACTGATCGGGAGATTTTTCCCAGCTGCGGACTGGTGGCCGCTGGTCAACCGGCGGACCGTGCGCGCCGATCTCCCGGCGGGCCTGACCGGCGCGATCATCGTCCTGCCGCAGGGCGTGGCCTTTGCCATGATCGCAGGATTGCCGCCGGAGTACGGCCTCTATACGGCCATCGTCCCCGCCATCATTGCCGCGTTCTTCGGTTCGTCCTTTCACCTGGTCTCCGGCCCGACCACGGCCATCTCCATTGTGCTGTTCACGACGGTCAGCCCTCTGGCGCAGGCGGGCAGCATTCCCTACATCGAGATGGTCCTGACCATTACGTTCCTGGCCGGCCTGTTCCAGCTGTCCCTGGGCGTTGCGCGGCTCGGGGCGCTGGTCAACTTCGTGTCCCATTCCGTGGTGGTGGGGTTCACTGCCGGCGCCGCGCTCCTGATCGGCACGAGCCAGCTCAGCAACTTTCTCGGCATTCCCGGTTCGAAGCGCCACGCTTTCATCCATGTCTGGGCTGACCTGCTGCGGCATCTCTCCGACATCAATCCCATGGTCGTCGCGATCGCCATGACCACGCTTCTGTTCGCGCTGCTGTTCAAGCGATATCTTCCGAAGCTACCGGGCATGCTTATCGCCATGGTCATCGGGAGCGTTCTGTCGCTCCTGCTGGAAGGGAAAGAGCACGGCGTGCGGCTTGTCGGCCCGCTGCCCGCGCATTTGCCGCCGTTTTCGCTTCCCGACCTCTCGATGGCGAACATCCGCAGCCTGGCGCCCGCGGCCCTGGCCGTGGCAATGCTCGGCCTGGCGGAAGCGGTCTCCATCGCCCGCGCTGTGGCAACGCGCTCCCTCCAGCGCATCGACAGCAACCAGGAGTTCATCGGTCAGGGCCTGGCGAACATGGTCGGCAGTTTCTTCTCGAGCTACGCCTCGTCGGGCTCGTTCACCCGCACGGGTGTGAACTTCGACGCCGGGGCGAAAACACCCCTGGCCGCCGTGTTCGCCGCGGCAGCGCTTTTGCTCATCCTGCTCCTGATCGCCCCGTTCACGGCCTATCTGCCGATCCCGGCCATGGCGGGAGTGCTGCTGATGGTGGCATGGAACCTCATTGACTTCCATCATATTGCGACGATCATCCGGACGAGCAGCCAGGAGGCAACGGTGCTGGCCGTCACCTTCATTGCCACGCTGCTCGTGGAGCTGGAGTTTGCGATCTATGTGGGCGTCATGCTCTCCCTGCTGCTCTATCTGAACCGGACGTCCCATCCCGGGTTCGTGACGCTCGTCGCCGAGCACCAGGACGACAACCAGCGCTTCATCAATATCGAGAAGAAAGACCTCCCCGAATGCCCGCAGCTCAAGATCGTGCGCGTGGACGGCTCGCTTTTCTTCGGCGCCGTGAATTACTTTGCCGAGGAGTTGCACGCTGTGGCGCGCGCGAGCCCGGAACAGGCCCATATCCTGATCGTGGGCGGGGGGATCAACTTCATCGATGTGGCCGGCGCGGAGTCCCTGGCGAATGAGGCCCATCGTCTGCGCCTCGAGGGCAGAAAACTCTATCTCTGCTCGCTGAAGGGCGAGGTCCTCGAGACGCTCCATCGGGGAGGGTATGTCGAACGCATCGGGGAGCAGAATATCCTGGGTTCCAAAAAAGCGGCCATCCGTGCGCTCGTTCCCCGGCTTGACCCGGAACGCTGCCGGGTATGCAGGCTGCGGGTGTTCAACGAGTGCAGCCAGATGCCCGGAGCATGACCGCCTGCAACGGGCAAGCGATCCAGCCTTGTCCATAGTCACTCATGCCATAAGGATTTAAGCTGCAGCCCCCGCTTCGTCAACGGAGTTTCTGATTACACGGGAATATAAACTTGAAAATGCATCAGTCCGCCATGGAACGATCAGTGTAATCTTCCTCGGCAACCAACATATCCGCTATCTTGTGGTCTATTCCGGCCATTCGATCAATATAAATATCCAGACCCAACTGCACAATTGCGGCTGCCATCAGCAATAAATCTGTCCTTGGCACATGAAACAGAAAATTTTTGCATCAAAGTGTTGTCAGGTTTTTCGAAGCTGAAACTCAGCCAGTTGCTTCATAATTAAATGTTACCGGAAGATAGTATGTAGGTATGGGTTCGGTTTTACGGTTTGAAGATCTTTTTCAG
>JBGQDI010000229.1:0-3924 GCA_041495765.1 Nitrospirota bacterium
ACCGGAAGGACGCCATCACCTCCGTCAGCACGCTGGTGGGCGTCACCGGCGCCTTCTTCGGGCTCACCGTGCTCGACCCCATTGCCGCAGGGCTCACGTCGCTCTTCATTTTTCATATCGGTTATGAGACCTTCGTGGGCGCGGCCCACGACCTCATGGACGGCAAGCCTGCCGACGATTGCGTTGACGGCATCAGGGTCCTTGCCGAAAGCGTGGCAGGCGTCGAGCATGTGCACGAGATCCGGTGCCGGCGCTCGGGCCAGTACCTGATCGTGGACCTGAAGCTCGACATGGACCCCGAGATGACCGTGCGGAAGTCCCATGCCATCGCCACGTCCGTCAAGAAGCTCATCTTTGATCACTTCACCAACGTCGGGGACGTCATGATCCATGTCAATCCCCATGAGGACGATCATCAGGACCTGATAAGGCTGTAGCAGGCCCCAGTGCGTCTGTCGCAAAGGCCAGAAGAGCGCAAAGGAGATCCACAGCAAGACCTCAGACCAAAAGCGTCTCTCGCAAAGGCCGCAAAGTTCGCCAAGAAGATCTTAAACCAGGACTTGCCTTACCTTTCTCATTAAAGACCTCAGACCCAAGCTGTTTCTCGCAAAGGCCGCAAAGCTCGCCAGGAGGATCGCAAGCCAGGACATGCCTTATGTCTTAAGACTTTGCCCCAGGTTTCCTTTGCGTCCTTTGCGAGCTTTGCGAGAGCCGCACTTGCCTTTCTCATTTTTCCCGACGACAATCGGCCATAAAAAAGGGCAACCCCAAGCGGGGCTGCCCTTACGTTTCATATTCTATCCTGTCTGTGCTCCTTAGTCGTCCGTTTCCGGCGTCACACTGCCGTAGGTCTGGCCGAACTGGTTCCCGGCAGTAACGCCTGCTTCCTGCAGCATCCGGTTCTTGGTGTCTTTTATCAGGTCGTTCGGCACGGCGAGCTTCGCTGCCACCTCCGCAAGCGACTTCCCCTGGCCGAAGTGCAGGTCGGCGATCATGATCTTCAGGAAATCCGCCTGAATGACCGTTTCCAGTTCCTTGTCAACAACGGCATAGCTTTCGTATGCCTGACGCAGGTTCTTTCCGGCGGCAATGGCTTCGCGGTATTTGTTCACTGCTTCTTCGTAGAGCTTGTCTTCCTCAGGCGTGAACTCCTTGAACAGGAATTCAGGCATATCGGCTTTTTTGGCTTTTTCCTTCTGCTGTTTTTTCATCGCTTCTTCCTTCTCTTTGTATGTCGTATTCTGAACTTTGAGCTCTGGCCCCTGGACCCCGGCCCCCGAACCCTGTACTTCTCACATCACCCGTTTCTCTTTCGGCCTGCGCTCCGGCACCTGGCGGTGTTCGATGGTCCCCTCGTTCCATGCAACGGAAACATAGAGTCCGCAGAAGCAGCTTCCGAACTCCTTGATGTCCGGGTCGCGGTAGACGCAGGGGCAGACGATGTCCGCATCCTTTTCTTTTGCTCCGAAGGCAAGCCTGCAGGGGCAGGAGCGGTAGCCGTAACGGCCTTCGTTCGTGAGCAAGCCTTGCAGAATATCCATGACAAAGGGCTTGTCCTTGTTCAGGCGGATGCCCTGCGACTCGGCATATTTGGACAAGATGGCATACAGCGCTTCGGGCGTCATGGCAGTTTCAGGGCCTTCTTCAGTTTTTCTTCGTTAAAACCCACGATGACCGTATCATTGATGCAGATGGTCGGAAAGCTGCAGTCCGGGTTGAGCTTCCTCACCTCGTCCATGACCTTTTCCCGTTCGGGGCCGGACAGGAGGTCCACATCAACGGCCTCCATCTCGATATCGTTCTCCTTGAAGAACTTTTTGGTCCGCATGCAGTGTGAGCAGGTACTGAGCGTGTACAGCCTGATCGATATGTTTTGCCCCATAACCCCTCCCCTCATGGTGTTGAACACTATAACATGCCGGCCGGGAGCGTGCAAACACAAAAATGGACCCTATCCGGAGCAACAGCGACTCTGCTATAATTAATCACTTATGTCCGAGCTTGGAACAGATGCGGCAGGAGGTCTTCCCATGAGCCGAAATCCGGTATACCTGATGCTTCTCGTGGCATTTTCGCTAGGGTTGACGGGGTGCAACGGCTCCGACGAACCGCGTAAGGTAAGCCTCGAAACAAAAGAAGCAACAACCGTTAAAGCAGCGGACCTGCATGCGAACCACCTGCGGATCGCCGTGGGCGGTATGATCACGCCTAAGGAAGGGTTTGGTTACTATAAACAATTCCTTGATTATATAGGCGAAAAACTCGGCAGGGGCGTGGACCTGGTGGACCGAGAAAATTATGCCGAGATCAATGCACTGGTCAGGTCCGGCAAGGTCGATGTAGCTTTTGTCTGCGGCGGCCCCTATGTGGACGGTCATGCGGCCTTTGGCATGGAGCTTCTGGCTGCGCCCCAGGCCTATAGCACCACCGTCTATTACTCCTATATCATCGTGCCTGTCGACAGCCCCATAAAGAGCTTCCTGGACCTCCAGGGCAGAAGCTTTGCCTTCACCGACCCCCTGTCGAACAGCGGGACGCTGGTGCCCACCTACATGCTCGCCAAGGCGGGCCATTCGCCCAGGCGTTTCTTCAGCAAGGTCGTTTATATGGGCTCGCACGACAAGTCCATCAAAGCGGTCGCCGAGAAACTCGTGGACGGCGCCGCAGTCGACAGCCTGATCTGGGAATATGACAATCTCAAGGGCCCGGAATTTACGGCAAAGACAAAGATCATTGAAAGGTCCCCGCCCTACGGCATCCCGCCGGTCGTTGTGCGGCCGGGCATGGACCCCCTGCTGAAGGCAAGGATCAGGGACGTTTTTTTGAACGCTCATAAGGATGCACAGGGCCGGGAGATCCTCAAGAACATGATGATCGACCGGTTCGTGCTGCTCGATGACCATGCCTACGATACGATACGGGAAATGAAATCGTTCATGAACAAACAGGTAAAGGAAGGGAAGTACAAAGAATAACGCCCATGCCGAATATCAGTCTGCGCATAAAGTTCATTCTGGCCCTCCTGGGTCTGGTGCTCGTGATGGGGCTGACGCTGGTCCTGTTCACCAAGACCGTTCTCCACCAAAAACTGCACGTGAAATTGGAGAAGCGGGGGCTCGCAATAGCGAGAAGCATTGCGCGCGACAGCGTCAATCCCGTGCTGACGGAGAAGTTCCTTGAACTTTCGCTGCTGCTCAGGGAGATCAGGAGCGCAGAGACCGACATCGAATACATCTATGTCCGGAACGCACGGGGCGAGGTCGTTGCGCACACGTTCGGGATCGGCTTCCCCGTGGACCTGCAGGAGAACGGGCCCGGCGAAGCGCAAAGGAACGGGAACTATTCCATCAGGGACCTGAGCACCGAGCGCGGAGTGATCCACGAGTTCGCCGTGCCGCTCTTGAAGAGCGGGGCGGGGACGGTATATCTGGGGATGTCGCAGACCTCGGTGGACCGCGACATCAACGAGATCATGGCAATGATCATCGGCGCCATCGCTCTGCTCCTGCTGGCAGGAAGCGTTGCTGCGGTCCTCTTCGGCTCATCGGTGACCAAACCGCTTCACCTGCTCGCCGTCGCCGCAGAGGCGCTGGAGCGCGGGGACATGAACGCCCGGGTGCCCGTCCGCTCGAACGACGAGATCGGGCAGCTGGCCAGGACGTTCAACCGGATGGCCGAGACGCGGATGCTGGTCGAGGACGCGCTCCTCTCCGGTGAAAGAAAATTGCGGAACATCACCTCAACGCTGGCCGAAGGCATCTATGTGCTCGATCTGCAGGGGAAGATCACGTTCATGAACCCTGAAGCGGAGCGCCTCCTCGGCTGGACCAGGGAAGAGCTGAACGAAAAGGGCGCCCATGACCTGGTCCATTTTCGCAAGGCGGACGGGACGCATCAGGCGATCGAGGATTGCGGAATGCACAG
>JBGQDI010000230.1:0-3912 GCA_041495765.1 Nitrospirota bacterium
AACCCGAACTTGGAAAATTTTGCTATGCAGTGAACAAGGAGCTCATCGGCATAGAGGCATTCGACCTTGGTCTTCATCCGCTCCCGGATGGGAGCATTGATCGCATTATCCGTAAGGGCGTTGATCAGGTCTTCTATGCTGATCATCCCTACGAGCTTACCGTTCTCGACCACCGGCGTGCCAGACAGGCGATTGTCCCGCAAAAGGACCCTGAGCTCTGCCATGGTCTGCTCCGGAGCCACCGTGACCATCGTCGGAGGCATGACCTCGCCGACCGTAAGCTCATAGACCATTTCCTGGGTCTTGGTCATCCGGTCCGGAGGCACCTGCTCTTTTTGCTGAAGTGCCATCGCTTATTGCCGCTCGGCCACGCCCCGAAGCCCGTTCGTGTACAGGATGCCGCACGCCTCGAACATGCCCAGTTTCGTGATGAACAGAGGCAGGTCCTTCTGCTTTGCCAGGGCAACCGCCTCCGCTTCAGGTTGTTTTCCGCGCACAACACAGACCGCCTGGATGTCTGCGATATCGGCGGTCCGGATCGCCTGGGGATTCGTGATCCCCGTGATCAGGATGCCGTTCGCATGAGAACGGCCGAGCACATCGCTCATGAGATCGGCGCTGTAGCACCGGTCCACGTCTATTCCGTTGACAAGGTCCTCACCGACGAGGACCTCTGCGTTCAGCAGCTTGATGATCTCTCTCAGTTTCATACCGCATTCGCCGGCAATTTACCGGTCGACCTCACCCAGCACGATATCGATGGTCCCGATGCACGCGATGACATCGGCAACCATGTGGCCGGTCACCATCTTCGGCAGGGCGCTCACGTGCACATACGAGGGGGCGCGGATCTTGATGCGGTAGGGCCGGCCGCTGCCGTCGCTTACTATATAGAAGCCCAGTTCGCCCTTCGGCGCCTCGGTCGCCACATAGACCTCGCCCTTGGGCATGGGAACCCACTTGCTCATGAGCACGAACTGGTGGGCCAGCGACTCCATGCTCTTCATGACGTTTACTTTTTCGGGAATGGCGTACCGCGGGTCCGGCGTCACCACCGGGCCGGGCTGCATCATCTCAAGACACTGCTTGATGATCCGGTTGCTCTGGCGCATCTCGTTGATGCGCACGATGTACCGGTCATAGACATCGCCGTTCTTGCCGAGCGGCACATCGAAATCGATTTTATCATAGGCTGCATAGGGTTCTACCTTGCGCAGATCGTAGTTCACGCCGGAACCGCGTAGCGTACCGCCCGTAAGACCGTAGTTGACCGCATCCTTGGCCGAGAACACACCGATGCCCACGGTGCGCTGGAGCCAGATCCGGTTCTCCCGGATCAGGGTGTCATACTCTTCAAGCCGTTTGGGGAAGAGCTCGGTGAACTCACGGCACTTGTCAAAGAAATCGCGGGGGATATCGTTGCGTACGCCGCCGATGCGGACATAGCTGACGGTCTGGCGTGCTCCGGTCACCATTTCCGTCAGGTCGAGGATAAACTCCCGTTCCCGCAGCGTGTACATGCAGACCGTCATGGCGCCGATGTCCAGGGCATGGGTTCCGAGCCACACCAGATGCCCTGAAAGCCGCGTCAACTCGGCCATCAGCGTTCTGATGAAGTGGGCCCGCTCCGGCACCTCGATATTCGCAAGCTTCTCGACAGCGACCACATAGCCGAGGTTGTTGTTCATGCAGGTGATGTATTCCAGCCGGTCGGTCATGGGGATGATCTGATGATAGGTCCTGCTCTCCATCCATTTTTCGATCCCGCGGTGGAGATACCCGGGGCGGGGATCGCAGCCCACGACGGTCTCGCCCTGTAGATCGAGCACCAGACGCAGCACACCGTGGGTGGCCGGATGCTGCGGCCCCATGTTCAGAGTAATCTCTTTTTGGACTATTTCTTTCGTCGAAGAAGCGGACATGTTTTCACCTGTAGAAAAGGGTCGGGAGTTCAGCGTTCAGGTTCCGGGACGGATCTCTTGCTTCCCTTCCCTGTTCTCCGGCCTCTGCATTAATAGCCTTTCAGCGGGTATTCCTTCCGAAGCGGGTGCCCTTCCCAGTCCTCGGGCAGGAGGATCCGGCGAAGGTCGGGATGGCCATCGAACTTGATCCCCATGAGATCGAAGGTCTCGCGTTCGTGCCAGTTGGCTGTTTGCCAGATGGATGAAACCGTGTCGACCCGCGGGTCCTCTTCCGGCACACGCACCTTCAAACGAATGCGATGGTGGTACTCGGTAGAGATAAGATTGTAGACGACTTCGAAGCGGGGGCCGGTGTTTCCAGGGTAGGTCGAGTAATCGACGGCGGTCAGGTCGACCAGGTGGTCCATCAGAAGGGAAGGTTCATCTTTGAGGTACAGGCAGATGTCCCGGATCAGGTCTTTTTTAACCATGATCGCGACCTGGCCGGCATAGGTCGCCGTATCCAGGACCTGACCGGAGAATTTTTCTTCTACCATCTTAGCGATCTGTAAGGGATCCATACAACCTCGTCACGGGCCGCACGGCGCACGATGTCTGCGGTCTCGGTTTCGATCAGGATATGTGGTGTATTACTTCCGGATATAGTGCTCTTTCTTGATCTTCTCTTGCAATTTGATGATGCCGTTCATCAGGGCCTCAGGACGCGGCGGGCAGCCCGGTATGTAGACATCCACGGGAATAATATTGTCGAAGCCCTGCACCACGCTGTAAGTATTGAAGATACCGCCGGAACCGGCGCAGCTTCCCATGGCAATGACGTACCGCGGCTCGGGCATCTGATCGTAAACGCGGCGCACGATGGGCGCCATCTTCTTCGTAAGCGTGCCGGCGACCAGGAGCAGGTCGGATTGCCGGGGAGAAGGCCGGGGCACGGTGCCGAAGCGGTCAAAGTCGTGCTGGGGGGCGGAATAATACTGGATCATTTCAATGGCGCAGCAGGCGAGGCCGAAGGTCATGGGCCAGACTGAGCTGGCTCGGCAGTAATTGAGGAAACCATCGACGGTGGTCGCGATATACCCGTCTTCAAAAAGATTCTGGACTACTCCCATTCGAGCGCCCCCTTCTTCCATGCGTAGAAATAACCGACGAGCAGGATGATGACGAAGATCACCATTTCCACAAAGCCATAGAGGCCGATGTGGTTGTACGCAACGGCCCAGGGATAAAGGAACACGGCTTCAATATCGAAGATCAGGAACAGCATGGCGATGATGTAGTAACGGATGGAGAACTGCTGATGGGCGTCCATGAAGGGCGTGATGCCGGATTCGTAGGTCAGCAGTTTTTCGCGATAGGGGTTCCGCGGACGGATGAACCATCCGGCAACCAGCATGCCGACGCTCACAACGAGTCCGAGCAACAGGAATATTGCTACGGGGAAAAAGTGTTCCGGAAGATAGGTACTTGGTGTCATACTCTACTCCCTGCTATTAAATTTTAAATTACCACAACTTCTGAAACTTGCGCATAGTAAGCCAAGCAAAATATTTTGTCAAGCAAAACATTGTGACGAATAAAAACGTTCTCTCCCGGGAACCGCGGTTACGAAATCGAGCGACTGCTAAAGTCTTATGCCCTTGATTTCCCCGGCGCGATACCGTAAAATACCGGCGCACGAGGGAGGTCGTTAATGGATCCGTATTCAAAAGAACAGCTCTTGTCCTTCTACAACCGGCACCTCAAACAGTTCGGCGACCGGCCCGAAGCGCTCCGCTGGACGCCGCAGGGGCAGCTCAAACGCTACCATATGCTTGCCGATATCGCATCGGCAGCGGAGCTGAACAACAGCACGGTCCTGGACTACGGATGCGGGACCGGGGACTTTTACCGCTTCCTGAAGCGGCGCGGCATCAAGGTGAAATATACGGGCGTCGACATCAACGAGAACTTCATCGAACTGGCGAAGAAGAAATATCCCGAATGCACGTTC
>JBGQDI010000231.1:0-3882 GCA_041495765.1 Nitrospirota bacterium
ACGAAGGCACGAAGACACAAAGTACTGCCTTTGCGCTTTCATAAAACCATGTTTAAAAGGTTTTCGTAGTTCTTCGTGACTTCGAGTCTTCGTGGCAAATTTGGGTTGCGATTTGTCCTGTTCGAGATGAACAAAAAGGCCTGAGCATCTCGCTGACGCTCAGGCCCATTCAGGTATTTTATGATCCGCTCACGGCGGACCGATCAGCTTCCTCAGCCGCCTCCCCAGGAATGGCCGCCGCCGATGCTGCAACTTGAACTTGAACCGGCTGAAGAGAACTTGGAAACGAGTTTCTTTGCCTTTTTCTGGTCACAATAGGGGCAGACCGTATCTTCTTCTTTTGCCGTGATCGACTGGAGCAGCACGAAGTCCTTGCCGCAGGCGCCGCACAGATACTCGTAAAAGGGCATGATCATTTCTCCTTCTGGAAAAAAACTACGCTAAAAACTAGCATTTACAACGCTCTCGCACACCGAAAGCGTAGAGTATAATACTCATGGGACAGAACCCTGTCAAGGCAAAAATCATGAGCATCGCGCCTACGAGGCCCGTAAAAACGAACCACCCCGGGTGTACGAAGTATCCCAAGAGCACGCTCCCGAGCACGAAGATCCCGGCCAGCAGCCGGATGAACCGTTCCATATACCACGCCTTGTTGTCCGCTCGAAACATGTTTCCTCCTTAGATGCAGGGTCAGGGGTCAGGGGTCCGGGGTCCAGCCCTTTCCTGGACCCTGGCTACTGGACCCTGGCCCCTGTTCTTTCACTTGCAGGAAAACGGCGTTTTTCGGTCCTTTGCCGCGAAGCGCGGGTAGTTGGGAGAAGTAAAAATGTCCATCATCATGTGCCTGCTGATCACTCCCACATACTTCCCTTCCTTCACCACAGCGACCACGGAACAGCAGCTTTTCAGAAGCAGTGAAATGACCTCCTGCGTCGGCGTTGCCGCATCCGCGATGCTCGGTGCAGGAACCGTGATGGCTGAAGCCGGAACGCATTCCAGGTCCTTTTCCTCCCGGATCAGGTCCAGGATCGCATTTTCCGATACGACGCCCAGAAGCTCCCGGTTGGCGTCAACGACCGGCATTGCAGCCAGTCCCGACGAGATGATCTTCATCGCAACTTCGAGCGCCGTTGCATCCGGCGCAACACTGATCTTCTCCCGCATAATATGCCATGCACTGATCCCCATTGTTTCCCTCCTTAGGTTCCGGTCCGGGGTCCAGGACCCTGTTCCTTGGGTCCTGCCCTTTTTATTTTCATTGCTCGACTTAAGCGACAGTATACCACTAACGGTCTTATTCAGCGGTGAAAGAATGTCCTGGCCAACTTAAATTTCGGATTGCGGATTACGGATTGCGAATTGATAAAACTCCTATCCCCTTCGGGGAGAGGTTGGGTGAGGGGCAAATCCGCAATCCGCAAACCGAGATCCGCAATAGCTTCACCCTTCCCAATTCTTCTTTTCTATCATGTAATAGAACACCGGCACCACCACCAGGGTCAGCGCCGTAGACGCCAGCATCCCGAAGATGAGCGCCAGGGCCAGGCCCGACCAGACCGGGTCGGTCACGATCACGGCGGAACCGAGGATCGCCGCCGCAGCGGTGAGCACGATCGGCCGGAACCGAATGGCGCCTGCTTCGATCAACGCCTCATGCAGCGGCATGCCTTCCTGCTTCTTGTCCAGAATGAACTCCAAAAGCACGATGGAGTTCCTGACCACGATGCCCGCAAGGGCGATGACGCCGATCATGGACGTGGCGCTGAAGTAGACGTTTGTCATTGCAAATCCCGGCATGATGCCGATCATGGAAAGCGGGATCGACGCCATGATCACCAGGGGAATGGAAAAGGACCGGAACCTGCCGACGAGCAGCAGATAGATGGCGATCAGTGCCACTCCCATGGCGGCGCCCAGGTCGCGGAACACGTCGAGGGTCAGTTTCATCTCGCCGTCCCACTTGATCTTGTAGCCCTCGGGCACCGGATGCTTCCAGAGGTAGCGCATCATGTCGATCACTGCATAGACCTGGCTCCGGTCGCCCATTTCGGCGTACACATAGGTCACGGGCTCCAGGTTCTTGTGGTGCACGGCCTTGTCCATCTCGGCAGGCACGATCGTGACCAGCGACGACAGCGGGACCTGACTGCCCTGCGGGTTCGAAAGAAAGACCTTCTCCATGTCGGCGAGGCCCGTGCGGTCGCTCTTCGACAGCCTGAGCATGATGGCGACGGCGTCCGTTGCTGCCGGCTGGTGCAGGGTCGATATTGCCATGCCTGCCACCGATATGCGGAGGGTCTGGACGATCTGTTCCGTCGAGATGCCCATGAGCGCCGCTTTTTCCTTGTTCACGATTAGTCGGTACTTGTCCTGCTTCTCCTTCACGCTGTCGTCGATATCCACGACCTCGCCGGTCCTTGAAAAGAGCGCCCGGACGTCAGCAGCGATCTCGCGTTGTTTGTTGTAGGCGGGGCCATAGATCTCGGCCACCACCGTTGCACGCACCGGAGGTCCCGGCGGGTCTTCCACAAGCTTGATGTTGGCGCCGTATTCCTGCCCCAGTTTTGTCATTTGAGGCCTGAGCTTCAGGACAAGCTTCTCGCTCGAGGCGGCGCGTTCTTCCTTGTCCACGAGGTTGACACGCACGTCGGCAAAGTGGCTTGCCTCGCGGAACGCCCCGCCCCGGAGCAGTCCGTTGAAATCCATGACCGAACCGGTGCCCACAAAGGTCTCGTAATCCTTGACCTCGGGAAGGAGCTTGAGGTGGTCGCCCACCGCGCGCGCCACCCGGTCCGTGTTCTCGATCACCGTACCTGCGGGCATATCGATGGAGACCAGGAAGGTGTTCTTGTTCGCTTTGGGAAGCATGCGGAACTTCACCCCCTGGAACAGGGGAAAGCTCATAGCGACCACAAAGACCGCCAGGATGACGCCCAGGAACAGGTTCCGCTTTTTTGCGTTGACCAGCAGCGGAGCAAGCACCCGCTTGTACAGGAGATAGCTCCTCGTCTCTTCGAGCGGCTGCTTCGGTTCGTCGTGATGGTCGGTCTTCATCAACCGGTAGCTTGCCCAGGGCGTCACGACAAAAGCCACCACGAGCGAAACGATCATCGCCACGGGCACATTGAACGGGATGGGCATCATGTAGGGGCCCATCATTCCCGTGACAAAGGCCATGGGGATGAAAGCAAGCACCACGGTCAGGGTCGCCAGGATCGTGGGCATGCCGATCTCGTTCACCGCCATGATGGCCGCCTGCAGTTTCGAATGCTGCTGCAGTTTGTAATGGCGATGGATGTTCTCGACCACCACGATGGCGTCGTCCACGAGCAGCCCCAGGGAAAGGATGAGCGCAAAGAGCGTGATCCGGTTTATCGTTTGCCCTGCCACCATGCCGATGGCAAGCGTAAGGAACAGGGTCAGCGGGATGGCAAGCGCCACAATAGCGGCCTCGCGCCATCCCAGGGTGAAGAACAGCAGGACGATCACGACGAGGATGGAGACGATCAAGTGAAACACCAGCTCGTTCACGGCATCGTTGGCGGTCTTTCCGTCGTTCCTGGTGACGGTGACGGTAATGCCCGCCGGGATCCGGTCCCTCTTAAGCTCTTCGAGCCTGGCCAGGATCTGGCCCGAGATCTGGACAGCATTCAGCTTCTGCCGTTTCGCCAATGCCACGGTCACGGCAGGCCGCTCGGCCCCGTCACCGTCTGCAGCGAGCCCTTCATGGCCATGGGCGGCGAAGGCGATGCGCGTCAGCTTCACGGTCTCCTCGAAACCATCCGTGACATCGGCCACGTCGCCGAGATGGACCGGTTTGTTATTCGCAACGCCCACGACCGCGTTCCTCAATTCTGCGGCGCTGCCGAAGAAGCCGCC
>JBGQDI010000232.1:0-3700 GCA_041495765.1 Nitrospirota bacterium
CGTAAGCAGCAGTCGCGCTCCGGCAAGCGACGAGTTCCCGATCGGCTCGACCCTGTCGGCAGGCCAGGCCGGCAGCATGCCGATGCCGACCGCTTTTTTTGCGTCAATGCCCGTCCCGAGCGCCCCGGCGACATAGACCTTCGTGATATCGCCAAAGGAGATGCCGACCGAACGGGTGAGCACCAGAAGCAGCGTGAACATGGCGGCCTTGGATTTCATGAAGCTCTGGATCTCGTTCTGCGTGATATACAATGGGTCCTCGCACGCACAAGCGATGGCGAAGGCCGGCTCGCCCTCATGCATGGTCACCTGGGTGCCGGGCTGCAGCACCCCGCTCTGGTCGATCACTCCCGCTTTGTACAGCTCATAGAGCAGGCTCACCATGCCGGAGCCGCAGATCCCTTCGGCCGGCCCCTGGTCAAAGGTCTTGCACGAAATATTGGGGCCGTCTATCGTGACATCGTAGACGATCCCCTTCTTCGCCCTTTTCCCGATCCTGGTGATCCCTTCTTCCAAGGCCGGTCCGGCAGCGCCGGCGCCCACGATCATCCAGTCCCGGTTGCCGATCACCACCTCTGCATTGGTCCCCACATCGATCAGGACCGAGATCTCGTCGGAAAGAAACATGCCCGAGGAGAGGATCCCCGCGGTGATATCGCCGCCCACATAGCTTCCGGCGTTCGGGAACACATATACCAGTGCTTCCGGATTCAGAAGAAGGCCCAGTTCCCCGGCGTCAAAGAACCCGGGAGTGCTTACCACCGGCACATAAGGATGGACCGGGATCGTACTGATATCGAGGCCCAGGAAGAAATGGGTCATCACGGTGTTGCCTGCCACGGTCATGGCATGGATCTCGCCGTGCTCGATGCCGGCTTCGCGGCAAAGGCTCGAAATGAGCTCGTTGATGCCCCGGAGCAGGATGTCGTAAACTGCTTTCCCGCCGGACGACATGGCCCTATGCAGGCGGGTCATTATATCGCTGCCGTAGGCGACCTGCGGATTTTCGAGACTCCGTGTCAGTACATCCAGCCGGTGCACATTGTCATAGAGCAAGGCCACGAGGTTCGTGGTCCCCAGGTCAAGGGCCAGGGAATAGGAGCGTTCGGCTCCGGCATCAATGAGCCCGTATCCCCCCCTGGTCCGGCCGATTATGCACGGGAAGGGCTGTCCGGCATTCACCAGCGCAGGAATTTTTTTCAGGACCGGAAGCGGGATAACGAGCGGGCCAAGGCCGAGCGCGTCCTGGATCCGCGCTGCATGCGACCGGCGGTCGTCGTCCGTGGGCGGCGGAAGAAGGATGGTCCTTTTTTCTATCAGTGCGGTCACGGAGTCTCCTGCCGGGGTAAATTCGTTGAACAACTACGGATCAAATTCTTTTAAACCCGAAAACTATTTCACGCAGAGCGCAGAGGTCGCGGAGAGCATCAACAACTTTTAGTCTGGACTTAAAATCACAAGCCTTGCTTTTCTCCGCGATCTCCGCGTCTCCGCGTGAGTCACCTTTTTCGATTCGCTTTCGTTCCGATTTGCGTGCTGAAAATAATGAATACCACAACCGGAAGAATACTGTCAACGTAATGTTTTTTTAGACTGAAATAGTGGCTTTGCCGAAAGCGTTATGCTATATTCATAGCCGTTAAGACCTCCCGAGGAGGGCCGATCCTGAAGCAGCCGAATGAACCTACCATATTGTTCGTTGACGATGAACCTGAGGTCCGCAAGGTCATTGCCGATATGCTGCGCGACGAGGGGTACCACGTTCTCGAAGCGGCGGACGGACATGCAGCGCTGGCAGCGAGCGACGCCTATCCCGGGAAGATCGATCTGCTGCTGACCGACCTGATCATGCCGGGCATGACCGGCCGCATGCTGGCAGACCTGCTCACCGCGCGGCGTCCGGGCATTATCGTCGGCTTCATTTCCGGGCACGTGGGCGACTCCCCCAGTTCCCAGGCGGAACAGGCCGCCTTCTTCATTCAAAAACCCGTCATTCCGGAAACGATCTTTAAGAAGATCGCCGATGCATTGTCCGGCAAGAGAGACCGTTGATCCGCTGTCATGGACCGTCGGAAGATCGCTCAACAACCGGTTCAAGCCTCACCAACTGAAGCTGCAGCAGTCCCCATCAGAGAGCGCCTGTCGGCAAACCACGCCCGGGCAAAAGGCATTGCACCCTCATAGTTTTCGCTAAATATGCAGGAGCTTCCTTGAATCTCGCAAAAGTAACGCCTCCCTCTTCGTCGCACGCCCTCGAACGCGACCGGCTTCTGTGCAAACTGCAGGAATGGGATGAAAAGAAACTGATCATCATCCACGGACAGGCAGGCCAGGGCAAGACCACGCTCGTCGCGACCTGGCTCCGATCCCTTGCAACACCCGCAGCTTGGTATACCCTTGACCGGGAAGATGCCGATCCGGCCGTCTTTCTTGCGGGCATCGCACAGGCGCTGCAGCGCATCCGGCCTGACCTGCCCATCGGCACCCCGGCACTTCCGCAAAGCGACCGCAGCGCCCCTCAGGATACAGCCGTCCTGCAGCGTTCCATCGACCAGACCTTCGGCAGACTTCACCAGCCGTGCCTGGTGGTGCTCGATGACTACCACGCCATCCCCTCGCCGAAAGAGTTCGACCTGCTCCTGCGGACGCTTATAGATTCTACGCCTCCGCAGGTCCGGTTCATCATCCTTTCCCGGACCCTGCCGTCGCTGGAGGTGGCCAGGCTTCGCGCCCGGCGTACGCTCGGCGTGCTTACCGGAAAAGACCTGGCCTTCGATGACCACGAGGCCCACGATCTCTTCTGCGAGGTCTTCGGCATGCCGCTGGAACGGACGGAGAGCACGCGCATCAACCGCAGGGCCGAAGGCTGGCCTGCCGGGCTCGTGCTCACCCATGAATACCTTGCCCAGTCGTCACCGCGGGCCGGCAGCGGCATCTTCGGCGCCGACCGTGCGGACAAGCTGCAGCCGCCGGTGTTCGAATATCTTGCGCAGGAGGTCTTTTCCCTGCTGGCGCCGGACCTGCAGGACTTTCTGCTGCGGACGGCCATCACGAACTGGCTGCCTCTTCCGCTCATCCAAGAGCTGACCGGCCTGCCGCTCACCGCCGCTCCGGGCAAACACTCGGTCACGTCCATGCTGCAGGAGCTGCAGAACAGGAACCTTTTCATTTCCGTGGCCGACGATGCGGCCGCGATCCGCTACCATTCTCTCTTTCATGAGTTCCTCCTGAAAAAACTGCAAGCAGGAACAAACCCTGCCGCCGCGCAGAAGCTCTTCACGACCGCGATCGCATACTTCGAGCGGACAGGCGACCCGGTACGCGCCATAGACCTTTCGCTCGCAGCAGGTCTGGCGGAAAAGACGGTCCTGTTGATCGAGACCCACGGCCAGGAGGTGCTTGCGCGCGGACAGGTCCAGACGCTGCTCCGGTGGATCAACGGTCTGCCGGCAGATGAGCAGGACCGTCCGTGGTTCTTGTTCTTTCGCGCCAATGCCCTGCGCTTCAGCGCTCCCCACGACGCGCTACTGCTCCTGGACCGGGCGCGCGCGGGATTCGGCAACGAGAAAAAAGCGTCCTGCCGTTCTACGGGACAGATCGCCTGCCTCTGCGGCATCATCGAGGCCTGCTTCCATTCGGGCGGCGATTTTCAGCGCATGGCACGGACAGCCTCGCAGGCGCAGACGCTCCTGAAGTCCAC
>JBGQDI010000233.1:0-3690 GCA_041495765.1 Nitrospirota bacterium
TATTCCCTGGAGGCGGAAGTTGTGCTTTCGGACGATGTCCGCAACTTCCTTGATCGAACCCGCCCGGTCCTCGATGGTGACGCAGATCCGGTTCCCGCCGTGCCTCACTCCCGTAATGTCAACAAGAGCGCGAAAAATATCCTTGTCCGAGATGATTCCGGACAGGTTCCCATTATCGATCACCGGGAGACAACCGATATCGGAATCCATCATCACCATCGCCGCTTCTTCCACCGGCGTGTCAGAGGTCGTCGTAATGGCCTTCGTTGTCATGATCTCCCTGATTTTCGTCTTAGCGAGAATATAATGCAGTTCATAAATATCGAGGGATGTGGCTTTTGACGGGCTGTACTCCTTGATGTCCCGGTCGGAGATGATGCCCTTGAGTTTTCCGCTCTTGACGACAGGGACGTGCTTAATGCCCTTCTCTTTCATCAAAGAGAGCGCGTCGGAAAGATAGGCGTCAAGATCGACACTAAAGACCTTTGTTGTCATCCAGTCTGAAACGTACATTTGGCACCTCCAGTTTTCATGATGCAGGATACAAGATTCATGATACACGATGAAAAATGCAAAATACAGGGTTGCGGAGAGATCCCCCTAATCATGCATCCTGCATCATGGATCATGCATCGGTTCTTTCACATCCCCAGATACGCCTTTCTCACATGCTCGTTGCCGAGCAGCGCCGCGCCTTTGTCCTGCAGCACGACCCTGCCTGTCTCCAGGACATATCCCCGGTCCGCGATCTTCAGCGACTGGAACACGTTCTGTTCCACGAGCAGGATCGTGACCCCCTGTTTCCTGATCTCGGCGATGATCTCGAAAATGGACTTTACGAGCAGCGGCGAAAGCCCGAGCGACGGTTCGTCGAGCAGGAGCAGTTTCGGGTCCCCCATGAGGCCCCGCGCGATGGCCAGCATCTGCTGCTCTCCTCCGGACAACGTCCCGCCGAGCTGTTTTTCCCGTTCCCGGAGCCGCGGGAAGAGGGAGTACACCCGCTCCAGGTTCTCTTTCCGCTTTGCCCGCGCGCCAGAGCTGAAGGAGCCCATGCGCAGATTTTCTATGACGCTCATCTGGGGAAATATCTTCCGCCCTTCGGGCACCTGGACGACGCCGTGCTCCACGATCTCATGGGCTTCCAGCTTCGCCAGGTCCAGGCCGTTGAAGGTGATGCTGCCGGACCCGGGCTGCACCAGACGCGAGATGTTCTTGAGGAGTGTGGATTTTCCGGCCCCGTTTCCACCCACGACCGTCACGACCTCGCCTTCCCGCACTTCGACGCTCACGCCCCAAAGCACCCTGAGGTCGCCGTAGCTGAAGTTCAGTCCTTCGACCTTAAGCATTGCTCTCTCCGAGATAGGCCTGAATGACCGCCGGGTTCGAGACGATCTCCTGCGGCCCGCCTTCGGCAAGCTTTTCGCCGGAGGTCAGGACCACGATCCGGTCAGAGATGCGCATGATCGCCCTCATGTTGTGCTCGATGACCATCTGCGTGATCCCCAGCTTTTTGATATCCAGGACCATACCGATGATCTCCTCGCTTTCCGCGGGGTTGAGCCCGCCCATCACCTCGTCCAGGAGGAGCATCTTCGGCCGGGTGGCCAGGACCCGGGCCACTTCGAGCTTCTTGCGCTCGCCGAGCGGCAGGCTGCCGGCCTTGATATTCGCCCGATGCTCCATGTGGACGACCCTGAGCTGCTCCAGTGCCGCCGCACGCGCAGTGCTGAGCGAGTTGGTGCGGCACAGCGCGCCGACCATGACATTGTCCACGACCGTCATCTTGGCGAGCGGCCGCACTTTCTGCCACGTGCGGGCCATGCCGAGCCTGCACACCGCGTCCGGCCGAAGTCCATTCATGCGCCTGCCTTCGAAGACGACCTCTCCCCGGGAGGGCGGATCATAGCCCGTGATGCAGTTGAACAGGGTCGTCTTGCCCGCGCCGTTCGGACCGATCAGCCCCAGGATGATGCCGCTTTCCACCGCGAAGGACACGTCGAGGTTGGCGGCCAGGCCCCCAAAAAACTTGCTGACCTTCTTGATCTCGAGAAGCGGCATCAGGCAGCCTCCTTGCGCTTCTTTGCCAGGAGCTTTCTGATAAAGCCGAGTATGCCGTCCGGCATGAACAGGATAACGACGACCAGCAGGATGCCGTAGATCAGCACATGAGCATGCGACAATTGTTCTTTCAGGAACGATCCGAGAGGCGAGCTTTCCCTGACAAGGCCGGAGTCGATCAGGGCCTGTGCGATCACGTTGCTCCTGAGCGCTTCGGAGAACGGCACCAGCACTGCGGCGCCGATCATCGGTCCGAAGATGGTCCCGATGCCTCCGATGATGCAGGTCATGACGATCTGGACCGAGAGCCCCAGGTCCAGGACCGTGCCCGGATCGATGAACCCGACATAGAGGCCGTAGAGGCTGCCGGCCAGGGAAGTGAAGATCGCGGACAGCGAAAGGGCAATGTTCTTGTAGAGCGTCAGGTTGATGCCCAGGGAGTGCGCTGCGTCCTGGTCCTCCCGGATCGCCTGGAAATAGTAGCCGAGCTTGGAATTCTGCACCAGCCATGTTACGCAGATGACGGCGAGCGCGATCACGAGCCCTGAATAGTAAAAAGGCACCTTGGACAGGAAATCGGTGACCACGGCATTGCCGATCCTGAGCGGCGGGATGTCGGTGATCAGGATCCCTTCGGCGCCGTTCGTCAGGTCCTTCAGGTTCAGGGCCGAGACCCGGAAGATCTCGGCAACGGCGATGGAAGCCAGGACGAAATAGGGTCCCCGGAGACGGAAACAAATGGACCCGATGAGCAGGCCGGTGGCCAGGGCAACGGCGACCCCGGCCCAGATGCCGAACCAGGGAGCGATGTGCCGGTACTGCAGCAGGACCATCGTGGTGTACGCGCCTACGCCGAAGTATGCCGCGTGGCCCACGGAGTACTGGCCGGTATAACCCCCCAGAATGTTCCAGGCAGACCCGGTAATGACGCTGATGAAGATGAGGATCATAATGTGGAGCGCGTAGGTGTTGGTCACGAATTTCGGCAATGCGAACAACAGGGCAACGACCGCTATGCCGAACAGGACCGGAAGAGCGCTGATGCCGCGATCATTTTTCTTCAATGATTTCATTTTCCTTAATCCAAACAAAACGCCAACAACAATCTGGGAACCGCGATAGCCTACGAAAGAAAAACGGCCACTTAGGGAATCCGCGAAGTACGCTAAGAAAAACTTAAATAATAAATTCTTAATTTTAAAAGAATTGCTTTACTTTGCGACCTTCGCGCCTTCGCGGTTAATTGTTTAGCACGTCTGACCCTGTATCAATCCTTCGACGTCCCTAATAACCCCGAAGGCTTGAACAGGAGTACCAGCAGGAACAGGACGAACACGATGACGTCCTTCCAGCCCGAGCCGAAATACACGCCGCCGACCGACTCGGCAACGCCGATGAGCACGCCCCCGAGCGTGGCGCCGACGATGCTGCCCATGCCGCCGAGCACGGTTATCACGAATGCTTTGAGCGTGAAGACGCTCCCCACCTGCGGGAAGATATAGTAGGTGGGAGATATCAGCGCGCCCGCGGTGCCGGCAAGGGCAGACCCGATGCCGAAGGCGATCATCGACATGCGCGAAACGTTGATTCCCATGAGTCGCGCGGCCTCCCTGTCCTGTGCCGTGGCCCTGA
>JBGQDI010000234.1:0-3650 GCA_041495765.1 Nitrospirota bacterium
CCTCCCCTTACCAAGGGGAGGGAAGGTGGGGTGATTTTAAGACGCAAGTTTGGACAGGATAACGACTTGGACCTATCCGCTTTGATCATAGCTTTAATCAGATTTTATCCGTGTCCAGGGTTTGTTCCGAGGTTGCGGCAGGAGGCAGCACTATGAAAGCGAGACGGAGCGATACCTTCGGTAGATGATGCTTCGGATGTTCACGACCGGCCACCAGCCACGGCCATCGTTGCGGACGTCGGGCTATTAACCGGCTTCGCCCTGCCGGGGCATGGCTTCGCGCAGCGCCCTGTTCAGACCGTCGATGGTATAAGGCTTTACGATAACACCGGCGAACCCGTGTTTTTTGTAGTCAGCCATTACGGGATCGTTCGAGTATCCGCTCGATACCAACATCGTTGCAACGGGGTCAAGCTCCCGCAATTTCGCGGCAGCCTCCTTGCCGCCCATCCCGCCGGGAATGGTGAGGTCCATGATCACCGCTGCGAACCGTTGGCCTTTCCGCTGAGCCAGTTCATACTGCGCGATCGCATCCTGACCGTCCTTTGCAAAGGCGGCCTCATAGCCAAGGTCCTTCAGCATCTCGCCGGCGACATCCAGGACCATCCGCTCGTCATCCATGACCAGGATGCGACCGCGGCCGGGAGTGAGGTCGGCCGGATCGGGGGACTCAACATCGGCCTTTGTGCGCGATGCGGGCAAATGGATGTGGAAGGCAGCGCCCTGTCCGGTCTTCGATTCCGCAGTGATATAGCCGTCATGCCGACGAACGATCGAAAATGACGAAGCAAGCCCGAGGCCGCTGCCCGTGTG
The DNA here is from genome assembly GCA_041495765.1 of Nitrospirota bacterium. Classification (GTDB taxonomy): domain Bacteria; phylum Nitrospirota; class UBA9217; order UBA9217; family UBA9217; genus GWC2-56-14. The sequence goes on from JBGQDI010000234.1 coordinate 814, forward strand.
TTTCGTGGTGAAGTACGGCTCGAACACGCGGGCAAGATGCTCCGGCGGGATCCCCGCGCCCGTGTCCTGCAACACGATCTTCACATAGGTGCCTGCGCGCAGCATCGGCGATTCGTTCTCGCCGAGCACCACGTTGTCGATGCTGCACGTGACCAGCCCGCCCTCCGGCATGGCATGAACGGCGTTGATGATGAGGTTGTTGAAGACCTGGCTGATCTGGCCCGGGTCGATGTCCACGGTCCATATGTCATCGGCAACCACGTACTGTATGGCGACATTCGTGCCGGACAGGGTGAAGGTGGCGCACTCCCTGATGATATTTACGACGGAAGTGGCCCGTCTGACCGGGGCCCCGCCTTTTGAAAAGGTCAGGAGCTGGTAGGTGAGGTCAGTTGCGCGCTTTGAAGCAGCCTCGGCCTCCAGTAAACGAAGGTAAGCCTTGCCGCTCTTATCCATGTGCATCTTGGCCACGCTGATGTTGCCGATAATGGCTGTCAGCAGGTTGTTGAAGTCATGCGCGATCCCGCCCGCGAGCAGGCCGACGGACTGGAGCTTTTCCATCTTCCCCAACTCCTCCTCCATGCGGTGTTTTGCGGTCGTGTCGCGAAAAACGAGCACCACGCCGATGGTCTTGCTCTCCCGGTCCCGGATCGGGGCGGCGCTGTCCTCGATGATAAGCTCCGTGCCGTCCCTCCTGACGAGGGCGGTATGGTTCGCCAGGCCGCAGATCACGCCGGTCGTGATGACCTTCTCGACGGGGTTCGCGCAGACCTCCCGTGTTTTTTCGCTGATGATATGGAACACCTCGGTAAGGGGCCTGCCCGCAGCCTCCTGATTCGTCCACCCGGTCAGATGCTCTGCTACCTTGTTGATCATCGACACCGTGCCGGCAACATCGGTCACGATCACGGCGTCGCCGATGCTCCGGAGCGTTACCGCAAGCCGTTCGCGCTCCGCTTCGATCATGTCCCGCGACCGGCGCTGTTCGGTCACTTCGCGCACGGCCTCGACGCCGGCGACGATGGCTCCGTCCGCATCCCGGATCGGCGAGGTCGTGATGTCGAAGTAGTGCATCCCGTCGGGGAAGGGCAGGGCGCGTTCAGCCCGGTGCACCTGGCCGTCCCGGAACGAGCTTGAAAGAGGGCAGCCCTCGCACGTCGTGTCCCGCTTCTCATATCCCTGGTAGCAAAGTTCTCCAACATGGTCGCCGATGAACTCCTTGTGCACTTCGTTCTGGAACAGCACCTTATAGTTCGTGTCCTGGATGCTGATCCCGTCGCCGATGCCGGCGAGGATGGCGCGGGTCTTTTCTTTCTCTTCCGTCGCAGCGGTGAGCGCCGAGCGCAGGGATTGTTTCAGGTCGCTCCAGTAGGCGCCCAAAAAACAGGGAATGGCCCAGATATGGAGATTGTGCCTGATCGGCGCGAAGGTTCCCACGTGCCGTTCATTCATCAGGAGGTTCACGATCATCAGGAACTCATCCAGAAAGAGGAACAGGAATCCGATGAGCGCGGCGTCGGAGGTCCGTATGCCCTGCCGGCGACTGCGGATCAGGATCGCGATCGCAACAGCCATCAGGAGGGAAGCGGCGACGCGGAACGCCATGTCCCCCCAGAAGAGACCGAAGGAGATGCGTGGATGGGCGTCGAGAAAGACGGGCCAGGTGAGGGCAGTGGCCATATAGAGCAGGGCGATGGCGGCTAGAGAGACAGAGAGATAGGCGACGGCAAATTGCCGTCTGCTCAGCCGGTAGTTGATGAAGGCGGCGGCGATCAGGACGCCGGACAGCATGGTCGCCCCATGTTCCAGCGGCGGGTAGATGCGGTACAGGGCGTCGAACTCGAACCATCCCCGCAGGCCGCCGTACTCCGCCGAGAACATCAACAGTTCGCGTGCCATGCCCGCAAGCGCTGCGAACCCGATGGCAAGGTCCTGTCTGCTTCGCGTGCGCCAGCATTCCCGGAAGGCCACTAAGGCGAGCATTGCCCAGAAAAACGTCGGCAGCAGGAACCGGACTGCGACATCTCCTGGTTCGCCGCCTTTGCCGCCGCCGAAGGCAACGAGTATTTCGATAAGTTCATGGGCGAAGTTCATGAGATCGGCTTCCTTTCGTACCGCGCAGCTGCAACATTGTATGCATTGCCCCGGCCAAAGTCAACGAGGAACAGCATGCGACTACGACAATGTCTTGCCGAACCGCATGATTCGCCCTTAGGCTGCATCCCCCGTTGTTGCTGTGTATTCCCTGGTCATCTGCTCATTCACTGCCCATCTGTTGTCGGACATGCGGAGTTAACCAGGCGTTTATGCTACTGATATGCTTTGGCAATGTTATTGCTATTTCTCGGTAAGGGCAGTCGGCGCGACACCCGGGGAGTGTAATCACATGGACCTTCATTGTTCAGAACGCTACAAACGCCAGCTCATGCTTCAGGGTTTTACACCCGGTCATCAGCGCTGGCTGGGAAACTCAACGGCCATCGTCGCCGGCGTCGGCGGGCTGGGCGGGACGGCTGCGCTCTATCTTGCCGCGGCCGGCATCGGCAGGCTCATCCTGGTGCACGCCGGAAACCTGACGCTCTCGAACATGAACCGCCAGGTCCTCATGAAGCAGAAGGCCATCGGCAAGAGCAGGGTGGTCCAGGCCAGGAAGACGCTGCAGGAAATGAACCCCGACGTGGAGATCGAGGTCTTCGACGAGCGGATCACGGCGGCCAATGCGGGTACGCTGGTCCGGTCTTCGCAGGTCGCCCTGTCGGCGCGGCCGAACTTCGACGAGCGGCGCGCATTGAACCGGGCCTGCATCGAGAAGGGCATCCCCATGGTCGAGGCGGCCA
>JBGQDI010000235.1:0-3575 GCA_041495765.1 Nitrospirota bacterium
CTCTTTGAGCGCGCCGGCGATGCAGCCGATCCAGAGCTCCACGTTCTTACGGACCTCGGCCGGGACCTCGCCGCGCACCACCACGTCGGAGACGGCGAAGCGGCCGCCGGGCTTGAGCACTCGGAAGGCTTCGGCCAGCACGCGATCCTTGTCCGCCGAAAGATTGATCACGCAGTTCGAGATGATCACATCGACCGAAGCACTGTCCACCGGCAGGTTCTCGATCTCGCCCAGACGGAACTCGACGTTCCGGTAACAGTTGTTCCACGCGTTCTCCTTCGCCTTTTCGACCATCTCGGGCGTCATGTCCACACCGATGACCCGGCCCTTTTCGCCGACGATGTTCGCTGCCAGAAAACAGTCTACTCCCGCACCCGACCCGAGGTCAAGGACCACATCGCCCTCCTTGATCATTGCGAAGGCCACGGGATTTCCGCAGCCAAGCCCGAGATTGGCTCCCTCAGGCACGCTCCGGAGCTCCCGGTCCGAATACCCGGCTGCTTTGCCCGCGGTCTGAATGAAATCGCCATCAAGATAGCTTGCTTTCCCGGAACATCCGCAGGACCTGCTCTGTTTTACCGTTGCAGCGAACCTTTCTTTAACCGCTTCTCTGATACCCTTGCCTTTCATTTTACTCTCCTCCTCTTAGTATATTTGTTTCTTCGCCCACAGATAGGACGGTATGTAGGTGACAAAAACAACCAGATACAGCATGAACAGCGGTGCAAGGTTCTTCAAAGGTATTTGCCCGGATTGCGCGACGATACAAGCGGCAGCCGCCAACAGGGCAACGACCGGGAACAGCGTGATCAGGAGGATGCCCGCGCGCTCTACAGGCTTGCGCTGCGCCCAGAACAGCAGGACCGTCCATCCCAGCATCAATGCCCCGGCCACCCGGGAAACGTACACATAGATCGGAGTAACGGGAAACGGCTGTTGCTGAAGGATTATGTCGGCAGCCGCAGGCGAATATAGCAGAACTGTTGCAACAGCATCTGCAATTATTCCGATCCAGTATGATGTCATCAAAAGATTTTTCACGTCATTCTCCTTTCAACTCCACGGCAATGCTTGATCCGCAGTGACAGACCCGTATCTCCAGGTCGCGGCTGAATTTCCTGCCCGTGCTTTCATCAGCTCCGCGAAATATGCCATGGAAGGGAAGAGACAACCAGCCCGCCTCATGGTAGCTTGCGCTGCAAGAGCATTTTTTGGGAAACACGCCATCCTCACGTATCCGTCCGTTCATTGCATTTTGAATCTCGTCAGTCTCGTGGTGCGGAGCTTTCATCATCATGTGCCGTCACCCCCTCGTTGCGCTTCATCCCTATAGAGACGAAGAAGCGGTGAAAAAAGATACAACTATTTTGTAAAAAACCCTGTTGCGGAGGTTGCTTGACCATTTGCCCGGCAGAGGCAACCTCCAGGGCCGTGCGCAAATCGAACAGGAGCACCTCCAGGGGCAGGGAGAAGGCATTATTCTCTGCGCTCTTATTCATACGCCAGCGCCTCCCGCGTGGATACCCGGACTGCTCTCCTGGCCGGGACGCGGCTGGCCAACCAGCCGAAAACCATTGTCGCAGCCAGGGTGATCACGAAGCCGATCGTGCTGAAAGAATATTGGAGCGAAACTTCCAGCATCAAATCGCCGAAAAACTTCGACGCTGCGATGCTGAGCGGCCACGACAACAGCAGGCCCAGAACAATGCTGATGATGCTCACGATCATACCCTCGGCCACAAACAGGTTGTAGATGATCCCAGGAGTGGCGCCTATGGCCCTCAGCACGCCGATCTCGCGGGTCCTTTCCATGATATTGATGCTCGTGGCCGATGCCATGCCGATGGCGCTCACCATCAGCACCAGCAGGGCAAAGAAGACGATCGTAACGAAGATGATCTTCAAGTGGTCGTAAATGATCTTTACCCGCTCCGCCTGCATCATGACATACAGCACCTGCAGTCCGGTCGGCTCGATCGCCCGTTCGATGTCTTTTTTCAAGGCCAGGACCTTGTCGTAGCTTTTATCCCTGGCCACGAACATCAGGCTGTTGATGTAGTGCTTCGGATTGGCAAAGGCGTCATACTGCTCCTTGTCGATATAGATCTTCGGCTTTTCGAGTTCCTCTACGATCCCGACGAGCCTTGCCTTGAAGTGCTTTCCCCTGACGGAGAGCGTGTGATAGCTGTTGATCGCCGGATAATCGTACAGCGCCGCGGCCTCCTGGTTCATCACGATCTCCGGTTCCGTTGAACCGTTCAGCCAGCGGCCCTTTATGGACCTGAACGCGATAAGATCGCTGTTGTGCGGGAGGGCGATGATCCCCACCCCCGCGTCCGTCGCGACGATCATGTTCTGCATTGCCCCGCGGCCGCCGTTCCACGTTTCTATCCGGCTGATATTATCGATGTTTCTGAAATACTTCAGCGCTTCTTCTTGCGGCATCTGGTTGATCAGCACCACCTGGACATCGTGCTTCATGCTGTTGTCCACGTCCACCAGGAGCTTCTTCAGTGATTGCTGCACATTGAAGCCGGTGTTGAATATGGCGACGCCGAGCGCCATGGCGGCGACGGTGACCCCAAGGCGTTTCCTGCGGCGCAGGGTGTTCTCGAAGGCCAGCACGAGATTTCCCGGAAGCGGCAATTTTTTGAACATCCGGCCCTTTTTAGCAGCCGCGTCCTGTTGAATGCCGTAATCGGTCAGCGCTTCAAGCACGGAGATCCGCGTGCCTTTGAGAATAGCCGGAAGGGACAAGACAATCGGCAGCAGCAGGCTTGCGGCTATGAGATACAAATACATTTGATGCGGCAGGGCTGTTGTCAGCACCTCGAAATTCAGGATATCCGCCACAAAGTAAGCGTATCCAAAGCCGGACTTGACAGCGAGCGGTATGGCGATCGCGCCGGATACAACGCCCAGGGCAAGCACCATTGCCATATATATTTGAAAGACCTGGATCCTCGACGCGCCGATGGCCTTCAGAATGCCGATCTGGCGGATCTGCCTGGCCAGGATTGCTGCCATGAGTTGAGAAACCAGCACAGCTCCCAAAAAGAAGGCGAGGAAACCGATGCTCCCCTCCATGAACAGCAAGGTGTTTAACTGCCACTGGTGGGGATGCTCCATGAATTTCGGTATCTTTACCGTATCGACCGCGATCCCCAGGGACGCGAAATAATCGACAAGACCGTTTGCGGCGATCTGAACTTCCTGCTTCGACTTCACGTTCCTGAAACGAATAATCAAGCGCTGGTTTGCCGGCTCGCCCGTTATTGCCGAATAGGTTTTCTTGTTCGCATATGCGTAGATCAGGTGGTCCTGCGTCCCGGGCGCCTGGGCCGGATCAAAACTGATTGCGGAGACAGGGACTTCAAGTACGCTGCCCCCTGCCCGGACGCGCGTCGGAGAACCCGCCTTCAGATCGGCGAAGCGAAGACCGTCCCGCTCGATCAGCATGGTCCCGTCTTCGGGTGCGATCGGCCCGTTGCCGCCCTTTTGGTCATAAATTCTCGCCAGCTTGAAGTTGTTGAAATCTTCAACCCCGTATAGCCATAAGGGAATCCATTCGTCAG
>JBGQDI010000236.1:0-3529 GCA_041495765.1 Nitrospirota bacterium
AAAACTCTTGATCCTGACGATCGCCGCATGCTGCTTCGCCTCGCCCTTGCGGGCCGAGGTCTACAAGGCGCCCCTCTATGAGCTTGCGCCCGTGACCTCCGTCGACCTCCACTGTATCCAGGGCCAGTACGAGATCGCCGTGCCCATCCCGGAGCGCTGGAAGGTGAACAAGGCCGTCCTGACGCTGGACTACACCAACTCCCCCTCCGTGCTGGGCGAGCGGTCCCATCTGCTCATCAAGCTGAACAACCGGCCCCTGGGGCAGATCCAGCTGGACCGCAAGAACCCGTCGGGCAGGAAACAGCTTGCCGTCCCCGCGGGACTGCTGCTGCCGGGGTATAACACGCTCGACATCATTGCCGTGCAGCACTACGCCGCCACGTGCGAGCAGGTCTGCGCGCCGAACCTCTGGACGACTCTGAACCTCTACGACTCGGCGCTGGAGATCGACTACGACCTGGCAACCGTCCCGCTGCGGCTCTCGTCGGTCCATGACTTTCTGTTCGACCCCCGGATCATGCCGCAGGGGAACGTGCATATGATCACGGAGTCCCTGACGTCCGACACCGCCACCATGGCCGGGATCGTGGCGTCCGGCATCGCCCGCAAGTTCGACTACCGCAAGGTCCTGTTCTCCACATCGAAGGACCTGGCGCCGGGAAGGGACAATATTCTGATCGGCGACAAGAAGTTCGTCGAGTCCTTCCTGCAGCAGCGGGGCGTGGCCGTTACCGTGCCGGGCCCCTTCCTGAAGGTCCTGCACCTGCCGCAGGGGAAAACAACGGACCCGCTGCACGCGCTGATAGTGGTGTCGGGGAACTCGGCGGCGGAGATCAAGCTCGCGGCGAAGACGCTGGCGCACATGAACCTGCCCTATCCGGGAAGCGATGAGATGGTGGTCAAGGAGTTCCGGCTGCCCGACATCTCCCGCTACAGCGGCCGGCATATCCTGACCACCGACAAGCTCTACACCTTGAAGATGCTGAACCTGGAGACGCACAGCTTTATCGGCTTCAATCCCAATCCGAAGCAGCTTTCCTTCCGCCTGCCCGCCGACTTCCTCGTGAAGCCGAACCAGTATGCACGGCTCGACCTGAACTTCGCCTACGGCGCCGGCATGCGCGCCGACTCGGTGCTGAACGTCGTGGTCAACGAGCGGAGCGTTCGCGTCATCCACCTGAAGAACGCCGGCGGCGAGAATGTCGAAGGGTACCGGATCGACTTGCCGACTTACCTCTTTAAACCGGGCTACAACTCGGTCCGGTTCGAGGTGACCCTGAACCCCGTGGCCCAGGAGTGCGACATCATGCGGCCCGAGGGCTTTTTTCTCACGGTCTTCGAGAACTCCACGTTCCTCTTCCCCGCCATGCCGCACTTTGTCGAGATGCCGAAGCTGGAGCTGTTCCTGCTCGACGGGTTCCCGGTCACGCGCTGGCCCGATGGCTTTGAGTCCGTGATCTACGTGACCCGGAACGATGCGGACACGGTTACCGCGGCCCTGAACCTGGTGGGGCTGATCAGCCAGAAGAACGGCTACCCGCTCTTCGGCACGAGCATCAGCTTCGAGCGGCCTGAACGCTGGAAGGGGGAGATGATCGTGCTCGGCGATGTGGCCTCGATCCCCGAGGATCTGCTCGCGCTTTCTCCGCTGAAGCTGGGGAAGAGCAAGACCGTGCCTTACCCGGTCATCAGGGACTGGGAAAGCGAAGCGACCTTTGCCTTCAGCGGGCAGGCAAGTTCCCTGGGGCCCGACCGGGGGGTGGTCATGGAATTCCAGTCTCCCGAGGAAACGGGACGTTCGGTAGTGGTGGTGACGGGGGCCGGGGCAGGTGAGGTCGCGGCCCTGGGCAGAGCGCTTTTGGAGCCTGCCGTGCAGGACCGCATCAAGGGCGACCTCGTGCTCATCGACCTGAAGGAGGTCAAGAAGCTCTCCGCCGTGAGCGCCGGACCGTCCTATTTCACCGGCACGTCGGGGACGTTGTTCAAGCTGGAGTATTATTTCTACAAGTACGCGTTCCTCAATTACATCCTGCTGTTCCTGGCGATCGTGGCAGGCGGCTGGCTGCTCTATTACGGGCTGAAAAAGCGCAGGGAAAAACGGGCGCGGAGCGGAGATGCCACTCAAAAACATTAGCCTGGGCCTGGTGCTCGCCGTCCTGGCGTGTATGAACGCTTATGCGCAGGACGGGACGTGGGACCGGTATAAACAGAACTTCCTGACCGAGGACGGCAGGATCGTCGATCCTGCCCAGGACAATACGAGCCATTCGGAAGGCCAGGGCTACGGCCTGTGGCTTGCGGTGCTCCAGAGCGACCGGGCGGCCTTCGACCGGATATGGCAGTGGACCCGGAACAACCTTCAGGTCCGCGCCGACAAACTCTTTGCCTGGCACTGGGGGAAGCGGCCGAACAACGAATGGGCGGTGCTCGACCTCAACAACGCCACCGACGGCGACATCGTGATCGCTTATGCCCTGCTGCTCGGACAGAACAAATGGAAAGCAAAGGAGTACGGGGACGAAGCGCTCATGATCATCCGCGACATCAGGACGCGCCTCAGTGTGGTCCGGATGGGCCGCACCTTTCTGCTGCCCGGATACTTCGGCTTCACCGGCGAAGGCGGCGTGCTCCTGAACCCCTCGTACCTGATCCTGTCGGCCTTCCGGCTTTTCAGCCAGGCGGACGATGCAGCATTCTGGGACAAGGTCTACAGCGATGGCTTGTTCCTCATCGACCGGTGCTGTTTCGGAAGCCTCTGCCTGCCTGCCGACTGGGTAATGCTCGAGGGTGACCGGTTCGCTCCTGCGCCGGGAAAGGCGCCTTATTTCGGCAGCAATGCGATCAGAATCCTGCTCGCGCTTTCGCAGGAGGACAAGCCGCGCTTCCCCCGGGGCGTGTCGGCACTTTTGGAAAGATACCAACGGACCGGCGAACTTCCACAATGGGTCGACTTGGAAAAGGACAGCTTCTCGTTGCGGCCCGCTGCTGCTGGATACTACGCCATCTTCGGACTGGTTGCCGAAAAGCTGGGGGACCGTTCGCTGGCAAAACGTCTCTTTGACGAAGCGCGTGCGAAGCTGAAGGCGGAAAAAGCGGCCTACTATTCCTTCAGCCTCTACCTGTTGGCGACTGCGGGCAGCAGGCAGATGGAGTGATCGTTCCCACGGCAAACGCTCGTGATCGACGTAGCAGGTTGTTGAAAAAGTCTTTGAGCCGTCTTTGCGAGATGCCGATACGAACCTTCACGTAGCGAAACGATTTCGCAATTATTAATCGTCTCGAAATAGAAACGACATGACCTGAACACACCTTTGTGCAACATGCACATGGGTTACCATCCCCTCCTTATCAAGGAGGGGCTACGACACTCCCTCCCCTTGCCAAGGGGAGGTTAGGTGGGGTGGTTCGCAGGTTATTGTTGTTCATTAATGTCTATACTATTATGAGACCGTTTATAAATCCATAAGTTCGCGATTGCAACGTCGCGAAAAGCGCTCCTCGCAATGACGTATCGGGTGTTGTTCAGCAG
>JBGQDI010000237.1:0-3520 GCA_041495765.1 Nitrospirota bacterium
ACCACTCGGTTCTCCCGTGCACGCGGCAGGATGAGGTTGTCCAGGATCTCGATGCCTGCCACACAGCGGTCCTTATCAAGGAGCGGCACCTGGCGGATCTCTTTCAGCTTCATGGTCGCAAGAAGGCTGTCCCGGGTGTCGCCCAGGTTTGCGACCGTGGGATTAGGGTTCATGACCTCGGTTGCCGGCCGGTCGAGCGAAATTCCTTTCAGGATCCCGCGCCGGACGTCTCCATCCGTTACCGTTCCCAGGAGCTGCCTGCGTGCATCCACGATCAGGGCGATCTGGAGGGAGCTGGCGTCAATTGCCTTGATGGCGTCGCGGATCGTTTTCTCCGGCGTGAGCAATACCTGTTCCCAGTTCTTCATCGTGTGATCACCTTTCCCGGCACTCCGAACAGGAGAACCGCTTCAGGAACATCATGCAGCACCACCGCGCCGGCGCCGATGGTGCTATTCCTGCCGATGCGGACGCCTTGCAGCACCGTGGCCCCTGTTCCGATATGCACCTGCTCCCCTACCGACACGCCGCCGGACAAGGTAACGCCTGGCGCCACATGCACGTGATCAGCGATCGTGCAGTCGTGGTCCACGGAGGCACGGGTATTGATGATCGAGTTGCGGCCGATGACGCAGCCGGGCTGAATGATCGCTCCGGCCATGACCTGCACGCCTTCGGCGAGGAGTGCGTCCTTTGCGATCACTGCCGAGGGATGCAGGACGCTGGCGAAGGTGAATCCCCTTGCCGTGAACTTGTCGAAGAGCTGTTTTCTGAGCACAGGTCGTTCGATCGATCCCACGCCGTTCACCAGCAGGACCGCGCCGGGCTCGTGCTCGTGCACGACATCGTCATTGCCGATGACCGGGACGCCCAGGATGCCGGTGCCGTGTTTTTTCGGGTCAGGGTCAACGATGCCGGTGATCGCGACCGCTCTGAGCAACAGGGTGTCGATCAATACCTTTGCATGGCCGCCCGCGCCGAGTATGATGACCGGAAGGTTCATATGCCTATCATCTCGTCTTTCTGATAGTTCCTGTCCGCTTTTTTCCCGAGCATTTCCCAGTAACGAAGAGGCGACAGGCCGCTGCCCGGCCGTTTGCAGGCCAGGTTCTCCGGGGTGAAGACCTCGCCTTTTTTAATGTTCTGTGCCGCCAGAAGACTCCGCCGTGCTATGACGATATTCTTCTTTTCACTGGGCGCCGGCATTTTCTCGCCCGACCCGAGGGTCAGTTCAACGTCCCGGATCGCCCGTACCATGGCCCTGAGCTCCCGGGGTTCCAGGGAGGCCTTGTGGTCGGGGCCGGGCATTTCCCGGTTCAAGGTAAAATGTTTTTCGATCACAGCTGCGCCGCGGGCAGCGGCTGCTATGGGAACGATCATACCCGTCGTATGGTCGGAAAAACCGACGGAAAGACCGAATGCTTCCCGCATGGTGTCCATGGCGTGCAGGTTCACGTCCGCGAAGGGGGCCGGGTACTCGCTTGTGCAATGCAGGAGCGTGACCCGTTCCTTCAGGATTTTCTGGCCCCGCGTCGATGAAAGGGCCGTTTTAAAGGCTTTTAGCGACGGCTTTTCCTTTTTGACCGTGTACCCGAAGGCAAGAACGCCGAGCGCTGCTTTGATATCCGCAATGGTGCTCATGCCGGTGGACAGAATGATCGGCAATCCCGTCCGTGCCGCGCAGAGGAGGAGCGGACCGTTCGTGATCTCGCCCGAAGGCAGCTTGAGCAGGGGCACCTTGATCTGCGTTGCCAGCAGGTCCACGCTCTTCTCGTCAAAGGGCGTAGAGAGGAACTGGATGCCTCTTTTTCTGCTATAACTGGCAAGGACCCGGTGTGCCGTTTCATCGAGTTCCAGCTTCTTGAGCATTTGCTGCTGTGATTCTGCCGTACCGGTTGCGGCCTTCTGATAGTCGGTTTTGGGCGCCGCACCGCTGACGAGCTCGTCTGCCTTGAACGTCTGGAACTTGACGGCATCGGCGCCGGCATCAGCAGCAACGTCGACGAGTTTCTTTGCCATCTCGAGCGAACCGTCATGGTTCACTCCTGCTTCAGCGATGATATACACTTTTCCCATGATTACCCGACTTCCTTTTTTGTGTTCGCAAAAGGGTTCATTTCAGCTGTATCAATTTTCATTATTGAGATTTATCTCTCCAAGGAAATCACTCATTAAAATCAGAAGTTATTATCATTCTATTTAAATCATTGCAAACGTTGAGTGCCTTGCTTCCTGGATCTGAGTTTGATAACTTACCAATGCAGCATTTTCATGTTCTTAAGTTCACGCTGTTTCGCCCCTTCACCTGCCGACATTTCGTCAGATCGTTGTAACGGTTAGTATGATGCCCTTGTCGATGCCGTTCTTCAGCAGTTCTTTATACAACGCGTCGCGCTTGAGATAGGACGTCACCACGATGCGGTCATAGAGGAGTTCCCCGATGGCCTCCATGGGCCTGACCTTGTTGCTGAAAAAAACCGCATCCGGGTTCTCCATATCCACCACGCCTGCCAGTTTCAGATTCGTTTCCTGCAGCGTCAGGTACGCGATCTCGGCCACTTCATCGGCGCCGGCGAAGACCACGGTCTTTACGCCCTGGTCCTGGAGGTCCCGGAAGAGGGCTTGGAGATTCTTCCGTGCCTGGCGGTAGATATTGGTGTAATCCTGGAGCATGGAATAGGTGAGGCGGGTCTTTTCCGTGAAGCCTTTGGGGGTGAGATAGTAGGCGTACCGCTTTGTCGGGATCGCTTTGACGGTGATGTATCCCTTTTTCACGAGGTTCTTGATGTAGGAGTTCACCAGCCCCAGGGCAATGCCGAGGCGGCTGCTGAGGTCGCGTTGGGTAAGCGAGTCGTCGTTCGCCAGTTCGTGGAGAATCTGCAGTGAACGATACTGCTCGGTTTCAGGCGATGGGGTGCGTTCGTGACCCATGTTCATGTTTTGAACATACCATTTTCAACAATGGCCTGTCAAGCAGTAAGTTGCTGTTTATTTGCCCGGAATCAGCCTCACGCGTTGTCGCAGGACGCCTTGATTAACCTTTACACACTGTCATTCTGATGCTATGATAATTCAGTTTGCAGGCCGAAGGTTGAAGGCTGAAGTAGACCCCAAGGGTATCGCAAAGATCTAAGCGCTTGATCCTTTTGCGTTACCCATCAGTCTTCAACCTCAATACCTAAATACCTGATGGTTTTCGATGAACAGGAGATCGAATGGAGCCTAAAATCTGTCTGGCACTTGGCGGGGGAGCGGCCCGCGGTCTGGCGCACCTCGGCGTTCTGAAGGTCCTGGAAGACGCGCGCGTGCCGATCACGATGATCACCGGCACGAGCCTGGGAGCGCTCATGGGCGGGCTCTACGCATCGCAGCCCGATGCCGAGTACTGGATGGGACGGGTGGATCAATTCCTGCGGAGCTTCAGGTCCCGGAAGACCCGTCTCGAGTTCATTAGGAAGATGGAGCAGCCCAACAACAACCACGGTTTTTTCAGCGATATGGCGAACCTGATCCGCAAGGG
>JBGQDI010000238.1:0-3498 GCA_041495765.1 Nitrospirota bacterium
ACCACGGCCTTGCCTTCCCGGAAACCGATGTCGACGGACCCCGGCTTTGCAGCAGGGTATCCCGCTTCCGCATACTTCTCGATGACGGCAGCCCGGTCCTTGTCCAGCAGCAGCCCGCTCCTCACCGGTTTGCCCGGCCGGCTCTTCAGCACGCGCAGCAGGTCCTTGTCCTGGAATACCGTATTTCCCGTGAAGGTGATCGTATCGATGATGGTCGGCTCGTGCTCGTGGATGGTGATCGTCAGGAGAAAACGGTGGAGCTCCTTTGTGGGGGAGGCGGTAATTCCGACCTCCGCCGCTTCGTATCCTTCCTCCCGGTACAGGGCAAGGACCCGCTCCTTGAGATCGGGCAGCCGGTCCTCCCGAAGCTCGTGACCTTCAAGCCGGGGCAGCTCCGCTTTAATAGCATCGGTCGAGACCGCATGATTGCCAATGACCTGGACCGTCTCAACGGTCGTCATCGGCAGCAGCGTGAACACCACGCGCACGCCCTTGGCATCGGGGAAAGCATCGGCCTGAATGTCCGTGAACCTGCCCTTGAGGTACAGGAAGGCGATCCCGTCCCTGACAGCCTTGCGGGAAAAACCGTCGCCGGGCTTGAAACCCACGAGGGGCAGGAGCAGTTCCGGATGCGGCAAGGGAGCACCGTGCTCGTCAACAAGAGCGATCTGGGTGACAGGAAGGCCGGAAAGATCAGCAGCAGATGCCGGAGAAATGAACAGGAATAAGACCGCGCAGACCGCGCATAGGTGCAGCAATTTCATGAAGGATTTTTAGCATATTGAGGAGCGAATGTAAAGGAGGATTCCCCCGTGCCGGACAAGCTCGAATCACAACAACAAGGCAAAGGGTTTTTCTCGCGAAGCCGCAAAGGACTCAAAGAAAAACGTAAAATCCTGTACCATCAACCCAAGGGCGACCGCCCTTCTTTGCGAGCTTTGCGGCTTCGCGAGACATCCGCCTTTCATTTAATTCGCATTTGGTTCTGATCGGTCAACTTGGCATTTTGCCCCGGGCTTTTATGACATGCATCATAACTGGCGACCGCTATTATGGTACAATACGCTTCGAGTTTGCCATACTGCATTTTAAACTCTCAGAAAGCGAGCCGTCCGTGAAGCAGCCCCCCCTTCATCGCACCCTGACGCTGGCCGTCATCATTTTCATGCTAACCGCAGCAGCTTCCTGCGCTCCTCGTCGCATGCCTGCAGCGTCAGCAGCAGCGCATCATCCAGCCAGAATCGCATCGGGCGTGCCTACAAAACCCGGTAGCCTGTCCTGGTCGCCCGATGGCAGGCGTATCGCTTTCATCACAAAGGCCGTGAACATCTACGACCGGGAGCAACGGAAGAACAGGACCGTCAATATCAGTAACCCTTCTTACCTCCTTTGGCCGACGGAGCACGAGCTCCTGGTCTTGTCGCAGAACGCTGATGCCTCCGTGCTTTCCGTTATCGATCCTGATTCGCTCGCGGTCACGCAGCATTCCCTGGAGCATGGTGCCCGGGCGATCTATTCCGATGATGGCGGCAGATTGCTCGTTCTCTCAGCCGGGCGCGATAGCCTCAAGTTCGGCATTGAAATGAACTATCGGCTTTCCTCATACGACCGCCGCGACAATAAAATAAAAGAGCTGTATACCTTCTCCAAGCTTTATCCGCGGACGATCCCTGAGGAACTGCTCTTCACCTGGCTTAATGCAAGTCTTGACCCGCTGAGCAATTCCCTGCTCGTGATGGAACTGATCACCCCGCCGGTGGTGGCATCGTATACGAAGCTCCAGAACATCGATCTGCTGAGCGGTGAAACAGTGGAGTTCGCTGCTCCGGACAGGACGGTCTATGCGGGAACGTCCTGGTCCCCTGACGGAAGAAGACTGGTGCTTGCCGATGCCTCTGGTCGTGTCGTGGTCACTGGCCCGCGAACCGGCGCAGGAACCGCTAAGATACCTGCCGCCGGTCTTCATCCTGCATGGAACCCCAAAGGAAGCCTGCTCGCTGTCGGCGGATATGCGGTCGAGAGCAATGGGAAAACGGAAACTGCGCTCCTGCCCGATCCAGAGAGCATTGGCTGGTGGTCAGAGGACGGCGCACAACTTGCGATCGCCTCTGATGGCGATCTCTTTCTCTTTAATTCCTTCGTACCTGCTTTTATTCCTCCCGATAAGCCGCTTGACCAAATGCTCAAGAACAAACTGTCGCTCCTCAAGAGCCTGCACGCTGATGGATTCATCAACCTGCAGGAATACCAGGCCCGGCGCACCAGGCTGCTCGAACGATCGGAGGTACTTCCATGAAGCATATACTCTTGGCCGCCCTTGCCTTCTTTTCACTGATCGCATCAACAGCCGCTGCTGCAGAAGATCCCTGCATCAAGTGCCACGAGCAGAAAACTCCCGGCATCGTCCAGTACTGGAAGACGAGCGCTCATTTCAATAATAAAGTCGGCTGCGTTGCCTGCCACGGCAGCGATATAGAAGCGAACCATAAGCGGGAGCGGACCGTGGACGCTGTCGTCTGCGGCTCTTGCCACAACGCGTCCTTCACCTCGCATCGTTTGAGCAAGCACAGCATGGGGCTTCGGTCCGGCAAGGCGTGCACCAGAAATATGGAGAAGACCGCGGAGCAGGAGAAGAGCTGCGACCTCTGCCATGAACCCGGTTCGGCAGTGCCTTTCGTGAACACCGAGTGCGCGATGTTCCTGGCCCAGACCCCGGAAATGCAACAGCAGGGCTGCAATTCCTGCCACACCGTCGAAGCCCGGTGCGACACCTGCCATACGAAACACGGAACCGACCTCGGCCTCGCGCGCGACCCCAACATCTGCGGCACCTGTCACATGGGCCCCGACCACCCGCAGCTTGAGATGTGGGAAACGTCAAAGCACGGCGTCATCTACAAACGCTCCGGTGCGCAAGCGGCTCCATCCTGCGTTTCCTGCCATATGCCGAAAGGGTCGCATAACGTAAGCCGCGGCATCAACAGCGGGCTCACCGCAACAGGCAATGCAAAGAAGCAGGAGCGGGAGTTCATGCTCGCCATCTGCAGTACCTGCCATACCCGGAACTTTGCGGCACGGAACCTCGACGACGGCGACGCCATAGAACGCCAGAGCAAGGCGCTGGTGGCAGAAGCGCAGCAGATCATCGACGGCTTGCAGAGGGAAGGCCTGCTCTCTCCCACACCTGCCGAACGACCGCCGCACCCGCTCTTCGGCAGAAACTTCGTGCTCGGCCCGCACATGCTCTACGAGAACCTTTCGTCGGTCGAGAGCACGTTCTTCAAAATGAAAGCATTCTACGCCATCAGCGCCTACAAGGGTGTTTTTCACCAGAACCCTGACTACGCCCATTGGTACGGCAACGCGCCTATGAAGCTGGCGCTCTCGGAGATCAAGAGCGAGGCCGCACTCCTGCGTAAGGTTGAGGCGATCAAAAAACGCGTGGACAATCTGAGCGGGCTGAATGCGAGTGGGAAGGGTGAGATAGACGACATCAAG
>JBGQDI010000239.1:0-3461 GCA_041495765.1 Nitrospirota bacterium
AGATGCCCTTCCTCTGCTAAAAGTGCGTAAGGTTCCTCGACGACCGTGTACTGGGGGAGCGCTTCTGACAGCGTTTCACCGAGCGTCGTCTTGCCTGAAAAATGAGTGCCTGAAATGGCAATACGCATATTTTAACCTAAGCAAAACTATGGCTCTTTCGTATAATCGTTGAAGAACCGGATCAAGCTTCAGAAACTCGAAGAAGAACCTTTCAGGAGAAATGGAGAAGGATGGCGAAATGGGGATCAAGTCATAGTATTAAGAAGGTAACCCCTTTTCTCCCAACTTCCCCCTTTCTCCTCCAAAGAGGTTTTTGATCCTGAATTTCAGCTTTAGAGGCCTTTCAACTTAAATGCGAACGAACCAAAACTATTTTTCCGAAGGGCCACGGAGACGCAATGAGAGCTTAGCCCTCTCTTATAACAACGCTGCTGTCATTTTAAGTGGATTCCCGCCTGCGCGGGAATGACGAAGAGGTGTCACGCCCTATCTGCGCGAGATGCCGTGTTCATGGCCCCAATAGATACGATAAAATAATAAAAAAAGGCACCCGGAACTTTCGGATGCCTTGTACAGTTCTATTCTCTCACGTCTTTTTCAGCGTCGAAATGCCGAACGGCCCATAGGCGGGGCAAACGCCCGTAATGCTCGTTCCAAGAAGAATGACCACAAGGACGCCCAGGATGATCGCGGCGGTTCCCGTGATCTGACCGGCAAAATAAAGCGCAATGATCGCAAGCGCGACGATCGCCCGTATGACCCGGTCAGCAGTGCCCATGTTCTTTTTCATAGCTCATCTCCTTTCGAAACAGATCAGAACAACCACTTCACCAGATACACGATCCCCGTAATGACCCCGATGCAAAGGATACAGACCAGCACGATCTTGAATACCGTATGCATGTTCCCTACCTGTCCTCTCTATAAAGTATAGCACTGCAGACCTATGCAGAGGAACACAGAAAAGCTGTTGCTTTTGGCATTGGAAAGGTGGGAAGTTAATAGATATGTTGAAGAATACTTTCGCATTTTTCCGGACAAGAACGAAGCTGCTGGTTATGACGACGATCGTCATGACGTTCGCCGCGTTTGAGATGGGGGTACCCGTTATGGACCAAAATGCCTTTGCCGGCCGTACCATGCCTTCAAAACCGTTTATCGACCAACAACATCCGGGCGAGATCGCTACGGCCACCTTTGCCATGGGCTGATTCTGGGGCACTGACTCCCGGTTCGGGAGCTTACCTGGCGTGGTCAGAACGCGTGTGGGGTATGCAGGCGGCACGACGTCCAGCCCTACTTACCGCAATATGGGCGACCATACCGAGACGGTCCAGATCGACTACGACCCGTCAAAGACCACTTACGAAAAGCTGCTTGATACTTTTTGGACGGGCCATGATCCTACACACCGCGGCTGGTATCGGCAGTATGCCTCCATCATCTTCGTGCATGACGAGGAACAGCTTCGGCTGGCGGAAGCATCAAAGATACGACTGGCGAAAGAGCGGAACAGCACGATCCATACCGATATCGTCCGTTTCAAGGAATTCACGCTTGCCGAGAACTATCACCAGAAGCACAGCCTGCAGCAGTTTCCGCAATTTCAGGAAGAACTGAAGCAGATCTACCCCGTGCCTTCGGAGTATGTTGCCTCCACGGCAGTGGCCCGGGTGAACGGCTATCTGGGAGGAGAAGGTTCTTTTGAGGACCTGCTGAAGGAAATAGAGGGCTTCGGATTATCGACAGCCCGGAAAGAGGAATTGCAGAAGCTCGTGCTACGGCATCGGAGCGGACAAGCCTGCCCCCTGCCGGCGAACCGTACCACACTGAACGCTCGATAACGGTTTCTTAATTTAAATATCAAGAGCATTTACCGCGAAGGCGCGAGGGTTCGCGAGGACGGCAAAGCAAAAGATTTGGAGATCTGGGTTTAAGATCAAGACTTCCTCGCGACCTTCGCGCCCTCGCGGTGAAAAGGTTTTGGTTCCGCCCTGTCCAGCTTACGCCGCCGACCGCGCTTCCAATACTTCCAGCTCTGTCTCGATCTTCACCGGCCGCGCGATCGTAACGCCTACGGGCGAGGTCCTGACCACATGCTCGTGGAGCTCCTGCAGCGTTTTCCGGTCGGTGTCCGCCTTGATATGCACGCGGGCTGTAATATTCTTGTATCCCGGCAGCCTGTCCATATTTAACTTTGCCGGCGGTTCAAGACCGAGGAACCCGGGAAGGTCTATCTCCCCCTCCACATCGATCCGGAGGTCGCGGATCGTGATCCCCCGTACCGCCGCGTTCATGGCATAGCCGATGGCAAGGCATGCTCCATAGGCCTGGAGCACCAGCTCCACGGGGTTGGCGGCCGTGTTCGTTCCTGCAAGCATATCGGGTTCGTCCGCCTGCAGCTTGAAGCCCCGGGACTCCGTCTCCACGCGGAACCCGTCCACCCACCGTGCCGAGGCGGTCCAGACGGTCTTTCCCGTTTCCCAGTTCTCTTTGACCCCCTTGACGATATCCATAAGCCTTTCCGTATTCAATCCATTGATCTGTGGCATGGTGTTCTCCTTTCTCTTCGGCCTTCTCGGAGCTGCGTATTACGAAGGGATGTTCTTCAGTTCATGCTCAACGCTCCTGACCGGGCAGTAGTGTTCCTCCATCCGCAGGAACGCATCCACGACCTTCGGGTCCAGGTGCGTGCCGGCAAGGCCCCGGATGTGCTCGCAGGCCTGGCTGCGGGACAGGGGGCTGCGGTAGGTGCGGTCCGTTGCGAGGACGGCGTCCCAGATATCGGCCAGGGCGAAGATCCTCGCCGCCAGCGGGATCTGCTCCCCCCTGAGCCCGCGCGGATATCCGGTCCCGTCCCAGTGCTCGTGATGGCTATAGGGTATGTCGAGTGCAGGCCGCAGGTAGGCGATGGGCCGGAGCATTTCGAAGGCAAGCAGGGGATGGCGCTCCATGACCCGGCGCTCCTCCGGCGTAAGCGGCCCTTCTTTCCGCAGGATGTCGTCGGGGATCCCGATCTTGCCCAGATCGTGCAGCAGGGCGCCGCGGCGGATATGGACGATCTCCTCTTCCGGCACGCCCAGTTCCCGTGCAATGGCAACGGTCATCTCGGACACCCGCTCCGTATGGCGTTCGGTCACGCGGTCACGGAGGTCGAGCGCCCGCGCCCATCCTTCGAGGGTGGCATCGTAAGCAAGGAGGAGGTCGATGTTGGACCGCTGGATCTCTTCGAAGAGCGCGGCGTTGTAGATGGCGATGGCGGCCTGGGACACCAGGGATTCGAGGAAATCTTCCTGCTCCCGGTCCAACACAAATGGCGAACGATGCATCAGCTCGAGCACGCCTTTCACTTCTCCCTTGGCGATGATCGGCACGCAGTAGTAGGCGATGAACCCCTCACCCTCGATCAGGCTCGGCCGCACGAAGCCGCTGCCCCGGTCCCGCAGATCGGGCACGTTGAT
>JBGQDI010000240.1:0-3422 GCA_041495765.1 Nitrospirota bacterium
AGTATGCTGCTGCATGGGCGCTGGTGAAAGAGAACCTTGCCATGCCCGAGGTGCGCGCAGCCGATGCCGTCCTGGACAATCTTTCAGAGAAAACATCAGCTACAACTCTCTCCCCCGGCAGCGTGCAGGCCAGGCTCCGTATCCTTTCCATCGTGAGGCCCGTAGCCGACCTTGCGCCCACACCGCGCATCTCCGACGGGATACTGTGCGAGATCGTCTGGCAGCCGGACCCCTGCGATCTGTCGGGGCTGCAGCAGGTGCTCAGGCTGAAAGAACAAAGCGGCCCGAACGTCATCGTCGATGTGCTGACGCCCGGCGGACCGGAGCATGAAGAGGTCCTCCGTTTTGCAGCCGGTGCCCGCGCCGACGACCTGCACCGCCTGCCCCTGGACCCTGCCGCAGGTCCGCAGTCCATTGTCAAAACCGTGAAAGACCTGGAAGCGCTCTATCCCTACAACCTTATCATCATGGGAGCCGATTGCCGCGACGGCGACCGGAGCCTTGGCGCCTATCTCGCCGGGAGCCTGAAGCGGGTCCATTACCGCAGGGAGCAGGTCATGGCCAAACCGGACCGTACGGGCCTTGAGCACGTTGCACTGCCTGCCGTGGTGAGCATTACCCATGCCGCGCTTCAGGAAGAGATGCCCCTGTGGCAGGCGGTGGAAAGCAGCTATGCAAAGATAAAGATCATGGAAGCAAAGCACGTTCCGGGAGAGACGCGGTTCGCATTGCCTGAAGGGAACAAGGTGGCTACGGGGACCATCACGGACGTTGCCGCTGCTGCAGCGTACCTGAAACACTATGCAGCCTCGGCGAGCGCGTCCTTTGCAGAGGCCTATGCGGGCGAAGTGCCGGAAGGTGTGTTGCCGGAAGGGGATGCGGTCTGGGCCCTGCTCGATCCGCAGCAGGCCAGGTCCAATGTAGCCGTGCTTCGCGCAGCAAGCCATGCCGCAGGCCTGACCGGCAGGGAAATGCGAGCGATCCTCTGCAGTCCGCGCGATGCGTGGCCGCAGCTGCTGGGGCTTGCGAAAGCGAACGGCTGCGCCCGGGCTTTCTGTGTCGATACCAGGCAGGGACGGCTCTCGAACGAGGGCAGGCGGACGGTCGTGCGGAGCGTGCTCAAGACCGCCGCCAGAGCGATGGTCCTCGGCGGGTCTGAATGGGTCAGCACCTTCGGGTATGAGGCCGGCGAGTCAGAGACAACGGAGAAGCGATTCCTGCTCTGCTCCGGCGTAACGGACATTGCAGCGCAGAGCGGAGGCCTGCTGCTTTCAGCTCCTGCATATAATAATAAGCTCGTCAGAAAAGATCTTTTCGAGAAAGGATCGCTGCTTGCCACGATCGCAGCGGAGGCTGAGTTCCACGCACCGGCCCCGTCCGACGTTTTCTCAGCAGTGACGCTGGACCTGTCGCTTGCCGCCGACTGGATCATGCCCCTGCCGCCCGTTTCCGCGCCTACGCTTGCCGAAGCCGACGTTATCATCGATCTGGGCTACGGGATCAAGAATGAGGCCGGTATGAAGCTGGCGAGGGAGCTGAAAGAAACGCTGGAGGGAATGGGGCTTGCTCCGCTCTTCGGAGCGACGCGCAAGGTCACGCAGGACCTGAAGCTGCAGCCCCTGGAAGCGCAGATCGGTCAGACCGGCGTGCGCGTGAACCCGAAACTCATCATCGCCCTCGGCATCTCGGGTGCGCCGCAGCATATCGATTACATCGGCACGCGGGCGGACATCCTTTGTTTGAATAAAGATAAGGAAGCGCCGCTGATGAAGCTGAACCAGACGCGGTCTGCGCCGAAGGTCCACCCCATCGCAGGGGACCTGTTTGTGACGGTGAAGCAGGTTGTTGAGGAGTTGAAAAAGAAGTAGGTGAGAGCAGCTTGTTCGGAGGTAACGGATGACCTAACAGGTTGTTGAAAAAGATCTCGATAACCGGAACACGCACCCTAAAGGGTGCGGCTACCTTAAGAGAAATCATATGATACGATTCAGTAGCCGCAGGCTATAGCCTGCGAAATACGTTTTTCAACAGCCTGCCAAGGGAAGGGTGTTTTACTTGCGATTCCCTGTAGCTTGCTTCAGGATTACCAAATAGGTTCCTCCCCCTTGATGGAGGAGGTTAGGTGGGGGTGACGGCAGTGTGTATCACCCTCCCCTTGCCCCTCCCATCAAGGGAGGGGAAGATGTCTGAGGCCCCGCAGCTTGCTGCGGGGAGGTTCATTTTCTTCTCTGGCCCTGCTGTGTTTACTTCAGGTCAACCGGCTTCTTTCTCGCAAGATGCCCTCCGGCTATTCCGGCCGGGAGCATGCCCGCGAAACCAGCGACGTCGAACCAGAACGGGGTGCCGCTTTCGCGGAAGATCAGCGCAACGACCATGCCGGCGACCGCGACCAGCACTCCGTGCAGGACCTCTGCCCGGCCTGCGATCTTGCCGGCGAAGTACGCGCCAAGCATGGTGCAGCCCAGTCCCAGGATGAGCCCCAGCAGCAGGCCGCTGGTGCTCTTCATCCGTATCATGACCTCATCGGGGGAAAGGCCTTTTGACACCAGCGCGCTCGCCAGGAGCGTCATGAGGAGCAGGGTCCCTCCGTTGTCCACGATGGCCCCGATGATGACGGCCTTGATCTTGATATCGGAAAATTTAAACAATGGCATATCCGGGCTCCTTAATGTTTGTTAGGCTCTGCCCCGAGACCTAGAGTTGAAGAGATTCCGTGTAGCGAGTTGCATGGTTATGTTTGAGGGTCTTACGGCACGGCTGAGGCGCGCGGTTTTTGCGACCCTTTCGAGCCGAACGATTAGAATCAGCGTCGGGTTGAACTTCACTTTACCTGACTTGCCGCTTTAATGAATTTACCGCCATACCATTATGCGACCTTCTTTACCCTTAATTTGCTCTCTTTCCCCTGTCTTAACATTTAATACAAATATTCTGTTGTTCACATATTGCCTGTCATTATACAAAAGGTAACAATCATCAGGCGACCAGACGGATGGTTCTTCAATCCATACTTCTTCAGTTAGCTTTTTACTAGTTTGTGTCGCGATGTCATATAGGTAAAGTGAGTGCTTAAGCTGGTATTCCTCTATTTCTAACAAATCCTTTTTTTCTTTACTTTTTGATGAAATTATTTTCTCGGCTTCGATGCCCGTGCGGGTGGTAAATCGCCGAATCGTTGTCGCGCAATACTCGGGGTCGATCTCGATCGCGACGGCTTTCCGCATGGTGTCCTCGGCGGCCAGTATGGCGGTACCCCCGCCCACGAACCCATCGAAAATGACATCGCCCATACGAGTGCTGTTAAGGATCAGTCTTCTGATAAGAGAGATCGGTTTTGAAGTTGGATGATAAGGGCTCTTACTCGGGCGTGGGCAGACGATGACGCTCTTGTCTTTCGATTTCAGAAACTCATGCGTGCCGAA
>JBGQDI010000241.1:0-3419 GCA_041495765.1 Nitrospirota bacterium
CCGGGTCCTTGCAGAGCGGGAAGGGATCCACGAACTGACCGAAGACAAGCTCGACATCCTGAGGTTCATGCGGCAATACTACCTGAAACACAAATTCTTCCCCATCGTGCGTTTCGTATGCAAAAATGTCGGCCAGCCGCGGAACTGCGTCACGGAGAAATTCATCGACCCGGTCACGGCATGGAAGATAGCAGGCCTGCCGAACCCCGGCGAGGAAGTAAGGATGTTCCAGTCCTGGGAGCCCCTCGGCTATTGAAGACCGAGCTAAAAATGGGGTTCCTAAGCCACGAATATATCGAGACTCGTAGTTGAAACTAATGAGGATGTTTCACATAATAACTTAGGCCGTATATTATGTGGAACCTATCGATGCCTATTACTTTCTCAATTGATCATGCCGCGCGAAAAGTTATCGCAACTGCGACCGGCCCTGTCACCTATGCAGAGATCCTTGATCATCTTGAGGAGGAGGATCGAAGTAATTGTCTGCCTTATGCTGAACTCATCATTGCGACGGATGCAACAGCCGCTTTTTCCACTGCCGAGGTTCGCTGGATTGTGGATTACCTTCGCGGGCGCAGGCGTATCAACACGTTGGGGAGAACAGCAATAGTAGTGCGCAACGAAACAACATTCGGGATGCTTCGGATGTTGAGCATCCTCCTCGAAGAAGTCGTTGAGACAGCCGTTTTCCGGAACAAAGTTGAGGCAGTCGAGTGGCTCGATTGGTAGCACTTGGAGAACATGCGCTACTAAAAAAAGGCCCACGGTTTCCCGCGGGCCCTCTGTGCCTTCATCATCTGCACATCCCGGATCAATAATCGTATGTGTAATACACTGATGTGAGTTCGCCGTTGATGCCGAACACCTGGAGATAGATCTCCGCCGCGAGGGTAGGCAGGCCGTTGCACGTCGCAGGGATCGTGACATTGGCAGTGGTCGCGGTAATACCGAGCACATTTTGCGATCCTGCGTCGTCGCATTTAAAGGTCCCCGGGGCATCAGGCACACCGGTTTGTGCCACGGTCCCGAGCCTTATTTGCGAGATGGCGAACGTCCCTGGCAGCGTCCAAATCACGGTCTTCGGCACACCAAGAGTAGCGGCCGCTATGGTTGTCCCTGTCAGATTGGTTATTATGATCGGCTCAGTGGTGATCGCGTTGAGTACCTGCGTATAGGTCACCAGAGAACCGCCTGTTGGCGTTAAACTGATCGTGAACAGCTGCCCCCCGGAAATCGTCGGGTTGAAGGTATAGGTCGAAAATGAGTCGAGCTTGAGGGAACTGTCCCAGGGCGCAACATCCTGACTACCATAAGAAAGCGGCATATTGGTCCACGGCCCGCCGGAGATAACGGCATTGCTCAGGCTCGTTACTGTCGGCGTAGAAACAGCACGGGGAGCGTTGATATTCGCTTCCAGGGACAGATTGGTGCCGCCGCTGGCCGACGAACCCTGGTTCCTGACCATGAGCGCCCTCACCTCGACATCTGCAATGTGCTTGTCTCCGGACATGAGCCAGGTGCTGCCTGCCTTCGTGAAGAATAACTCATTCGGCGATGTGCTGGTCTGGCCTCCTGCGGTTTGGGCGAGCTTAAATACCGTGTCAGCCGTCGTCGATGTTTGTAACGATTTGATAGCGATATCCGAGAAAGATATGGTCGACCCATTAAAGAAAAAAGCGAGCTGCTTAGCAGCCTGCGCCTGATCAAGGCCGCCCCAAAGCCCACTGGGGTCCAGGTAGGGCAGCAGGTCGCTTGTTGTCAGCGTTGTCGCGCTCTTCGAGTTCACGGTAGCGGCAAAGTTGTTGACTGTAGTTGTTATCCCGTCCAGCGCAGTCTGTTGTGCTGTCTGAACCGGCACTACTGTGCCATTCGAACTTGTACTGGTTCCGATGGTGCTTGTTGTCGCCGTGACGATATTCATCGACCCGGTTGCGGTGGACAGCACGGAGTTTTGCGTAACGCTTCCGCCGGAGATGATCACCTGGCCCGTAGATGGGTTAACGGTAGTTTGATCGAGCACCAGATCGATGCCGGTACCGTTAGCAGTAAAGGGCGTAGATATAAGATTGAAGCTGCCTGTGGTCACGCCGGCCTGATTCAACCAAAGCTGGACCACGCTCTGGACAACCGAGCTTATCACCGCTACTGCCGTGGGTGAAGGCGGCGGGTTGGTAGCCGGAGCGGCAAAAGCAGCGTCCATGGAAATACCCTGCACATTATACCATGATCGAATGATGAGGTCCGTCAGAGGAGTGATATTGATCGTTGATATGGCGTTTGCATCCGCGCTCACGCTGAAGAATGACTTCGTAGGGGTGGTTACGAGGAGCAGATACGGCCGTGTAAGACCGGTCGTGTCGATCGTGTAGGTCCCGCTGCTCGATGTCGTGGCCGTGAGGCTGCTTCCTGCGCTGTCCTTCAAAGTAACCGTTGCGTTGGCAAGTGCTCCGCCGCTCGCTACCGTGCCGCTCACATGAACTTGTACGCCGCTCGATGACGAGCTGCTCGAACTGCTCGAACTCGAACTGCTTGAGCTTGAGCTGCTTGAACTGCTGCCGCCTCCCCCTCCTCCACAGCCGGAAGCTATTACAGCTATCACCAAGACCAGGATACTAAACACTCCATGCAGAAATCTTGACCTTTTCATGATCGACTTCTCCTTTCATAACATAAGGCATCATATATTCTCAGCAACGAAACCAATTATTGAATAATAAGGTGAAGCAAGCGAAGTGCGTGCATAGTTGGGGGGTAATGACCAGAGGACCTATCTTGGAAAGACTATATGCCGAATCCAGGAAGATGTCAACGATAGCGGTGGGATGTCAATCCAAAAATAGCTATTTCACGCGGAGGCACGGAGTCGCGGAGACCGCTTCTTCACACTCTGACGGAGCCTGCCCTCGAATGATGCTATCGGGGGACTCTGTACTCTGAACTATCTTGTCTCACCACCGCGCAGCAACCTTATCCATCGCTGCCTTGATGGCCCCGGGATTGTATCCATGGATGATCGTTCCTCTGATGTCGATCAGCGGCACTGACGTTGTCCCGCCGCTTTTCTGCTTCATTTCCGCTTTTCGTGCCGGCTGTGCCTCGATGTCATACTGCACGAGGTTCGCGCCGAGCGACCGCACGTATGCCCCCGCCTGTTTGCAGTAGCCGCACCAGCTCGTCATGTACATTTCCACGGTCACGCTGCCATAATCGGTTGCCTGCTTTTTATCAGGCATCGATCCGGGCGATGTCACGGCATTGCTTCCCCTCGTAGTCTGCTCCTGTTCTCTGCGAGGTGCTGAAAAGTAGACGCCCTCTTCCTGCATCCGCTTTTCCTTTGCGTTCGACTCGGCGGGCGGAGAGTCGGTGAAGACCACGTTGCCGTTCTTGTCCGTGTACTGGTAGATCTGGGCCTCGGC
>JBGQDI010000242.1:0-3367 GCA_041495765.1 Nitrospirota bacterium
CGTGTGGTAGATCATCTCATCCATGGTGACCGGAAGCGTGCTCGTCACGCCCTGAACCACCATGCCGAGCGAGTCGCCGACCAGGATCATGTCGATTCCCGCCTGGTCAACGATCTGGGCAGTGGGATAATCGTACGCCGTCAGCATCGTGATCTTTTTGCCTTCGGCCTTCTTCTTATATATATCGAGGATGGTTATTTTCGGCATCGTTGCCTCGTTTCTTCCTTGACCCTTGCTACGTGACCCTTGCCCCTGTCTTTATCAAACCTGCGGCCTTGGGTACAGTCCGGCTGCTTTTACAATCCCTTCGATTGCGCTCTCCCATTCAATGGCCTGAATATGCACACCGCGCACTCCGGGAGTTTCTAAGGCCTGATGGATGAGCTCGATCGTTATCTTGATGCCTTCCTGTTCCTGAAGCTCGCGGGCCTTTTTCTTGTCCTCGCCCGCTGCCGCCTTTGCCTTGTTCATCCGGTCAATGAGTGCTTTCGGTACCGACACGCCGGCAACCGAGGAGTCCATGTACTTGAGCATCATGGCGCTCTTCGGCACGATAATGCCGGCAAGGATCGCAGTCTTCTCATGGAGACCCATATTCCGGATCTTCGCCATCTGCGAGCGGAAACCTTCCATATCATAGATGCCCTGGGTCTGGATAAAGTCGGCCCCGGCATTTACTTTTTTCATAAGATTGATAGGCCTGAAATCGATGGGATCTGCCATGGGCGTCCAGGACGCGCCGATGAAAAACTTGGGCGGCACTTCGATCGGGTCGCCGCCGTCCTGCTTGCTCTCATCGCGCATCTTCTTGAGGATGCCGACCAGCTGGCAGGTGTCAACGTCGTATACGTTCTTGGCCCCCGGATGGCCCTTGAGTTTTCCGGCAGCGCTGAACTTCTGGTGGTCACCGGCGAGACACAGGCAGTTCTTAAGCCCCAGGGCCGCCGCGCCCAAAAGGTCAGCCTGCATGGCGATCCGGTTCCGGTCCCGGCACGTCATCTGCATGACCGGTTCCAAGCCGTTCTGGAACGCGATTGCGGCGGCCGCAATGCTCGAGATGCGCACGACCGCGGTCTGGCAATCCGTGATGTTCGCAGCGTCGCAGAAGCCCTTCAGCTGCTGCGCCTTCTTGATGACCTCATGCGGATCGGCGCTCATGGGAGGACCGAGCTCTGCGGTAACCGCGGGCTTGCCGCTTGCAATGACTTTTTCCAGTGTACTTCCGCTTTTCATTATTGATAACCTCCAAATCGTTTTAGCCGCAAAGATGCGCAAAATTCACAAAAAGTTTATTTATTCGCTTCTCTTGTGTTTCTTGCGCTTTTTTGCGGCAAAAAGCTTCTTGTCTTAGTTCTTTATAATGACTTCGTTACTTCCCGGCTTTCGCCTCTTCCTTTTCCTCGTATTCCCGGATATGCTCCAGGGATATGCGCCGCGGCCCGCCGTCGCGCGCTGTAGACCAATTGCGTGGAGGTATGACGGCAGACAGTTTTTCGAGCGTGCCGAGCTTTGTCATGCGCTCAACAATGAGATACCATGCGCAGTCGATCTCGTTGCTCACCTCGCATTTGCCCTTGTTCGTGCCGCCGCACGGTCCATTCATGAGCGTCTTGGCGCACCGCGCAACAGGACAGATGCCCCCGGTCATGTGCAGGATACAGTCTCCGCAGCCTGCGCAGAGCTCCTTGAACACGCCGGGCGCTTCGACAGCGCCGTAAAATGATGTATTGATGCCGGGATACACCGGGATCGTGCCGGTGCGGTCGGACAGGAAATTCACTCCAACGCCGCAAGCCGTCGAGAGCACAAGGTCGTACTTCTTAACCTCGTCCATGACGGGCTCGAAATACTCCGGCTCGCAGTGGCGCATAACGCCGAGATGGCTCACCGCCATCTGCTTTCCCTCCTGCTGCGCGCGCATGCGGATGAGTGCGGCGATGGTCTCGGCTTCTTTCTCGCCGCCTGCATGGCATATGGCCACGCAGGTGTTGCACCCGAACACGAGAACTTTCTTGAAGTCCTTCACCATGCTCCAGATTTCATCGATTGGTTTCTGTGATCCGACGATCATAGTTTCTGCTCCTTTGCATCAAGCTTATATTTATTGTTCGTCATTCCCGCGTAGGCGGGAATCCAGATTCTTTAAAACCGCTGGATTCCGGGTCAAGCCCGGAATGACGGAAAGAACCTACTTCACCCTCAAGCCTAGCTTCTTGACCCGCTCCGAAAACTCAGCGCATACTGTCGCGTAAGGATTCCCGCCGTTCGTTGATGCCGCGGAAAGTATCTCAAGACGGCCGGACTCGATCTTCAGCATGCCGAGCAAATCCTGAACCCGCTTCACGCGCGCATTCACACGAGGTTCTATATCGCGATACTTGCACGTCCCGCTCCCGCAGCGCACAACTGCCACGCCGTCGGCGCCTGCCTCAAACGCTTTCAACATATCGAGAATGTCTATCCGGCTGGTGCAGTGAACAGGCACGGTCCGAACGTTCTTAGGCAAATCGAGACCGAGTACTCCCGCATGATGCATGCACATCAGTGCTACAATGGCCGGCTCTTGCCGCTGGGGGTCAACCTTGCCGATGACCGTGAGCAGTGAATTTCTGATCTCGCGCACATCGTAGCTCACCATGCTGATGGCCTGGGCAGGACATTCCGGCGCGCACAGGCCGCAGGCCTGGCAATACTCAGGCCTGATCGTGGAGTACGCCTCAACAACGGGAGCGCCGTAGGGACAGACGCGCAAACACGTAAGGCAGGCCATGCACTTCTTCTGGTCCACCACGGCCCCGCCGCCGCAACCGCGGCACCTGCCGGCCTCCTCGAGAGCTTCTTTCTCCGTGTAGCCTTCCTCGAAGTGCTCCATGGTCTTGACCCGGACCTCGGGGGCAAGATGCCTGACCTTCATACGCGGCTGCTTGGCGATCTTTTCAACAACTTCGGAGGGCATCTCTGCGATCTTTTCCTTTTCCTGCACGGGAAGTTTGCCCTCGATGGCTTCTCCCTGGAGGAAGAGATGCATGGCGATGGCTGAGCGATGGCCGTTCGCAACAGCGGCAATGGCCGAGCCCGGACCGGTCACGACCTCGCCGGCAACGAAGATGTTCCTGCCTGTGCTCATCTGGGTCGCCTGGTTCCAGGTGACGCGGCCTTTGTCCGTCTTCACCGAACTGTCATTGAACAGATCGTTCTTCGACATCTGGCCGATAGTGATGATGATCGTATCCGCTTCAAGCAGCTTAGTCACCGTATTATCAAAGGTCGGAGCAAACCGTTTGTTCGCGTCAAACACGGACAGGACTTTGGTCACTTCAAGACCGAGCACCTTTCCGTTCTCGCGCTTGACCGCCTTGGGCCCCCA
>JBGQDI010000243.1:0-3338 GCA_041495765.1 Nitrospirota bacterium
CGTAGCCGCTCGTACGAAGAGGGACAAGCGCCGACGCCGCAAGGACCCTGAGCCGGGCAGTAAGCCCCTGTTCCACGAGGAGCTTGGCCGCACGCGCCCGGTTGTTTGCGGCTGACAGGGCCTGGCTGATCGCATCCTGTTCGGCAACAGCCCGTCTCCGGTCCGCATCGTCCCGCAGTTGCTCCAGCCGGCCGGCGATCCCGGCCTTCGCCTCGCCGGCTTCGCGCTCCGCCTCTTGGCGTATCAGGATGACTTTTTCGTCAGCCGCCTTCCTGAGCGAGTCGATCAGTTCCCTGCAGCTCATCTTACTTCACCGTGAAGAGGATCATCGTCGACACGACGAAGCCGAGAATGACCATGGTCTCGGGGATCGCGACAAGGATCACGATGGTGCCGGTCAATTCGGGCTTCTCCGCGAGCGCCCCGGCCCCCGCAGCGCCGATCTTCGACTGCGCCCAGGCCGTGGCAAGGGAAGTGAGTCCGATCGCCAGCGCCGCACATAATGCAACGAGTACTTTTTCCAGGTTCATAGTATCCTCCTTTTGAAAGTTTTAAAATCAACCACAGAGGCACAGAGACACAGAGAACGTCAAAAAAGCAAGAGGTAAAACAACACTTTCTGAGGGAACGGCTCTTTTAGTTCTTTTCAAGAATTCTGCATCGGCTTTATTTTTCTCTGTGCCTCCGTGTCTCAGTGGTGAAGCCTCTATTTTTTCATCGGCTCGAACCTTCTGCCGCCGTGTTCGATGAATTTGCTGAAAAACTCCACGTAATGGAGCCTGAGAGAGTGTATGGTCGGAGAAAAGACCCCGAGAACGATATTGAGCAGATGGATAAGTCCCGCCACCGCCACGCCGGTCACTACGTCTCCGGTCAAGCCGCCGAGATTGTTCGCCACGAAGGCGAGCAGCACCGACGTGAGTCCGATGGCCATGATACGGACATAGGAAATGATATTGCCGATGCTCTTCAGAAGTTCGAGGGGCGCAAGCAGCCCCCCGGTGAAAAAAAGGGCCGGCGTGAGCAGGAGAATCGCAATAATGACCGGCCGCGCAAGCACGGCCGGGAAGATGCCGAACAGCGACGCGAGAACGGCGATCAGGCAGAGGATGATGACGATGCTGAGGACCTTGTAAACCGCCTCCTTTTTCTCTTTTTTCCTGAAACCCGTCACGGCCCCCAG
Organism: Nitrospirota bacterium; assembly: GCA_041495765.1. Lineage (GTDB taxonomy): Bacteria > Nitrospirota > UBA9217 > UBA9217 > UBA9217 > GWC2-56-14. The sequence goes on from JBGQDI010000243.1 coordinate 1,184, forward strand.
CGCCAGGCCGAGGAGAATATGAGCAACGCCGACGGCAAGGGAGAAGAAGATCATGGGGACCATTGCTTCTCGCCGCTCGATGCAGAGGGGCTTGAGGTGAAACAACCTTTCGGGAAGATCGCCGAAAAACTCCCCGAAGAGGACGCCGAAGAAGATCGAATAGATCGACGCGGTCATCAGAATCTTTGCCGCGTCCCGCACAACGCCTCTGAATTTTTTCATCAGGACCAGGGACACGGTCCCAAACAGCAGGCCGTATCCCGCGTCGCCCAGGATCATGCCGAAGAAAATGGGAAAGAAAATGCCGATGAACGGCGTAGGATCGTAGGAGGTATAGGCCGGGAGAGGAAGAAGACTCGTGAACAGCTCGAATGGTTTGAAATACGGCGGGTTCTTGAGGATGATCGGGGCCCGTTCAAGATCATGCTCGCGCATCTCCTTCTCCACCAGCACCGCGCTCGTGCCGAAGGATTCGGCCATCTTCTTCCGCAGCTTCTCAAGGTCGGCCGTCGGCATCCACCCATTGATAAAAAAGCACATCCGCGTCTCGAAGGTCGAGGCGGTCGCCTGGAGCAGGGACAGCCGGTCGTCGATCCACTCCCGAACGCTCTGATAGATCGGGCCCCAGCGCTGGGCAAGCCGGGACAACTCGCTGTCGGTCCAATCGATTTCCCTGGACACCTCGACGCTCCTTTTCTTTACATATGCTCCCTTTTCGGAAAAACTGAGGGCGCTGAAGGCTGCCGGGAAAATGAGCTCCGGCACGTGCTCGTCGCTCAAAGACTTCTTTACTTTGTCCGACAGGTCCTTCTCCACGGTAATGAGCCCCACCAGGGTGCCGTCCTCGGCGGTATCGGTCATAAGCTCGAACTTCCAGTCCGTGATACGCGAGATCGCCTCCCGCAGGTGCTCGACCATGTCCGGCTCCCGGATCGTAAGGCCGATGAAATCGAGATCGGGGGTCTCTTTCGAGCTGTCGACGAGCGAGGCAAGCGCCCCGAGAAAGACGGCGTACTGGTCGAGGTCTTTTTTTTCCTTCCGGAGGCCGTCCCTCTTTTCAAAGAGTTCTTTCGCGGCGGCGATATGCCGCTCGATCGTTTTTGAGATGGTGTCGATGATCGCCCGCGGTTCGATGTAGCTCGTCCGCACCGGCTTTTGCGGCAGGAACGAGAACAGGTCAATGATCTTCTGCCGGAGGTCCTCGAGAAAGAGCCGCTCAAGCATGGTCTTTTCATCGGGGATGAAAGATCGGATATCTTCTTCCCGCCCCTCTTCTATGAAACCGAGCGTGGCGGGTTCGATCTGAAATATGCCGAGTTCACGGAGCAGGGCGAGCATGTTCTGGAGAAGGTCTTTCGCCCCTACGATCTCGACTTTTGACATCCTGACGATCATGACATTATCCCGGAAGAATACGATTGATCTGTTTCGCGACAAGCTTCGACAGCACTTCGTCCGGCACTCGTCCAAGACGCTCCGCTTCCCTCTCGGCCTGACTGATAATGCCGGCAGCCTTGACGTGGGCCTTACTGACCGCATCTGCCGTCGATTTTTCCAGCATCTCTTTGATCCGCTGTTCCTCCCGGATAAATTCTTCCTCGCATTCCTTCTTGACGACCTCAAGCCATTCCCGCGCCTTGACCTTCTCGCGATCGAGGCACTGCTGCAATTCTTTTTCGGCTTCAATGACCTGGCCCAGGATGTCTTTCTCCATAATTCTATTGTAGCAAAATTAAATGCAGCACACGGGAGATTCAAGTTTTATACCTGCCCAATGTAACCCGGCGATATCGCTGCTTTCTTCGGGCACAGGAACATCCCCGCGCGCCTGGTATGGTCGCCTTATGGTTGCGAACATTATTATCTTTGATGAACACTCGGCAAGTTATACAAGTCGCCTTTTTTTGAAACGAACAGAGGCATGGATGCGAGGCTGGATGGCAGGCTGTCGACGTGGACGTGGCTATTAATACAAACGGAATAAATATTGTTACATTCAATAAAGTCCCCCCTCGCCCAACCCTCTCCCCTCTGGGGAGAGGACAAAGGAGGGTACAACCTGCTAACATAGGTAACAAACGAACCTATGGACATGGGTAACACGTTAAACTCAGGGCAAGGAGGACTTTGCCATGCCCTGGAGAAAGACGGACCC
>JBGQDI010000244.1:0-3336 GCA_041495765.1 Nitrospirota bacterium
ACCGTAACCATCAACAAGACGTTCACCTGCAACAGGAGCCTGTCGGACGCGCTCATCACATCCATCGAATCCTGGATATCGCGACGAATGATGCAGGTAAAAAATGCTATACAAAAACAGGAGAACGTGGTACAAAATTGCGCAGAGAACATCGATTGTATCCTGACCCGGACAAGCCAGAACCAAAAGTGCGTCTCTCGTACCCTGCTCTTGCGATAGCGCGGGGACAAGCCATAGCGCGGGTATAAAAGGAGGACGCGGAGTTAAATCAAAACCATTAAGGCTTGCTTTTAACCCAGAATATTTTAGAGCTTTTCTCTGCGAACTCTGCGCCTCTGCGAGCAATTTTCTTCCTGTTTTGAGAAGAATTTGATTTGTACCTGATACTAAGCATTCATCGGTGGGTGAAAAGGGGGTCCAATGTCTGAATTTAAGAACGTAACTGTGATAAAAAAAGCAAACGTCTATTTCGACGGCAAGGTGACCAGCAGGACCGTGGTCTTTCCAGATGGCTCAAAAAAGACCCTCGGCGTGATGCAGCCGGGTGTGTACGAGTTCAGCACCACCGACAAGGAGATCATGGAGATCATGTCCGGCGAGCTTGACGTGCTCCTGCCGGGCGAGAAGAACTGGATGACGGTCAAGGGCGGCGAGTCCTTTGCAGTGGCCGCCAACTCCAAATTCACGATGAAAGTAAAAAGGTTGAGCGATTACTGCTGTTCGTTCGTCAAGAGATAAACCAGGGAACATCAGATACTATCACAGGAGTTGGTCTCCCTTGAGGGGGAGGCAACATAACCATTACAAGGAGGAAGTATGAAAAAATTCGTCGTCATCGCGGTCGTGTCGATCATGACGCTTATGGCCATCGGGTGCAAGCAGCAGGAGCAGAAACAGCAGCCGTTGAATTATTCCCCGGCGGCACCGCCGGTGCAATCGCAGATCGACCAGATGGAGCAGGCCGCGAAGTTGGCGCCAAAGAACGCGCAGTCCTGGATCGATCTCGGCAATACCTTGATGGATGCGCAGCGCTTCGGCGAGGCGGTGGGTTCCTATGAAAAGGCGCTCGCCCTTGATCCCAGGAACGTGGCCGTACTGGTCGATCAGGGGACCTGCTATCGCGGGATCGGCAAGTTCGACAAGGCAGAGGAGCATTACCGGAAGGCGCTCAAGATCGACCCCAAATTTCCGAATGGACACCTCAATCTCGGAGTGGTACTGGGTTTTGACCTGAACAAGAAAGCAGAGGCCATACAGGAGTTCAATCGCTATCTTGAACTGGCGCCGAGTGGTCCTGGAGCCGACTCGGCCCGGCAGGCACTCAACAAGTTGTCAGCCCGGTAGTAAGGCGGTCCTCAGTATACACATTCAAACAACCCCGGGCCCCTCAGGCCGGGGCTGGTGCGGTGTCACCTGTGCCCGTATGACCTGTTCCCGCGACCGCAGGTTTCTGTCACACTCTTTTACAACTGATCCCCCTGTCTCACCCGCCACCATCCGATGCCATAGGTACGGTTGTAGAGCGCTAACAGCTCTTGCATGTCAGGCAGGTTCTGAGGCAGCGTTTTTCCCGGAAGTGGATGGAACTCCTTTCTTCCCTCTTCGAAGATGAAGTCCTTTCCGATGATCTTCCCGAAACCGACGGCAAGAAACCGTTCCCTCGGCGCCAACAGGTCCTGTCCGACCGAGAAGTACTCGAACTCTTTCGGAGCTGTTAGTTCGACCAGCGTGGGTCCGATATCGATATGGGAGCCTGCAGCGCCCCGGGGGAGCTTGATGCCGTGCAGCACTTCTCTTCCATACAGGATCAGGGGGACCCCGGACCGCTCAAAATAATCCGGATTGGCATTAATGAACTTGCGACCGTAGTGGTCGCCGGTGAACGCAAAGAGCGCTCGGGGTAGTTTGCCTTCGATCTTCCTCACAAAATCGCCAAGGCATCTGTCCGAGTACCATAAGTGACCGAGCATCTTGAGGCTCGTGGTGTTGTCGAACATCGGAGCGATATCGGGCGGTACCTGTTTCAAGGGAAAGCCTTTGCCCCACACATCGACGTTATAGGGCGGGTGGTAACTCGTCGTCATGATAAGGTTGAAGCTCGGTTGGCTGTCATCCACCTTGTCCGCGATAAAGTCGAGCAGGTATTCATCGTCCACGCCCCATTCATGGGTTGCCACGCCTTTGCTCATATGCGGCGCGCCGTAGACCTCGTCCGCTCCCTGGTCTGTTGCGAAATCCCCGAACCGTTGCCAGCTCAGATACCCTCCGTAGAACAGCCTCGTGCGGTAACCAAGGCGCTTGAACGTCTCGAACAGCGACGAAGGATAGGGTTTGCCGGCCGTTAACTGATAATTGATCTCAACATGAGAATAGGGGATGCTCGTCATGATCGCGGTGAGCGACTGCATGGTGCCGTCCGAGGCAGGAACGAAGTTCTCGAAATAAATGCCGTTCTCGGCGAGATGGGTGAGATTTCCCGTCAGGCCGAGGGAGGCGTACTTCTTGATGAACGGCCAGGCATCGTAGCTCTCCATGACAACGAGGAAAATGTGGCGCGGCGGCACGGTCTTCGGTCCCTTCGCATACTTTCTTAGATAGGCATCGAGGTTATCGAATGATCGATGATCGTTGAACAGTTCCTGCGCCGCCTTTCGCACGTCACGGTCAGGCAAATATGATTCGAGTCCCGCCAGGCCGGTCTGCTGGACATGGTCCTGTATTGCGAAGAGAAGAGAGAAGTAGGGGTTCACCACGGACTTGTTCAGGAAGGCGTCCTTCGAGATCGCCACGTCCTTGCGCTGCGCGGGCCTGCGGCCGATCGAACCGCGCGAAGCTACGATGAGCAGCGCCAGAATGAGGAGGGAAATAAGCATTCGTGAGACAATGGGAAATTGGCGGGCCGCGATCGTCTCCGTCGCATGGGGCCTTCTCTTCAGGAGGGATTGTACAACGGTGAAGGCGATGGTCGAGATAACGCCGATGATGATCAGCACGGGGATGGGATGGTAATCCGTCCAGATCGTCTGCAAGATCGCCTTCGTATCGTCATAGTACAGGTTAAATATAAAAAAGTTGAACTGCTCGTTGTATTCCTTGAAGTAGACGAAGGTAAAGACCCAGGCGATGGATGTCAACCCGATGAAGAGAACGCCGACGATGCTGCGCAGGCGGTCGGTGAATCGCCCGATGTCGAAGAGCCCCGAGGCAATGCCTGCCAGGAACGCTGGGAGGATCCACCAGGTAGAGACCATGGAGTCGTAACGAAGCCCGTTCAGCGCGGTCATCAGAACATCGGAGAGTCTGGAGGCGGGTTCGATCTTACTCCTGAAATAGAGG
>JBGQDI010000245.1:0-3318 GCA_041495765.1 Nitrospirota bacterium
CGAATACGCCGCTTTTTTTGTTGAGCCGGTCCAGGCAACAGGCGGTTACATCATTCCTCCTCCTGAATATTTTGCACGGCTCGCCACGGTGCTCGAAAAACACGGCATTCTGCTTGTTGATGACGAGATCCAGATGGGCTTTTACCGGACAGGAAAGCTCTGGGCATTCGAACATTTCGGAGCTAAGCCTGACATCGTTGCTTTTGCCAAATCGTTGACGAACGGCCTTAATCCTCTGTCAGGGGTCTGGGCCAGAGAAGAACTTATTACTCCGACAATGTTCCCGCCGGGATCCACCCATTCGACGTTCTCGAGCAATCCCCTGGGGACTGCTGCAGGCCTCGCGGTCATGGAGCTGACCCAAAAACTCGATTTCGGCAAAGCTGTACAGGAAAAAGGTCAATACCTGGTCGCGCGGTTAAAGGACCTTCAGAAAAAACATGCCGTGATCGGTGATGTGGACGGTCTGGGCATGGCAATACGGATCGAGATGACCAAATCCGACGGTTTTGCGCCCGACAAGCAGCTGACGGACAGGATCTTCCAGGAAGGGATGAAAGGGGACATCTTGATCGACGGCAAAAAATACGGGCTCGTGCTTGATGTGGGAGGGTATTACAAAAATGTCTTTACCCTGGCGCCGGCATTGACCATGACCCACGAAGAGATCGACCTGTTTATCCGTCTTTTCGATTCTCTGGTAAAGCGATGTGCTCGGAACTGAGTGGCAAAGGGAGGATTAATCACCATGGCAACGACCTTGGAACGCATTAAAAAACTATTTTTGGAGAACTTTGATCTCCCGGAGGAACGGCTGCAGCCGCAGGCGACCATCGAGAGCATCGGTCTCGACTCGCTCGATAAGATCGAGTTCATGTTCGCGCTGGAAAAGGAGTTCGACATTAAGATCCCTGACCGCGAGGTCAAGCTCGACTCCATCCAGGATATGGTGACGGTCATCGAGCGTCTGGTCGCGGAGCAGCATGTGTCCCAGGAGCAGCGCGCGCAATGAGACGGGTTGCCATCACCGGCATGGGCATCGTGTCGCCAATTGGGAACAACTGCGAGGAATTTTTCAGCAACCTCGCAGCGGGAAGATCGGGGATCAGGAGGATGTCCTCGGATTTCGCCGATCAATTGTCGATCAAGATCGCCGCCGAAGCGGATTTCGAGGCCGAAACCTACTTCTCAAAAAAAACGGCACGTACCATGGACAGGGTCAGCCAGTTTGCGATGGTCGCCGCTGCACAGGCCTGGCAAGACGCAGCGCTCGAACTCCCCGGCGAAGAAAAAAGACGCGCCGGTGTGTATCTCGGAACTGGTATGGGAGGAGCGCGCACGCTTGAGGACTCCTACGTCCAGCTTTTGAAACAGAATGTGCGGCGTTTGCATCCTCTCACGGTCGTCATGGTGATGAACAATGCCGCTGCTTCATACATCTCCATGGCACATGGCCTGAAAGGCCCCTGCCTTACATTTTCCACCGCATGTTCATCCTCGTCAGTCGCTATCGGCGAGGCCTTTCGGCTCATCAAGCACGGATATGCCGATGTCATGCTCGCGGGGGGGACGGAATCGCTGCTCACCTATGGGATCTTCAAAAGCTGGGAATCGATCGGGACTCTGGCCCTGGAAGCGGAAGACGCTTCAACTTCGTGCAAACCATTTTCAAAGGACCGCACCGGTTTCGTTCTGGGTGAAGGCGCCGCTATCCTGGTCCTTGAATCCATGGACCGGGCAAAGAAGCGCGGCGCCCGCATCTACGGAGAGCTGGTTGGTTACGGTTCGACAGCGGACGCCGATCATATCACCAAACCCTCCGTGGAAGGACAAGCAAATACGATGGAGGCGGCCCTGGAAGAGGCCGGAATAGGCACTGATGCTGTCGACTATATCAATGCGCACGGCACCGCAACGGTGGCAAATGATATTGTGGAGACGCAAGCGATTAAAAAGGTATTCGGTCAGCGGGCATATGAAATACCGATCAGTTCCACGAAATCGATGCACGGGCACCTGCTGGGTGCGGCGGGTGCAGTAGAACTCGTCGCCTCGGTCCTCGCCCTGAAACATCAGACAGTGCCACCCACGATGAACTTAACCATGCCCGATCCGGAGTGTGATCTCGACTATGTGCCGGGAAAGGCCAGGACCGGGCTGGATCTCAAGACCGTTATGTCCAATTCGTTTGCATTCGGCGGCACCAATGCCGTCCTTATCGTGAAAAAACATGAGTGAACCTAAAATAGAAATGAGCGGTGGAGATGACGCGGTCCTTCTGATCCATGGCTTGACCGGCAGCCCTTATGAAATGACATATCTTGCGCGTCAGCTGAACCGTGCGGGTTTTACCGTAAAGGGGCCCTGTCTTGCGGGCCATGGTTCAACAATCGCGGACCTGAAAGAGGCCCGCTGGCAGGACTGGTACGGGACCGTTCTTGATTCGTTCAAGGAACTGAAGCGGGACCACGCAAAGGTCTCTGTTGCCGGGCTTTGCATGGGCGCGCTGCTGGCGCTTAAGCTGTCCGTTGATCTCGAAGAAGAAGTACACGCTGTTTCGCTGATCTCGACGACCCTGTTTTATGACGGATGGGGGATGCCCTGGTATAAGTTCCTGCTGCCGCTGGCCTACTTTACCCCTGCCTGCCATATCTACTCCTTCAAGGAACGGGAACCCTATGGCATCAAGAATGAAGCTCTCCGGACCCGGATCGTCGAAGGCATGCGGGACAGCTCGATCGCCCATGACAGCGTTCCCGGGGTATGCATGCGGGAGCTCTACCGGCTGATCTGTGTTATGAAAGAAAAGGTCATCGCCGAGGTGACGGCGCCGACGCTGATCGTCCATTCGAAGGAGGACGACCTCGCGAGTGCAAAGAACGCACTGTATGTGCAGAAGCACATTAAAAGCAAGGACGTCCGAATGCTCTTGCTCGATGATTGTTATCATATGATCCCGATCGACAACCAGCGCAGCGTGGCGGCAGACGAGATCATTCGTTTTTTCAAAAGAGATCAGGCTAAGGTGACGGGCCGTTCATGAAGACCGGGATCGTCATCAATGATGCAGAGCTGATACAAGGTGCATGCCACGACAAACGATGCCGGCATGAGCATCCAGGGAGCGTCTCGTGTGGGTTAAGTGGATACCACTTTTTTTAATAGCTGCGGTCCTGGAGAGTATCGGGCAGATATCCTTCAAAAAAGCTGCGGTGACATACCGCGAAGTACTGGGAGTGCATTATTATATCAAGCTGGCCCGGAATAAATGGGCGCTGGCTGGAATTCTTTCATATGGCATCGAGATGGTCTTGTGGA
>JBGQDI010000246.1:0-3317 GCA_041495765.1 Nitrospirota bacterium
AAAGATTCTAAGGGAGGTCTTTGACCGCTAAAGTGTGGAGGAGCAAAGAAAAACGTAACACTGAGCAACCTAGTATCCTGGAAAGCGACCTCTTCGGGTACTGCAGGTCATCATGGTCGAACAAAACTGATTTTCAGAAGGACGTCTCTTGCCTCAGTGTTTCTGCGGAGCAACATGTTTAACCGCTCGTTGTCCTTCCGCAATGCATTACCGCCCCTGCCCCAAGCTCAGTGCCTGGCCGATGGCAGGGATGAAGTCCTTCTTCCGCGACATGACACGCGGCACGGTGCAGGTATCGTTCACCACGGTCACGCCAAAGGCCTTTTCCACGATCCACGCCTGGCCTCTGAGCAGGATGCGCTCCTGCCCTTTGCCAAGCGGGTTCAGCACCAGCAGTACGGTAAGGTCATAATTATTGGCAAGCCGCAGGCGCTCCAGCTCGCCCACCAGTTCCCGCTCCCGCTGGTCGATCTCGGCACAGTCCAGGGACATCATCTGGCTCACGCCGAGTTTCTTGCCGCTGATCAGGAATTCCTTGAAGTCGGCTGCGATCAGCTCCGCAGCGCTCCGGTCCTCGATGTTGATGCTCGCATGTAGCAGTTCCCGCGAGTAGGACGGAATGTCGACCCCGGCAAGCTCGGCCAGGCGCTTTGCTGCAACATGGTCCCGTTCGGTCGTGGTCGAGAGCGTCAGGAGCAGCGTATCCGAAAGGATGCCCGACAGCAGGATGCCGGCGATCTCCTTTGGGATGTGCGTCTGGTACAGGAACATGATGCCCGCCACGACCGTGCAGGTGCTGCCGACGGGGTCGTTATATACATAGATGGGCGCAGTGGTGGAGATGTCGCCCACCCGATGGTGGTCGATGATCTCGAGGATCTCGGCTTCTTCGATGCCGTCCACGGCCTGCGAAAGTTCGTTATGGTCGACGAGAATGGCAAGTTTGCGGACCGGGGTCAGCAGGTCCGTCCGGGTGATGAAGCCGATCAGGCGGCGATCGCTGTCGACCACGACCACGGAGCGATAGTCCGACTCCACGATCTTGGCGCGCACGTCCGCGATTGGAGCATACATTCCGACCGTAGGGCAATTCGCGGTCATAATGGATGACACCGGCTCCGACATGGTCATGAGCTGCACCGTGGCAAAGGCGGGAAGAGGGGACGAGAGGAGCAGTACGCCTTTTTCCGCCGCCGCGGAGATCACCTCATTCGTCAGAATAGCGTTGTCGGTCACGATGACGGCTGAGCAGCCCGATCGGATGAGCTCGAGCTGGACCTCGTTCTGGTCGCCCGCCACCACGACATCGCCTGGCCGCAGCCGGTTCAGCATGGTGCCGCGCTGCATGGCCGCGATGAAGACCCGCCCCGTAAGGACCGTGAGCTGTTTTGCATTGCTGATGACGCGGGCATCCAGGGTTTTCACGAGGATGTCGAGCTCGATGGGCGCTTTCGCCAGGTCGGCAAACCCCACGCTGTCCATGTAGTGGCGGGCAATGTCCTTGAGCCCTACCACGCCGGCAAGCCTGTTGGAATCGTCAACAACCGGTACGGACCGTACGTTCTGGTCGCGCATCATGAGCGCCAGGGCCTGGATGGAGTCTGATGCGTGTACGGCGATCGGTTTTTTGAGGTCAAGGTCACTGACGGTCGCGACCAGGCTGTCGATCTCGGCCGAAGGGGGCACGCCGAACCGCTCGAGCACGAAGCTCGTTTCGTGGTTCAACTTGCCGGCCCGCGCCGGCGTGAAGACGTAGCGTTTGTCCGTGACGTTCTTAAAGTACGCGTAGGCGATGGCCGAACAGACCGAGTCGGTATCAGGGGTGGTGTGACCGGTGACATATACATTTTTTACGCGGTTGGAGCTCATAAGGCGAGTCTCTCTTTCCAGGTCATAGTCTAGAGTATTACCGTACAATCCCGTCTCTTGTCAAGGGCGGAATGGGGGCGGGTGGTGGAAAGGCCAAGGAAAACACCCTTTTTACCCTTGACACCCCAAGCGGTTTTGTATATAGTGTCAACTCTGCAACCGACTGGGAGATCGTCCAGTGGTAGGACGGCAGACTCTGACTCTGTCTACGGGGGTTCGAATCCTCCTCTCCCAACCAGTTATCATGATATTGGAAATTGAAGATTGTAAATTTTAAATTGCAAATGAACTGCAAGCCTTAAAACTTTCCAATTTCCAATTTAAAACAATTTAAAATTTTCAATAGCTTCATCCTCACACGGTCCCATCGTCTAGCGGCCTAGGACGCTGGCCTCTCACGCCGGAGACACGGGTTCGATTCCCGTTGGGACCACCATTTCACCTCCAATAAGATTCAATGCCCTCACAAGCCCCTTGCGAACAAGGGGCTTTTTTATATTGTTGTCGTTGCATGCGTCTTCTGCTCTCACTGCAGGTTCGGATCGCTTCGGTTCCCTATGGCCCGTCTACATGCTACGCGGTATCCGGCTTGCAGACTTCCTCGTTTATGCTGTTCTCGCTTCATTCCCGAACAGGTTAACGATCTTCCGTACCAGCGATGGCAGCGATGGGTCCCGTGCGCCCATGAGCAGCACGCAGTCTTCCGGTCTGGCATCGGTCTGCAAGAGCTTTAAGAGCTCTTCGCGGTCTTTTACCGCTTGTGCGGCAAACGCCACCGGGCCAAGGCCCTGGATGATGGCATCCGAGGAAATATCCCTTTGCGCCGTGCCCCCGGCATAATAGATGGGCAGAAGATAAAGCGAATCCTGCGGCCGGAAGACGGTGCGAAAGGTATCGATGTATTCATCCTTTAAGAACCGTGTCGGACCGAACCCGTGCGGCTGGTAAATGGCAATGATGCGATCAGAAAGCCCTCGCGCGGCGCTGACTGCAGCAGCGATCTTTGCCGGGTTATGGGCAAAGTCGTCGACCACCCGCACGCTCTGCCTTGTCGTGGTCACGGAAAAACGCCGGGCCACCCCCTGAAAACCTTTTACCGCATCGACCAGAGGTTCTGGTGCGCATCCATAATGCTCGCAAACGCACAGTGCAGCGCAAAGATTCTCGAGGTTATGGCTGCCGGGTAGCGGCAGATGAAATTCGACGGCATTCTTCTTCAATTTCACCGAGGTCGGCAGGAGCGCTTCCTGGTCCGGCCTCCACGATGCCGCACCCTTTCGGCCGAAGCGCACCGCTGCGGGAAGTGATGCGAGAAGAGGATCGTCAGCATTGGAAGCGGTCCAGGAAGAACGTGACGCCAGTGTTTTAAAAAGACCGGCGACCTCTTCGGTGCTCTTATGGTCCTTGGAAATGTTCAGGATGACGGAGGCTTCTGGCCGATATTTTGC
>JBGQDI010000247.1:0-3266 GCA_041495765.1 Nitrospirota bacterium
GGAGGCCTATGACAACACGATCATGGCCTACCGCATTGCCGAGCACAAGGACGTGCGCCTGCCGATCGCGGTCAACATGGACGGCTTCATCATCAGCCACTCCATCGAAAGCATGACGTTCCTCCCCGATGATGAGGTGAAGAAGTTCGTCGGCGACTACATCGCGATCGACCCCCTGTTGGACCTTGATAATCCGAAGAGCATCGGTGCCCTGGTGCTGCCGGACTACTACATGGAGCATAAGCGCGCGCAGCACCAGGCCATGCTGAACGCGAAAAAGGTCATTCAGGATGTGTCCGCTGAATTTGCAAAGCTCTTCGGACGAAAATACGAATTGTTCGAAACTTATCGTCTTGAAGACGCCGAGGTTGTTCTTGTTGCGCTCAACTCCGCGGCGGGAACGATCAAGGACGAAGTCGACCGCTACCGCGACAAGGGCGTAAAGGCCGGGCTCTTGAAGCCCCGCGTATTCCGGCCTTTCCCGTACGAGGAAATCGGTGCAGCGCTCAAGAACGCCAAGGCGGTCTGCGTTATGGACCGTGCCGATTCATACGGCGGGTACGGCCCGCTCTTCATGGAGATCAATTCGGCAGTGTATCCCTATCGCCAGGGGCCGCTCATGTTCAACAAGATCTACGGTCTCGGCGGCAGGGACCTGATGCCTCTTGATGTGGACCAGGTGATCGACGAGACCGCCGAAGTCGCGAAGACCGGCAAGGTCAAGCTGCTGAAAGAGTACATCACAGTGAGGAACTAATACTCGATTCTGCCACGGAGACACAGAGGACACGGAGTAGAATTACTTTCCGCAGTTCTCTAGAGTCTCAGTGCCTCTGTGGCTGAAGTTAAGGAGAAAAAATGAGCCCGACACAGGAAAAACCCTTGACCCTGAAATCACTTACCCATAAGCCGGTTCTGCTGACCGGCGGCCACCGGATGTGTTCCGGCTGCGGAGCGCCGACCATCGTTCGCCAGGTCCTTATGGCGATCGACGAACCCGTAGTGATCGCGAACGCCACGGGCTGCCTCGAGGTCTCGACCTGCCTGTTCCCGTACACGGCCTGGCAGGTGCCGTGGATGCACAGCGCGTTCGAGAACGCGGCGGCCACGGCTTCGGGAATCGAGACCATGTACCGGTCGCTCCGGAAACAGGGAAAGCTCAAAAAAGAGATGAAGTTCATCGCCTTCGGCGGCGACGGCGGGACCTATGACATCGGGTTCCAGGCCCTCTCCGGCGCCATGGAGCGCGGCCACCAGCTCCTATATATCTGCTATGATAACGGCGCGTACATGAACACCGGCATCCAGCGCTCGAGCGCAACGCCCTTCGGCGCGGACACGACCACCCAACCGGTTGGCTCCAAGATCCAGGGCAAAACGCAGCGGCGCAAGGACCTCACGCGCATCATGGCGGCGCACAACGTGGCCTATGCGGCCCAGGCATCGCCGCACAACTGGAAAGACCTCATGACCAAGGTCAAAAAGGCCCTGGCCACCAACGGCCCGGCATATATGGGTGTTGTGTCCCCCTGCAACCGCGGCTGGCGTTCCCAGACGAACGACTCGATTCTTCTGTCCCGTCTGGCAGTCGACACCTGCTACTGGCCGCTCTATGAAGTGGAAGGCGGGAAATGGACGATCAACTACGACCCCAAGGACAAGAAAAAACCGGTTTCCGAGTGGCTGAAACCCCAGGGCCGCTTCAAGCACCTCTTCGCTCCGGGCAATGAGGCGCTGCTTGCACAGTTCCAGAAGTATGTGGACGATGACTGGGAAAGTCTCAAAAAGCTCCAGGAGATGTCCAAAAGCTAGCTGCTCAGCAATGGTTTGCAGGAGCGGTATCATGACCATGATAGCCGGGGAGACCATTCCCGGCTATTTTCGTCGCTCGAAGGCGCCAAAAAAAGGCTTGAAATCTCACAGTTAGTATGGTTTAATAGCTGTATTCGCGCGGTGTGACGGGCAGAAGCGGCTCACTTTGAGCGAGGAGAGGCAGACATGCTGGGTTCCGACTTAGTGATGTACGATGAAGAATTTAAGCTGATAGACGCGGAAATCCAGCGACTTTTGCAGCAGGCGAACGCAAAGGTAGTGTTTCTGGTGGACAAGAACGGCCAGCTTATCGCGGCCACCGGCGAGACGGAGAACCTGGACACCACCTCGCTTGCGTCGCTCACTGCCGGCAACATCGCGGCCACCGGAGGCATGGCCAAGCTCCTCGGCGAAAAGGAGTTTTCCATCCTCTTTCATGAGGGTGCGCGGGACAACATTCATATCTCCATTATCGGACAGCGCGTGATCCTGGTGGTCATTTTCGACCAGAGATCGTCGCTCGGGCTCGTGCGGCTCCGCGTGAAGAAAAGCGCCGAGGCGCTCGGCAGCATATTCAATCAACTTCTGCAAAAAGTTGAAACGGAAAAAGGTTCGGGCAAAGCAGCCGATTCGCCTTTTGCGGAGATTACTGACGAAGATATCGATAAACTCTTCGGTTAAGAAAACCAGCCTGATCGCCCCCTGAATGCGTTAAGGAGAGGAATTACCGTTCAATGTCCTTTATCAATTATTCGTCGAGAGAGATCAACTGCAAGATCGTCTTCTACGGCCCCGGCCTGTGCGGTAAGACGACCAACCTGCAGTGGATATATAAAAAGACGAACCCGGACAGCAAGGGCAAGATGATCTCCCTCGCCACGGAGACCGAACGGACGCTCTTTTTTGATTTTCTGCCGCTCGCCCTGGGCGAGATCCGCGGTTTCAAGACGCGCTTTCATCTCTACACCGTTCCCGGCCAGGTGTTCTACGACGCCAGCAGAAAATTGATCCTCAAGGGCGTGGACGGGGTGGTGTTCGTGGCCGACTCGCAGATCGAACGCATGGAGGCAAATATCGAGAGCGTCGAAAACCTTCGTCTCAACCTGTCGGAGCAGGGCTACGATCTCGACAAGCTTCCCTATGTGATCCAGTATAACAAGAGGGACCTGCCGAACGTGGTGCCGATGGAGGAGATGAAAAAGGCATTGAATCCACGCGGGGTCCCGGATTATGAAGCAGTCGCCATGGACGGCACCGGCGTCTTCGATACCCTGAAGGCCATTGCCAAGCTCGTGATCATGGAGCTCAAGAAAGGCCAGGAAGGCGGGTAAGACGGTACGGCCCGGAACGCCGCGGTATTGAAGCTCCCTGCAGCAAATGAAGGTTCGTATAGGCATCCGCAGGTAATCTTCGATCCTCAAGGTAGTACTCTTTATTCTAATCGCTCGCTAACC
>JBGQDI010000248.1:0-3249 GCA_041495765.1 Nitrospirota bacterium
ACGTTCTCGGCCATGGTCAGCAGCAGCGCAGGATCGAGACCCTGCTTCTCCGCTTCTGCCGAGACTGCACCGTGCTCACCGGCTGCGACGTGGGACAGAAGCTGTCCTACGTTCAGGCTGTTATCATTCAAAGCGGTCTTTATCCTGAGCGCGGCATGATCGTCGGGTTTTGACTTTTTCCATTGAATATGCAGGGAAAGACCCTTTTTTATCGTTCCTGCCTCGGCATCGGCAAGTTTAATCATCAATTCACGCGCCGCTGCGACATCGATATCAAGCTCCATATTTGCCAACAGCGGAACGCCGTGCCGCAATTTCTCCTCGATCTGAAGAGAGGTGAGGGGGACCAGCGCTGCCTGGAGGTCGGCATCGCGGAGAAGCGTCAGAGTCTTCTCATACGAATGTGTTTTGGCAGCCAGTTCCGGTGAGGCCTGGGCCAATTGGCGCAACCGTTGTATCAGGGGATCTGTTTCGGTTTTTCTTCTCATGGCCCTCGGAAGAAATTAGTCGTGTAGCAGGTCGTGAATCTAAAAATAGTTATTTACCGCAGAGACGCGGAGACACGGAGAAATACCTGCGTAGGGTAGCTGTGTCTTCTCTGCGTCTCAGCGGTTAAAAAATGTGTCTGCTCATGTCAGTAAGTCAGTCTTCAACGATGATCTTGCCCGTCATCCCTTCATGTCCGTCCCCGCAGAAGAGATCGCAATGGAATTCGTAAATGCCTGCCTTGGGCGCCAGGATGGTGATCCTGTTTACTTTTCCCGGTTCAATGGTTAACCGGATGCCACCGAGCTCAGCAACGGTGAAGCCGTGGACCCTGTCGAGCGTAGTGAAATCGAGTATCACGGGAATGCCGGTCTTGATCCTGATCTCGTTCGGATTGTATTCGAACTTCTTCGCCGTGATCTTGATGACCTGCGGCTCTCCTGCCTGGTCGGCTGCAATGACCGCGATGGCAAAGCCTATCAGCAGGCAAAGGGCGAGCAGGAAAATTGATCTCCTGGAAGTGAGCATTGCTTATCCTTTCTGGATCGGATATTCGGTGATCATATAATCCGTCATGGACGCCATTCTCGAGACACTCCGGTATCCCAGGCCTTTGTACGGCGCTGCTGCATCCCAGGGGATCGGCACGCGCTTCGGAACGGAACCGGGGGCCGGAAGCGGGAACATGAGGCCTTTGGCCGCATGATGAGGGATAGTTCCGGTCATGTGATGGTTCTCCTGATGGATGTGGCCGTAGAGGACCGTTACGTTCTTATAAGGCGTGAGCAGGTCGATGGCCTTGGCTCCGTCACGGGTCCACCAGTCCCAGTTCGGATAGAGATCGAAGAGGGGACGGTGGGTCAGCACAATGATGCGCGAGTCCTTGTCGAGCTTTTTCAGCTCCCCGTCGAGCCATTGGAGCTGGGGGTCGGTGATGCTCGACGTGGGATCGGACACATTGTCGATGGCGATGAAGTGGACGCCCTTGTGGTCGAAGGTGTAGTGGGTCTTGCCGAAATATTCCTGGTAGGCCTCGCCGTTGTCCAGACCGGCATCGTGCTCGCCGGCAAGGAACTTGATGTTCTTGCACTTGAGGCCGCCGATGATATCGCGGGCCTCGGACATGCGTTTCCTTCGCTCCTTGGGGTCGTCGGTGGTATGGGTGATGTCGCCGGTGAAGACGACAAAATCGGGCTGCGGTTTCATGCTGTTCACGGCCGCAATCGCCTTTTTCAGGGTGCCGGCGGCATCGGGGTTCACGAGCGGACCGGTGAAGCCCCAGTGCGTATCGGACAACTGGACGAACATGAAATCATCCTTGCCCATGGTCGTCATATCCGCTGCATTTGCCTGTCCGCGCTCTCCCAGAACGAATACGGCGCTGCCCATACCGAGTAACTTGATAAAATCCCGCCTGTCGATCTTCATCGTAGCCTCCCGTTGTTGATTTCACTTTAACTTGAGAATCACTCTTTTGACGTAATTAAAAAACTAACACAAAAGCCAAGGGCCTCTCGCAAAGGCGCAAAGCTCGCAAAGGGAACCATGAAGCAATTTCTTTTTTCAGGACGTAATTTGAGATATTTAGATCTTCTTGGCGCCCTTTGCGCCTTTGCGAAAAAAATTATTTAGCCGTGAAATAGAATCTTATTCTTTAACGTTCTCAGTCTGCCCATTCTGCAGTTCAGAGCTGTCCTGCCTGCACCAGGCTGATCCGGAGCATCAGTCCTCCGAAAAGCACGAGCAGTCCGGCCACCATCACCGTGCTTTCGTTCGCCGTGCCGGACCGTTCGTGCTGCCAGGTGAGCCAGAGCGGCAGGAGAACGCCGACCACCACCGCGCCTCCCAGGAACAGGAAGCCGAAGAGGCCTGTCAGAAGGGGGGCTGCATACCGGCCTGCCACGACAAGCATCACTGCGATCAATGCCAGCTCGAGGAACATGGCCAGACGGTCAAAGCGCTCCAGATGGGCGAAGGATTCCCGGGCAGGGCTTTTTTTCCATGCCATGGTCAGCGCAATGGCAGCGGCGCCGGTCGAGGCGGCCGATACGATAAAGATCGGACCGAACAGCGGGTCCGTGGCCTCCCAGAGCGGACGGACCGTGGTGTTCACCAGAACGCCGGTGTAGCCCGCGACGAAGAACCCGAAGAACGACCCGACTGCGGCATATACTTTGTGCGGCACTTTGTTGAACAGCGTGTGGAATTTTTTGAGTGACTCCTGCGTAAGCCTGCCTTCTTCGGCAAGCGCATTGAGGAAAGAGAGGAACGACATGCCGCTGTACACGAGGAGCGCCCAGGTCCCCACGGAGAGCGGGGAGGTGAGATTCATGTAGGGGATCCCGTCCCGGGTGTAAAGAAAAGGTGCCAGAACCGCAGCGGCTGCCCCAGGTCGGCGATGAGCAGGATCGGCGTGATGCAGATCAGGGGAAAGGCGATGAGATAGGCGGTCCTGCTGACCTCGCGCAGCTTCTCCTTGTTCAGCAGTTCGAGCAGCGATCCGATGAAGTAGGCGCCGGCCGAGACGCCGCCGATATAGAAATACATGGCGATGTAGTACCACTCCCAGTGGGGGGCCTGCGATTCGGGAACTATCATGTTAACACCTCCATTGGACTGATAAGCACAAGAAAAGACCTTTTATCCGCAGATTACGCAGATGGCCACAGATTATTAATCGTCTCAAAATAGAAACGACATGATCTGAACATACCTCCCCAACCCCTCCTTATCAAGGAGGGGCTACAATATACTTCCTCCCCT
>JBGQDI010000249.1:0-3223 GCA_041495765.1 Nitrospirota bacterium
CAGCATAGAAGACCTGATCAACGCCCTTACGGATAATGCGATCAATGCTCCCATCCGGGAGCGGATGAAGACCAAGGTCGAATGCCTCTATGCCGATGAGCTCCTTGTTCACTGCATAGCAAAATTTTCCAAGTTCGGGTTCCGGCGGTACCCCGTGCTGAACCGGAACGATGAACTGGTCGGTATCGTCACCAAAGGGAGCATCGTAGAAGGCCTCCTCAAAAAACTTGAGATCGAATACGAGCAGTCGGAATCAAAGGTTTCCTTGACCCGCCCGCGTCCGACCATGCGGAAGTTCTTTGAGGATGTGACCGCGGACGAGATCAGCTTTGCATTTAAGTTCAATGTCACCGGTCAGACGCTGAAGGACGCCGGCAAAGCGGCCAGCGAGCTCAAGAATGCGCTCAAAAAACTGGGTGTCTGTCCGCCTCTCTTGAGGAGGATCGGTGTCGCTACCTACGAGGCTGAGATCAACATAGCCTCGTATACCAGTGGCGGCATGATCCGCGCCCAGGTGGAGAAGTGGGGAGTTACGGTGGAGGCGATCGACACCGGTCCCGGAATACCTGATGTCGAGAAAGCGCTGCAGGCCGGTTTTTCGACAGCACCCGACTGGGTGCGCGAGCTTGGGTTCGGGGCCGGCATGGGGTTGCCCAATATGAAAAAATGCGCCGATGAGATGGACCTGAAGTCGAAAGTGCCCGAAGGAACCCACCTGACCATGCAGTTCTATTATACGAGTTGACCGGAGACCAATGAAACTACGTGACCTGGTAGCGGAGTTCGGCCTGACCGTCAAGACCGGTGCAGGGCAGCTTGATAACGAGGTGACCGGCGGGTACGCGAGCGATCTCCTGTCGGATGTCCTGGCCCACGCCGAGGACGGCAATATCTGGGTCACGCTTCACATCCACCATAATATCGTTGCCGTTGCAGCACATACGGGTCTTGCCGGCATTGTTCTGATACAGGGCAGGGTACCGGACCAGGATACGATCGCAAAGGCCGAGGAAGAAGGCATTCCGATCATGGTGAGCGACCTTTCGGCCTTCGAGCTGGTGGGCAGATTATATAAGGCGGGAATTCGTGGTGCTGAGGCGCTTTAAGGCCGACCTGCATGTTCACACCTGCCTGTCTCCCTGTTCCTGTCTGGATATGTCGCCCCGGGAGGTTGTGAGTGCAGCGCTCCAGAACGGGATGGACCTGATCGGTGTCTGCGACCACAACTCGGCGGAGAATGTCCTGGCGGTGAAGAAGGCGGGCAGCCGGAACGGGCTCATGGTTCTGGGCGGCATGGAGGTCACCTCTTCCGAGGAAGCACACCTCTTGGTGTTCTTTGATGATGACGACGATCTCCTGGATTTCCAGAAGTTCGTTTATCAGAACCTGGCAGGCAAGAACGACGGCCACTCATTCGGCCTGCAGGTGATTGCCGATGATGAGGACGGCGTAAGCGGTTTCTGCGACAGGCTGCTCATTGGCGCGACCTCCCTTACGGCGGAATCGATCACCGCAAAGGCCCGGGCAGCTAAAGGCGCCAGTCTCGTGATTGCCGCCCACGTTGACCGGGAGGCGTTCAGTATCATCGGGCAGCTCGGGTTCATCCCGGAATCGCTGGTCCTCGATGCGCTGGAAATATCGGCGAACACGAACCTCGCCGATGCCAAAAAAAGGTTTCCTGATTGTGAGAACTATCCGGTCATCACCGGTTCCGATGCTCACACGCCCAAGGACATCGGCAAGCGCTTTACCTGCTTTACGCTTGAGGATGGGACCGTGGCGGAGATAAAAAAAGCACTGGCTGGCAGGGACGGCAGGAAGGCTGAGTGTTGAGGCAGTGGAAGAGATATCGCTCCATATCCTCGACATTGCCGAGAACTCGTTGCGGGCAGGGGCAAAGAGCGTAAAGATCCTGGTTTCCAAAGACCTGGATCTGCTGCAGCTGGAGATAGAAGACGATGGAAAGGGGATGGATGCCGAAACGCTCGCGCAGGTCCGGAATCCCTTCTTTACCACGAAACACAAGAAGACGGGCCTCGGCATACCGCTCCTGGCACAGGCTGCAGAGCTGGCCGGCGGCGGTTTGACGGTAGATTCAGAGCCGGGATACGGCACCCGGGTAACGGTCACGTTCCAGTGGAACCACATCGACCGTCCCAAGATGGGTGCCTTGGCAGATACCCTGCTGACGATCATTGCCGGACATCCCGAACTGGACCTGCTCTATGAGGAACGGGTCGGTCATGAGATCTTCCGCCTTGATACGCGGGAGATAAAGAACGAGCTGGACGATGTGCCGATCAACAGCCCGGCAGTGCTCGAAGCGCTCCGCGGCATGCTGAAGGACGGCATGCGGATCTGAAAGTACAAATTCATCAGCTGAGTTGAAGAGGTCAATGATGAGTACAGAAGCTGCAGAACATACTGCTACAAACAATGAGGTCATCCTGCCCGAGATGTACAGCAGGATCGACGCGATCATTGAAAAGTACAAGGACAAGCCCGGTTCGCTGATCCCGGTGCTGCAACAGGCGCAGGAGGTCTGCGGGTATCTTCCGCACATCGTTCAGCGCTATATTGCAAAAGGCATGGACATGTCGCCCAGCGTCGTCTTCGGCGTGGCCACCTTTTATTCCTATTTCACGCTGGTCCCGCGCGGCAAGCACGTGATCCGGGTCTGCCTCGGTACCGCTTGCTATGTGAAGCGGAGCGAGGAGATCATCGAAAAGATCAAGGCCGAGCTGGACCTTGAGGTCGGCGAGATAACCCGGGACAAAAAGTATTCCCTGGAGGCAGTGCGCTGCCTCGGCGCCTGCGGCCTTGCACCGGTCGTGGTCATCGGACAGGACACTTATGGCGATGTCGCCGCAACGAAGGTGATGGACATCATCAAGAAATACGACTAATTCGATTTCGGATCGCGGATTTCGGATTGCGGATTAAAGGTGAAAAAAATGGCAAAGCTGACGATCGCTGATTTAAAAAAGATCAAGGAAGACTACCACCAGGGGCTTCGCGAGGGCGGGTTTCGGGTCAGGATCACGGTGCACATGGGGACCTGCGGGATCGCCGCGGGCGCCCGGGGCATCATGAACACCATCATGGAAGAGCTCGCCAAGTCCAATCTAAAGGACGTGGCGATCACGACCTCGGGGTGCGCCGGCCTCTGCAGCCAGGAGCCGATGACGACCATCGAGACGGCCGGACAGCCGCCGATAAAATA
>JBGQDI010000250.1:0-3080 GCA_041495765.1 Nitrospirota bacterium
AATCAAGGCCATGGCGTCAGGCATGGTGAGCTTCAAGCATCCCGGTCAGGTCACGGCGGGCGGGTTCAGCGGAGAGGAACTGGCATTCATCGTGGCCGAAGCTGCTGCCCAGGGCCTGGGGGTCATGGCGCATGCCAACGGAGAGACGGCGATCATCGCTGCAGCGACCGCAGGTGTGCGGTCCATCGAGCACGGGTTCTTCATGACCGAGCGTGCGCTCGATCTCATGGCGAAAAAGTCCATTTTCTGGGTGCCGACCATCGGGGCCCTGCGTCGCGCAACGGGGCCGTCAGCGAAGGCCGAAACGGTGCAGTTCGTCGAGCAAGTGATCCTGACACTGCTTACCATGCTGCGCCGCGCCCATTCTATCGGCGTTCCGCTCGCCCTTGGAACGGATTGCGTACTTCCCGATCCTGCCTACCGCGAGGCCTATGACGCAGAGCTTGCACTCTACGAGCAGGCGGGCATATCCGGCGACCAGGTGATGCAGATCGCCAGCGATGGCGGGGCGAAGCTGTTGGAACTGTAAATCAGGGTTCGGGGGTCAGGGTACAGGGTTCAGGAAAAACGTGGAACAAGGTCGCTGTTTTTTTTAACCCTGGACCCTGAGCCTGGCTACTGAACCCTATCTTTTCATTCGGAGGTAATAATGCGTATCGGAGTTCTGTCAGGCGGGGGCGACGCTCCCGGTCTTAATGCCGTGATCCGTGCGGTCACGAAGACCGCCATTTTCAAGTATGGCTGGGAAGTGACCGGCATCATTGACGGGTTCGAAGGGCTCTTGAGTCCTACGAAGACTCGTCAGCTGACGTCGTGGAATACGCGCGGCATCCTGTTCGTCGGCGGCACGATCCTGGGCACGACGAACCGCGGCAACCCCTTTGCACACAAGACCATCGTGAACGGCAGAGAGATCTGCGAGGACATGTCCGGTGTGGTACTTGCCAATATACGGGAACTCGGCCTGGATTGTCTCGTGGTCATCGGCGGAGACGGGTCCCTCAAGATCGGCAGCGGGATCAACAAGCTGGGAGTCCCGGTGATCGGCGTGCCCAAAACGATCGACAACGACCTCATGGCGACGTATGTGACCTTTGGGTTCCAGACGGCCGTGGACACCGCGACCGATGCTTTGGACAAATTGCACACTACGGCCGAGAGCCACCAGCGCGTGATCATTCTCGAGGTGATGGGACGCTATGCCGGCTGGATCGCGCTTGAGGCGGGCATGTCCGGCAGCGCCGACGTTATCCTGATCCCCGAGATCCCGTTCAGCATGGAGAAGGTGGCAGAAAAGCTTCTTGAACGGAAACGGGCGGGGAGCAAATCGAGCATCGTTGTGGTCGCCGAAGGCGCCAAACCCGCGGGCGGCGAGATGGCGGTGCGCGAGAAGGCATCCGACGGGTACGTGCTCCGGCTTGGCGGCGAGGGCGAGCTCGTGGCCAGCGAGATCACGAAGCGGACGGGAATCGATACTCGCGTGACCGTGCTGGGCCACTTGCAGCGCGGCGGGAGTCCCTGTCCCTTCGACCGGCTGCTGGCCACCCGCTACGGAGCCCACGCCGTTGAGCTGATCGCCCAGAAAAAATTCGGCGAAATGGTCTCTTACCAGCCGCCGGACATCACGTCCGTACCGCTCGAGAAGGCGATCAGCCAGCTCAAGCTGGTCGACCCCGAGGGAGAACTGGTGAAGATCGCCGAGGGCATGGGGGTGAGCTTCGGCAGATGATCTTCTTTTTTACCTTCTTCGTCGCCATCTACGGCAGCGTGCATGTCTACGCTTTTTTCAGGACCCGCAGCGCGCTGGGTCTCGGCGCAGAAGGAGGGTTTGCACTTGCCTTGTTCATGTTTGCGATGACCCTGGCGCCGGTCCTGATCCGGGCAGTTGAACGTTACGGTTTCGAGTTTGCCGCGCGCTTGCTGGCCTATCTCGCCTACTTCTGGATGGCCCTGCTGTTCTTCTCTTTCGGCAGTTCGCTGTTGTTCGACGTGCTCGGCCTGGCCACCCGCCTTATCGGCTGGATCGCAAGCCTCGATGTCTCCCCCTGGCTCATACGGGCCAGGACCGCGTTCTTCATCAGTGTCATCCTTTCCCTGTCCATCAGCGTCTATGGTTACTTCGAAGCCAGGAACATCAGGACCGAGCGTCTCGTGATCGAGACCGCTAAACTTCCTGTAGGTACCGACCGGGTGACGATCGCTCAGCTTTCCGATGTGCACCTGGGGCTGATCAACCGGTCAGAACGGCTGGCCTCTATGCTCGCAGCGGTCAAGACGTCCAAGCCCGATATCCTCGTTGTCACGGGCGACCTGGTCGATGCCCAGATAAACCATCTCACCGGGCTTGCCGAGATGTTCCGCGAAATTTCGCCGCTTTACGGCAAATATGCGATCATGGGCAATCATGAGTACTATGCGGGGACCGAAAAAGCGTTGGAGTTCATGAAAGATGCAGGGTTCACCTTGTTGCGCAATGAGGCGGCCCTGAGCGGGCCGATCACCCTGGTCGGAGTTGACGACCGGACCGGTGTGCAGCTGCACCTCCGAAAAGCCGTGGCGGAAGAAACGCTGTTCGCTGGTCTTAAGCACGACCGGTTCACGATCCTTCTGAAGCACCAGCCCTCCATTGAACAAGCATCGCTCGGCCTCTTCGACCTGCAGCTGTCAGGACACACACACAAGGGCCAAATGTTTCCCTTTACCTGGCTGACCCGTCTTTCCTTTCCCCTGAACGCCGGTCGATATGACCTTGCTAAGGGATCGGTCCTTTACGTAAACCGCGGCGCCGGCACTTGGGGGCCGCCCATCCGATTCCTCGCTCCGCCGGAAGTGACGGTGATCGAGGTGATAAGAAAATAATAGAACCGAGACTAAGATGAAGCCGGAAAAAGCATTTGGACACGGAAGCGGCGGATTAACACCGGATAAGATCGGATGAAGACAAAGATCTGTTTTAGACGGTTGTAAAGTGGAGCCTCGTAATGCCGCAAAAACGCATAGGGTCCTTGTCTTCATCGGCGAACCCTGCGTCTCAGCGCGAAACCAATTTTCGGTCCTGGCTTCTTCCTGCCAGGAAGGGA
>JBGQDI010000251.1:0-2978 GCA_041495765.1 Nitrospirota bacterium
AGTTGAAAGCCTTGGGAGCGAAATCGGATCTCGTGCTGTCCATCTGCAAGGAGCTCAAGGCTACGACCTACCTCAGCGGGTCCGGAGGCAAGGCCTATCTCCGGGAAGCTGACTTTGACGAGGCACAGATAAAGATCGAGTACCGGGGATCTGCGACACCGGCATACCCGCAGTTCCACGGCGATTTTATCGACGGGTTATCGGTACTGGATATGCTGTTCAACGTGCCAGCAACGGACATAATAAGTTTTTTAAAGGGACAATAAATGACCCCAACTGATCCTGACAATGGCGTAAATGTGCAGATATGGGAAGATCTGTACCGGCAGGGTAAATCAAACCTTAATTACCCGAACAGCTTCCTGGTTTCCTTAAGCCATCATCTGCTGAATCCGGCAACACACCACCGGGTCCTGGACTACGGCTTCGGGACAGGCGCGAACCTGATCTTTCTGGCCCGCCGCGGTTTTGAGCTCTCCGGGGCAGAAGTGAGCAAAAGCGCCCTGGATATCGTGCAAAGCAAATTAGGTGCAGAGATGCTCCATGCAGATCTGAGGCTCATGCAGGAGGACAAGCTCCCCTTCGGCGATAATTCCTTTGACGGGGTGATCGCCTGGCAAGTTCTCTATTACAACAACTGGGAGACCCTGCATCAGGCGGTACGGGAGATCGATCGCGTATTACGGCCGGGGGGGATTTTCATCGGGACCATGGCCGCTCCGGGAGATGTTTCCCAGGTGAACAGCACGCCGCTGGGGAACGACCTGTACCGATCCAATGTTCCCGGACAGGAGCGTGCAAAAATCCTGATCGTCGATAAGGACCGTTTAGCGCACTGTTTCCCCGACAGAAAGCTCAGGACCGGACGTTTCACCCAGTCCTTCGAAGGGCTACCGACCGGCAGCCATTGGGTGCTCTCGTATGAAAAATAACTCGTTAAAGGAAGAGAACCGCAGCAAAAAGAAGATCCTCGCACTGACCGGGATCCGCTCGGAATACGATCTCCTGTTCCCGCTTCTCAGGGAGTTGCAGAACGACGGAGACTTTGCAGTAGGCGTCATCTGCTGCGGCGCGCACTTGACCCCGCTCCATAATTTTTCCGTAAAGCAGATCGAAGAGGACGGGTTTGCCATCGTAGAGAGGATAGAGAACATTCTCTATTCGAATTCTTTGTCCGGCAAGGTCAGGTCAACCGGCATTCTGCTTACCTCGCTGGCGGAGGCTCTTGAAAGGGAACGACCCGACCTGTTGCTGGTGATCGGCGATCGTGAAGAACCAATCATCGGAGCCCTTGCTGCCAATTATCTGAACATCCCCGTCGTACACCTTGCAGGCGGCGACAATACCTTTCCCAAGGATGGCGACGTGGACGAGCAGGTAAGACACGCAACGACCAAGCTCAGTCACGTTCATCTGACCATGGCCGAGGAACATTCTCAAAGGATCATCAGGATGGGTGAGGAACCCTGGCGGGTACATACCGTCGGGAGCGGCGGCATAGACCGGCTCAAGACGGAACAGGGCATCGCGCTGGACCAGCTGGCGCACCTGGCGGGAAGCAGCGTCAAAGAGGCCTATGTTGTATTGATCTATCATGCGCTCAGTTCGGAGATCGCGCAGGCAACGCAGGAGTTGAACAGCTGCATCAAAGCGTGCCTGGCCAACAACGTTCACATATACCTCGGCGCTCCGAACAGCGATCCCGGTTTTCAGGACATCTTGAATGAGATAAAAAAATTCGACAACAACCCCCTTGTTCATCAGTACCGCAACCTGCCGAGAAACGCCTTTATTACGCTCCTGCGCAATGCCCGATGCCTCGTGGGAAACTCTTCGCTCGCTTTTCATGAGGCGGAATATCTCGGATTGCCGGCGGTGAATGTCGGGGAACGACAACGGGGACGGCTCTGCGGCGAGAATGTTCGATTCGCCGATGCGACCTATGACTCGATCTTCGACGCGGTGAAACGGGCAGTATACGATGGTGTCTATAGAAAAAGCCTCAAGACCGGCTCCAGTGTCTACGGCGACGGCCATATGGCCCAGAGATCGGTTGCCGTGATAAAACAGCTCCCTGACAAACGTATGCTGTTAGCAAAAAAAATAACCTATTGAGGTATGGATGAATGGCGATTATTGCTGTTGTTGCCGCGCACCCCGATGATGAAACGCTGGGCTGCGGCGGGACCTTATTAAAGCATAAGCATTCGGGTGACTCCATTCATTGGATCATCGCAACTGAGATGCGGGCGGAGGACGGCTATACGCCGGGCGACCTGCAGCGAAGAGACCAGGAGATCAAACAAGTAGGCGCCTTGTATGGCTTCGACGGCGTGCACCGGATGAACCTGCCGACGACCAGGGTCGATGAAGTTCCCCTGGGTCAGCTTGTTGCACGGTCAGCGAAACAGATCAGCGCCATTGAACCGCATGTTCTGTATCTGCCTTTTAAGTCGGACGCCCACAGCGACCACCGAATATTGTTCGACGCTTTTTATTCCTGCACGAAAATCTTCAGACATCCCAACATCAGAAAGGTCATGATGATGGAGACACTGAGCGAGACGGAATTCGCCCCTGCCCTGCCGGCGGATAGTTTTATCCCGAACGTTTTTGTGGATATCAGCAGCTTCATTGAGAAAAAAATTGCGATCATGAAAAACTACGAGGGCGAGCTCAAGAGCCCTCCGTTCCCCCGCAGTGAAACGAGCATCAAGGCATTGGCCGCCGTACGAGGTTCCGCATCCGGGTGTGCCTATGCAGAAAGCTTCATGCTGTTAAAAGAGATCTGGTGACCCGAACGGGAGACGGTAATGAAAAAGCTGAACATTGTTCTCGGCGACTTACGATACGACAATTCCATCATGAAAGGCAGGCACTATGTCCCGCTTGGCGCGGGCTATCTTGCTGCGTACGCCAATAGATTGTTTGGAGATGCCATCGACATCAAGATATTCAAGGACCTCCAGGCCCTGCTC
>JBGQDI010000252.1:0-2901 GCA_041495765.1 Nitrospirota bacterium
CTGTTCGTCGTTCCGCTGAACGCACTGCTGCAGGAAACCGGCCATCTGACGGTAGGGGCAGGCAACGCACTTGCCGTGCAAAACTTCGTCGAGAACCTTACCATGCTGCTGTTCGTGGGAGCCTATTCAACGGCAAACGCCAGAGGAGTGCCGGTGGTCCGGTCGGTCGAGCTTTTTGGAATAGTCGTTTTCATCGTTATCATGGGCATTGCGCTCCTGAGGGGAGGACGCGGGATGGTACCTGCAGTTCGGTCCTTTCTGGGATTGGAAAAGAATTAAAGGGAGGAGGGAGAATGCACAGCGAAGGCCCTGCTGCGCCGATCTTCGCACCAAGATCCAATGCCGGTAATGATCGTCGGTCGACGAAAGGAGACATCGTAAACGAGGAAAGGAGGAGCTGCAACAATCTAGTGGTTCACCAGATCTAAAAAATGACACAAAGGAGATCAAACATGAAGAAGGTCCTGGTTGGGCTATTACTGATGGCCGTCCTTATGACGGGCTGTACGCACGCACTGAGAATAACCAACGAAGAAACGTTTGTGCCGTCCCAAACCAAGCCGTCTGCAGCGGTGAAACTGGGATTTTTGCGGTCCGATGACAAATTAGTCAATTCCGTCATAACTGAGATCAGCCTCAGTACGGCGATCAAAGAAGCGAAAAAGGACTATCAGATGGGTTCCGAAATGCAAATGGATTATATCTCCGATCTGTCGACCACGATGAAGTTCCGCGCATCGGGCCAGAATTTCGTCATCACGATCCCGGGTTTTATGATCTTTACGCATGCCTGGCTCGGCTACAAATATTATGTAGACATCGATACGCAGTCCCGATTGCTGGATCCCAGAGGAAAAGTATTGAACGAGACCATCATCAGCACACCCTATGAGATCAGGTACACCAGCTTTGGAAGAGGGGCCGCATCATCGTTGATAGGATGGTTCACTCCCGGATATGGCTTGCTCGATATTGTACCGGGCATCAAGTTCTCTTCCGATTACGACAGCCGGGCAACACCTGAGTTCATAGAAAAGGCAAAGCCTTCCTACAATGCCTTTGTGAGCAGTAAGGTCATCGAGCAGATCGCAGCAGTACAGAACGCGAGGCCCTCGGCTCAGAACAACCACGTTACCAGGGAAACCGTTGCTTTAGGCGATGGGGACGTTCATGACGGATCTCCTGATCATAAGTTCATGGTCTCTGTTCTGAAGATCGAGGATGGCAAGGCTTTTTATCAGGACAGCAAACTGCAGGAGGTGCCCGAACAGACGCAGCACTTACTGGACAAGATCGCAAAGAATGAAGTGACACCCGATCAAAGACAGGTCAAAGAGGTCCTTGCTGCGTTCGGCCTGTCCGGACTGCTGCCTGCAAAAGACATGGCGAGTGCCGGTCTTTATACGATCCTGAATGGCAAGATAGTGACCCTGGTCGATGGAAGAACGACATTGCCGTATGTTGCGAGAATAAACGGCCGGGAATAAGAACGTCAGAACAAACGGCTGAGTTCATGCGAGGCAGGGGATACTCTTTTGCGGTATTGGGGTGTCGTCCTTGTCCTGCCTCGCTTGACTCGTCGTGTTGTTACTCGTGGAGAGGGTGCTGATCGTCTGGTTAATGTTGCTGTCCCGCTTATTCCTTCTTTTTTCTTTCCCCTCGCCAGTGTATAATGCCCGCATCTTTTGATGCGGGTGAACCATGAGATCCAAAACCGAAGCGATAATCATCGGCAGTATGAACCTGGGAGAAGCGGACAAGCTGGTCACGTTCTTCTCCCTCGACCGGGGCATGCTGAAGGGCGTAGCAAAGAACGCCAGCAAGTCCTTCCGGCGCTTCGGTGCAGGGCTGGAATCGTTCACCTACTGCCGGCTCCACCTCCACGAACGGGAACACCAGGACCTTCTTCGCATCGAGTCCGCCGATATCCTTACGCAGGCTTCTGCCATGTGCGACGACCTGCAGCGCGCCGCGGTCGGAACGGTCATCCTCGAACTTGTCCGGGAACTGGCCCCTCCGGGCGAGCGCAATGCCACCGCTTTTCTTCTGCTAACCCACGTTCTCCATCTTTTGAACGGGGGCGAGGACCCCGTCTTTTTGCTCCGCATCTTCGAGATCAGGTTCCTGTCCCTGCTCGGGTATCAGCCCAAGCTCGACCATTGCCTTTCGTGCGGCCGGAAATCAGCAGGGGAGATGGTCTTTCAGAGTATGAAGGGTGGCGTTATCTGCCCTGACTGCATGGTCTCTTCAGGCGATCCCCAGGTTCGAATTTCACCGGGTGCCATCGGGTTCTACTACCAGGCGCTTCGCATGGACATGGACAAGATCTGTCGGCTCAAACCTTCGGCCGTGATCATGCAGGAGCTTGACCGGACCTTCTCGGACCACACCTTTCATATCCTCGGCAAACGGCTCAAGTCAACGGAATTTCTCAGAACGGTATGTAACTTCTGATTTCGGATTGCGGATTATAATGCCGGGGTTAGCGCTTCTTTTTCTGCAGTTTTTTCTTCGGATATCCAGCCAGCAGCGCCAAGGTAATAATAACGCAGAGGTAGGAAAAGATATCTCCGTAGCGGGTGTAGATCGTCCGGACGGTGCCCGGGGTCAAAGCCTGCTGGAGATCGGCCTCGACGAAGATATTGGACGTTTGCAGGATGCGGCCTTTTGCATCAATGAACCCAGAAATGCCGGTATTCGCTGCGCGGGCAACGGGTACGCGGTTTTCGACCGCGCGGAGCACGGCCATGGAGAAATGCTGGTAGGGCGCTGCTGTGCGGCCGAACCACGCATCGTTCGTGATGGTCGTGATGACCGTAGCGCCTTTGTTCACGAACCTTCGGACCAGGTCGGGAAAGATGATCTCGTAGCAAATGACCGTGCTGACCTTCACGTCCTGCC
>JBGQDI010000253.1:0-2853 GCA_041495765.1 Nitrospirota bacterium
CAAGGCAGCAGGCGCTGACCGTTCCTACTTTCTCGTGAACGGCACCACGGTCGGGAACCATGCCATGGTGGCCGCGACCACGGGACCGGGAGACAAGGTCCTGATTGCCAGGAACTGCCACCGTTCAGTGCTTACCGGCCTCATCATGAGCGGCGCCCAGCCGATCTTTTTCCAGCCGGCCTTTGACCGGGACTTGAAGCTCACCCTGAACGTCAAATTCGAGACCGTGAAGCAGGCCATTGATGCAAACCCAGGCGCACGCGCTCTTCTGATCACGAGCCCGAACTATTACGGTCTCTGCGCGGACATCGAAAAAATCATCCCTTACGCTCACGAGAAGGGCCTTATCGTGTTCGTGGACGAAGCGCACGGTCCTCATCTAAAATTCAACCCCAAGCTCCCCAAATGCGCTCTGGAGGTCGGCGCCGACCTCTGCGTCCAGTCGACCCACAAAATCGTGGGCGGCATGACCCAGGCATCCATGCTCCATGCAAAAGCCGGCAGGATCAATATCGACGACGTCACGAACACGCTCAAACTCCTCCAGACCACGAGCCCGTCCTATATCCTGATGGCGTCTTTGGACCTCGCGCGGATGCAGATGGCAACAGAAGGCAAGAAGCTCTTAAACCGAACCATCAAACTCGCCGAAGAAGCGCGGGCCAAAATCCAGAAGATCAACGGCATCAGCTGCTTTGGGAAGGAAGGGGCGAAGGCCGCAGGCATGGCTGACATGGACGTGACCAAGCTTACGATCACGGTCTCGGACCTGGGGCTTTCCGGCTACCACGTGTCCCAGTTGCTGAATACCAGGTTCGGCATCCAGGTCGAAATGGCCGACCCTTTCCATGTGCTTGTTATTGTTTCGATCGGCGACCGGCAGGACGATCTGGACCTTCTC
Organism: Nitrospirota bacterium; assembly: GCA_041495765.1. Classification (GTDB taxonomy): domain Bacteria; phylum Nitrospirota; class UBA9217; order UBA9217; family UBA9217; genus GWC2-56-14. Next base: position 902 of record JBGQDI010000253.1, read on the forward strand.
GTGGCAGCTCTCCAACAGATCTCTGCAGAGACCGGGCTCCAGGGAGCGCTCCTGCCTCTCGACAAGGTCCATCCGCCGATGCTTCAGAACCGATTCGCCATGACCCCGCGCAAGGCCTTCTATTCAGACAGCGAGCTGGTGAACGTGAACGGTTCCGTAGGCAGGGTTTCGACGGAAATCGTGACCGTCTACCCTCCCGGCATCCCGCTCCTCGTGCCCGGAGAAGAAATTTCCCAGGACGCCATCGACTACCTCCAGAACATGGCCGGTTTGGGCGCCATCATCGACGGCTTGAACGAGAACAACAGCCTCGTGCGCGTGGCCAAGGTCTAGTCCGGACCTTAAACAAGGATGCTCATCACCCGAAGCTACCTTCCCCTGTTTTTTCCACTCAGCACGCCGTACTCTCTAAACCCCTTTGAACTGTGAACCCTGAACACTGAACTCTATTAGTCCCCCGCCCCGCAGCCCTGCTCCTATTAGACACTATATTCCCCGGCTTCATTGACAGGGCTATGCATCGGTGCCAGATTTAAAGCATCCCATTCACGAAGCATCTTCACATCCTGCTCGATTAACAAAAAAAAACGAAGACTATCTGTGAGTTGTGATAGGAGGTACAACATGAAAACACTGGTCATAGGTGGAACAGGTATGGTCGGAAGCATGGTGGTAGCCGGCCTGCTGAAGCAGCGGGAAGCCGTACGGGTCTTGAGTCATTCCCCGGATAAACTGAAAAAACTGCCTCAAGACGTGGAAGGAACAAGGGCGGACCTTGACGATCCTCAAACGCTCGCTGCAGCATTCGACGGCATCGACAGCATGTTCTTGCTGAATGCAGTTGGACCGAACGAGACCGATGAAGGACTCCTTGCCGTGTCTGCGGCAAAGGCAGCCACAGTAAAGAAGATAGTCTATCTGTCGGTCAGCATGCCCGAAGGGTCGAGTAGAATACCGCACTTCCGGAGCAAACTTCCGGTGGAGAATGCCATCAAGGAGTCGAAGATCGCTTATACGATCCTCCGGCCGAATAACTTTTTCCAGAACGACCTCTGGTTAAAGTCGGCGATCATGCAGTACAGCATCTATCCGCAGCCCATCGGCGGCAAAGGCGTGAACCGAGTCGATGTGCGCGATATCGCCGACTGTGCAATCACCGCGCTCACGAAATCCGGATATGAGGGCAAGACCTATGATATCCACGGACCGGATACCTTGACCGGAGAGTCAACTGCCAGGATCTACTCAAAGCAACTGGGACGGGAAATCCGCTACAGCGGTGACGACCTCGGCGCCTGGGCGGAAAAATCAAAAGGCATGATGCCGGAGTTTTTGATCTCTGACATGCGCATCATGTATGAATTCTTCCAGGACAAGGGGATGATCGCCACGAAGGACGATCTCGAAAATATCGAGAAGCTCCTTGGCCGCAAGCCGCGTTCGTTTGATGACTTCGTCAAGGAGATCGCTGCAGAGTGGAGGACCAAAACGCCGAAGGCTGCATAAACGGTAGGGAAACGATACCGAATGCCGATAGAGCGGCATCCGTATTTTTTTCTTTTATTCGTACAAAAGTTGAAAAGATTGCTGCGAGCGGCTGTCTCGCGCAATGGCCTATGACGGTACATACTTCAATCAGCAAAGTAGTATCATGCCACGTAGATATATCTCATCACCTACACCTACAAACATGCGACTGCGCCAGATTGGAAAAACCGTGAAATACCATTTGTACTACGTAATATGTTCGAGCCTGACATGGCTAGCCAGAGAGAATAATTATGGGCTATGGGCAACCGCCCTTGACAAATACGAACTCAAAGCCAATAGTAGGTTTTTTATATATTTCTGGTGTTGAAAGTTTAACCTTAACCGTCGGCTTCGTTGCTGCCTGAGCAATTAGCGCAACTGTAATCAGTACAGGCAATGAAATTAGTCGCTTCACAATTATC
>JBGQDI010000254.1:0-2807 GCA_041495765.1 Nitrospirota bacterium
CTTCAGGATCAGCACCTCCCGGTATTCCGGGGAAAGAGCGTTCAGCGCCCTTTGCAGCGCAGCGCTCTTCTGATGAGCCGATGCCGCCTGCTCGGGAGAAATGCCCTTGTCAGGCATGACTTCCGCGATATCATCCGTCGAGACCGTATCCTTTACCGTCCTCAAATGGTCCCGGCACTTGTTCAGAATGATGCTGTACAGCCAAGATGAAAACTTCGACCCGAACCTGAACCCGTCGAGCCCTGCGTAAGCCGCAATGAAGCTTTCCTGCGCCAGGTCTTAGGCCGTATCTTCGTCCCCGGCTATCCGATAGGCCACGTTATAAGCCATCGTCTTGTAGCGTTCTACCAGGACGGAATAGGAATCCTTGTCTCCAGCCAGACATTGCCGTATAATGGCCTCTTCATCCGGCTGCTGATCGTTCTTCATCGTTGTACCCATAAGACGAGTAAAAGGGAAAAAGGTTACATTGTTGTTAAATGTTGCCGCTCTGCATCCGACATCACTAATTATATCACCGCCATTCAATCTCGCGGTCTTGATCAGAGGGAGGTTATGAAGTTATATTGAAGCTTTGGGATGTATGGACGGCGGGCAATGGTTACTTTTGAAAATCGGTTATGACTCTCGCGAAAAGGATGTTCAAGCTGTTTTAAGACCACGGTTGTTATCCTGAACGAGCGGGGCGCACCATGAAAAGATGCAGGGCCGGGCAAGCGGCACGGGGGAGAGCGCCTGCCCGGCCCTGCATACTGTTCCTAGAACCGCTGGAAGTCCCGATCAGTCATGTCGTCTTTTCCGTTGTGCCCGGTGGAAGACATGTGGAGTGCAACGCCGGCGTGCTGTGTCTGTGCGCCTTCCGTTTTATCTGCGGCAGTAGCGGCCTCGCGGGCAGGGTGCGGTCCCTTCGCCGAAATGACCGTGTGCACCCTGGTTTCACGGGTCGACAGCGCTGGTTTCTGGAAACCGCTCCGCTTATGCGATACACGGGAGTCGATACTGCTCCCGATCAACACGGTGATCGTCTCCTGCTGCTGTTCCGCCTGGGCCAGAAGTTCCTCGGCCGTTGACGCCATTTCTTCGGCAGAGCCTGCATTCTGCTGGATCACCTGGTTGAGCTGCTGGATGGCTGCGTTGATCTGGTCCGCTCCCGAGGTCTGCTCCTTGGAAGCGGCGCTGATCTCCTGAACGAGCTCGGCCGTCTTCTGGATATCGGGGACGAGCTTGGCAAGCATGCTGCCGGCCCGCTCGGCGACCTCCACGCTCGTGGCCGAAAGCTGGCTGATCTCAGCCGCCGCGGTCTGGCTTCTCTCGGCAAGCTTCCGTACTTCAGCGGCTACTACGGCAAAGCCCTTTCCGTGCTCCCCGGCCCGGGCCGCTTCGATGGCCGCGTTCAAGGCCAGCAGGTTCGTCTGGCGGGCGATCTCCTCGATGATGGAGATCTTGTTCGCTATCTCCTTCATGGCGGCAACGGCGCTGGAAACGGCCTTCCCGCTTTCCAGGGCATCGGACGAGGACTTGAGCGCGATCTGTTCGGTCTGCTGCGAATTGTCGGCGTTCTGCCTGATGGTTGCGTTCATCTCCTCGATCGAGGACGATGCCTCTTCGGCCGACGCGGCCTGCTCCGTTGCGCCCTGCGACATCTGCTCGGAGCCGGAGGAGAGCTGCTGGCTGGCCGCCGCCACGTTGTCGGCGCCGGCCTTTACATCCTGCAGAACTCGGGTAACGCTGCGCGTAAGGAAAAAGCCGATGGCCAGTGCGCAAGCGACCGCGATGCCGCCCACCAGGAACATGAGCATGCGCGTCTGGGAGTATTCCTGCTTGGCCTCGTCATACCGGAATTTGCTGCGTTCCTGCTGGTGCTGCACCAGCTCCTCGGCGGAGAACAGCCATTTCTCAAGGGCCGGCCCCGCTTCCCGCACGAGCAGGTCCTCTGCCTCACTGTCCTTGCCCGCCTGGATGAGATCGAGCACCCTGTTGTCCAGGTTCCGCGCATTCTCCACCCCGGATTTTACCCGCGCAAGGATCTCAAGCGCCTTGGTGTCAGCGGTATTTGTCATCTCCTCCACTTTTAGCAGGTCTGCTTTGTATCGTTCCCTGGCCGTATCGAGTTTCTTTCGCACTTCCTGCCGCTTCACCTTGTCCTTCACCCACAAGATGTCCCGGAGATGGACCGCAATGTTGGCGACCTGGTCCCGCATGTCGTTCGCGATCTGCGCCCGGGTATTATTGACGTTCACGATGCGGTCGAGATTGTTCTGGAGGTTTCGCATGTTCTCCATGCCTACCGCCATGATGATGCCGATCAGGACGATCATGACCGCAAAAGCAAGCCCCAGCCGTTTTCCTATCGTCAATGTGTTCAGCATAGTCCGCCTCCTGTTGTGGTATGTTCATCCGCCCGCCATTCCTGTATCGGGCGCGAGCAGTACAGTGTTCTTCGCTTCGGGCAAAGTTCATCAGAGAGTTGCACTCAGTTCACCCCTGACGGCGTTGCATTAATCAACGAATATCACACGGTCGCCGCATTGTCTATTCGTAAAACTACGTATGTTGGCGGAATGAAACAATCTGATGATGAGAAGGCGACGAATAAATATGAGTGCATCGCGACAAATCAAGCAAGCGCGGCTGCATAGTTGTCGGTGAATAAAACAGTGCGAGTCTTTCCACTCTTAATCCCCTGATTTAGGAAATCTCCGCCAGCTCGCCAACTGCTGGTCGAACTCCTTCGCTTTTGAGTCTTGCTCGTTCGATCGCCGTCTCGATCTCTGTAAAGCGCCGCATACCCTGAAAATACCCCTTCA
>JBGQDI010000255.1:0-2775 GCA_041495765.1 Nitrospirota bacterium
CCGCGCCGACTCGACGTATGTTAAATTCAGAAGCTTTATCTTTGCCCCCGCCCACGCCGTTGTAACCGTGGATCCGGACAGGGTGAATATGGAATTTACCGACACCAGGACCTGCGATATTTCGATACCGGGTTCGCTCCTTATTTCCCGGGAAAGCATCTCTTTTACATTCACCCCCACGGCAAAGAAAGAAACCCTGGGTTATACGATCTCCTGTCTGACGAACATGGACGCGCATATCTCCGGCGAGTATGACTTGAGCTCGAGCTTCAGATCGCACGGTATGGGAAAAGAGCTGCTCTCCTCCCTGGAAGGCAGGGTGGATTTCAAGGCGCGGGACGGCAAGATCTACCATTATCCGCTCCTGCAAAAAATATTTTCCGTTTTGAGCGTGCTTGATATCTTTCGCGGCAGGGCCCCGGACTTTGGGGGAAGCGGCTTCCCTTATCATTCTATGGCAATACGGGGAGATATTCACCAAGGCGTTTTCACCCTGGAGAAAGCCTATATCGGCGGGCAGTCTCTGGACATTATTGCCGAAGGCAAGATCGATCTGGGAAAGCAGAGTTTGGACCTCGTCGTGCTCGTTGCGCCCTTTTCATCGATCAACTGGATCATCCGGCACATTCCGCTCGTAGGGAAGGTCATGGGCGGCACTCTCATCTCGATCCCGGTCCGGGTGTCCGGCGATCTGACGAATCCGAACGTTGTATTCCTCTCACCCACGGCCGTGGGCTCCCGGATCTTGAAGCTTTTGGAGAACATCATAAAACTGCCGGTGGATATCGTTTCGCCGCTGATGCCGAAGCAATAAAGGGCCGATGCCAGGATCACATTTGTTTTGATCCCTGATCCAGGACTGATCCCACGACAGGCCGCCTACTCGATGGTCGAGTTGATGATCTCGGTGAGCGTGTCGCTATGCATCGAGATCCCAGGCAGCGCATACCACGACCCGCCGACATTGCGGCTTATGACCGAATCTTCCACGTGAAGCGTGCCGGTATGGTCGTTCGAAATGAAGAAGATCGCGGAGCCGTAGCTGTTCACTTCGTTGTCCCTGATGGCCGACCCGTACAGTGCAAGCGTCATGGTATTGCCGTCGTTGTAGATCGCGCCGCCGCTCCCGCCACCGGGGGTCCCGGACTGGGCGGGATTGCCGCCATTGCCGATCGCCCGGTTGTGTGAGAACAGGCTGTTATAGATCGCCCAGGAGACCCCGATGCTGCTGATGCCGCCGCCGTTCGCGCCGACGTTGCCGTAGCCCGGTGCGCCGCCAAAGGTGCTGTTCACCACGTAAACGGGCAGACCGTTGTATTGACTGAAGACCCGGATTGCGGCGCCCCCGACATCTGGCCCAGAGCCGGCGCAGACATTATTGAAGAACCGGCTGTTTACGACCTTGAACCGGCCTCCCCTGACCCAGACAGCCCCGCCGCCGTCGTACACGGTCTCGTTCTTGGAGTTACCATCAATGAACGTCAGGTTCTGGATGGTCAGCCGCGGATGGTCCTGGTCCTGGCAATGCGACGTGGTCCACACCTGGTCCTGATCGCACGTGTTCATGTACAGAATGCGGGTGCCGCCCCCGCCGCTCAGCGTGACCAGCCCGCCACCATCGATCACTACATCCGGCCGGTCATTGAACACCTTTGCCGGGCGATCGAGGGTGATGGTGAGCGGATCGGGGCCGCAATCGAAGGTGATCTTGCCGCCTTGGGCAACAGCCTGGATAAATGCCTCTGCTGTGCAGCTCGCGCGTGCTCCGCTGCCGATGACATGATCCGGAGAAGAAACATCCTCAGCCCCGGCTCCGGCAGGGACGAGATCGTGGCCGGACGGATTCCCGGCTAATGGTCCCTGCAGCGGGTCCGTGTGGGGATCAGTTATCGGCGTATTGTCTGTTCCTCCTGTACCGCTGCTGCAAGCGCAGCATAGTACGATCCCGAGGACAGCGATCGCCTTCATCAGTTGAAGTCTCTCAGGGTTCGGTCTTTTTTTGTGCATCGCCTACTTCCACCCCGTCAACCATTCCAGGATGAACCACGCCGCGACCAGCACAAGGACGAGAAACACCCACCTCGCGACGTTCATCCATGCGCTGCCGTGTTCCGGCTCCTCCGGCGTTCCAGGTTCTTTATTCACATTATTCTCCATTCAAAGGGCACGCCAACCGATGAGAAGCGGCTGAAAGCTGCCCGGCACGGGGAAGGCATACCTTAAATGGCCTACCCCGCTAAGTGGCGAATCAACCTCTACAGAGTTTAGGAGAGACTCATATATTTGCTTTTCCAGGAGCCCCTGCATCCCATGAACAGGTTCGCGCACAAGCATGGCAAGGTAGAAAAGACCGATACCGTTGCAAAGTCAGGCAGACACGGCCGAGCCCGTTCCCCAGGCGAGGGGAAGTGCTGCGTTGCTCGAAAAGGCTTGTTATCAGTACCGCCAATCATGCCCTGCGCGAAGCTGTGAACTGGGGTGCAGAAAAAAAATAGGATCGTGAACTTCTTGATATTAGCTTGTCTTTATTCCTTGATGACGCGGTAGACAGTTTCGCTGAAGTCTTTAATTCTGTAGGGCTTAGTCAAGACGCCTTTGAAGCCAAACTTCTGGAATTGCTCCATGACCGTATCATTGGAATACCCGCTCGACACGATCGCCCTCGCATGAGGGTCTATTTCGAGCAGTTTCGCAATCGCTTCCTTTCCTCCCATGCCTCCCGGTATGGTCAGGTCCATGATGACCGCATGAAAGGGTTTCCCCGATTCCATTGAC
>JBGQDI010000256.1:0-2711 GCA_041495765.1 Nitrospirota bacterium
GAGATCGCAAAGGTATACGACGAGCAGGGCGCTGACGAACTGACGTTCCTGGACATCACCGCTTCGCACGAGGAGCGCGGCATCATCCTCGACATTGTGCGCCGCACGGCGGAACAGGTATTCATGCCGCTTACCGTGGGCGGAGGCATCAGGGTCATCGACGACATCCGCAACCTCCTGCTCGCCGGATGCGACAAGGTCTCGATCAACACCACCGCGGTCCACGACCCCGAATTCATCAAGGCCGCGTCCATGCGCTTCGGCAGCCAGTGCATCGTGGTCGCCATCGACGCGAAACAGGTTATTGCCCATGACAGGGACTTCAAACCGCCGCTCACCTGGGCCGGCGATCCGCGATATCGGGGTTTGTTCCTCTCCGACTCAGAACTCCACACCCCTCACTCCGGACTCAAATGGGAGGTCTACACCCATGGTGGTAGAAATCCCATGGGCATCGACGCGGTTGCATGGGCAAAGAAGATGGAAGAGTACGGCGCGGGCGAGATCCTGCTCACGAGCATGGACCAGGATGGCCGGAAGAACGGTTATGATCTGGCGCTCACGCGTTCTGTTGCCGAGGCGGTCACCATCCCCGTCATCGCCTCCGGCGGCGTGGGGAATCTCGAACACATCTATGACGGTTTTACGAAAGGCAAGGCCGACGCCGCTCTCGCTGCCTCGATCTTTCATTTCAGGGAATATACCATCAGGCAGGCAAAGGAATATTTACAGAAGAGGGGTGTGCCGGTAAGACTGTAGCATTGCTGCCAAAAACAATTACCAGAAAAAAAAGCGGCCGGGAGATGATTGCCCCGGCCGCTTGTGCTTTTTATTTCGCCTTTACTTCGATCTCCGCTGCGCGCGATTCGTACTTGATGGTCACTTTCGCTCCGACCTTCAGGTCTCCCTTGACCTTCGTGTTGGCGTCCCTGGCCATTTCGAATTTCTCGCCATTCTTGTCCATCACGATCACGTTGTCCTTGACCTCCAGGACCTTGCCGGTGAACTGATAGGTCTTTCCGGCAAACGCTGCCGTTGCCATAACCATCACTGCCACTACAACCAGGATCATGATACGCTTCATAAAAAACCTCCTTTAAGATAAGATAATAGATAAAACTATAGCGAAACCCGGCAAGACTGTCAAGCTTCATTATTATCCTGACAATGCGCGGCTACCGCCTCTTTCCTCCCCCGCCGAAAATCGATCCCAGCACGCCGCGTATGATCTGCCGTCCGATCTGACTGCCGACGGCATGGGCGGCGCTCTTTGCCATGGCGCCGAAGAGCTTGGCCGTGTCGGATTGCGGTGCGGCAGCCCTTCCCCGCCCAACGGGCGCTGTTTCTTCCGCTGCCCTTGCTTCCTCCGCCCGCTGCTTCAAGCGTTCAAACGCGGATTCCCGGTCCAATAGCTTCTCGTAATGGCCAAAGAGGGTCGACGATCGTATGACGGCCGCACGTTCATCCGCTGAAAGGGGCGTGAGCCGGCTCCGCGGAGGCAGGACCTTGGCGCGCTCCACTGCCGTGGGGGCCCCTTTTTCGTCAAGCACTGATACCAGCGCCTCGCCGACTTCAAGCTGAGTGATCGCCTTCTCGACATCAAGACCGGGATTTGCCCGGAACGTCTCCGCCGCGGCCTTGACCGCCTTCTGATCTTTCGGCGTAAATGCCCGGAGCGCATGCTGCACCCGGTTGCCGAGCTGGCCAAGCACAGTCTCCGGCACATCAAGCGGATTCTGGGTGACAAAATAGACGCCGACACCCTTGGAGCGGATGAGCCGCACGACCTGTACGATCTTGTCCAGCAGGATCTTCGGCAGATCATTGAACAGCAGATGAGCCTCGTCAAAGAAGAAAACGAGCCTCGGTTTGTCCGGATCGCCGACCTCCGGCAGGGTCTCGAACAGCTCTGACAGCATCCAGAGCAGGAAGGTGGCGTAGAGCTTCGGGGCAAGCATGAGTTTGTCCGCCGCGAGAATGTTTATCACGCCCCTGCCGCCTGGGCCGGTCTGCATGAAGTCCTGCAGGTTCAAGGCGGGCTCGCCGAAGAACGCCCCGCCTCCCTGCTCCTCCAGCGTCAGCAATCCCCGCTGGATCGCGCCGATGCTCGCCGCCGAGATGTTGCCGTAGGAGGTCTGAAACTTACTGGCATTGTCGCCGACATATTGCGCCATGGCCTTGATGTCCTTCAGGTCGAGAAGCAGCAGACCGTTGTCATCGGCGATCTTGAAGATAAGGGTAAGGACCCCGCTCTGGATATCATTCAGGTCCAGCACGCGAGACAGCAGGAGCGGTCCCATTTCTGAGATGGTGGTGCGGATCGGATGGCCCTGCTGGCCGAAGACATCCCAGAACACGGTGGGACAGCCTTCAAAAGAGAAATCCTCAACGCCCAGCTGTTTTGCCCTCTCGGCAAGTTGAGGCCGGTCACCGCCGGGCTTCGCGATGCCCGAAAGATCGCCTTTCACATCAGCCATAAAGACCGGCACGCCGATCCGGCTGAACTGTTCGGACATCACCCTGAGCGTCACGGTCTTGCCCGTGCCGGTGGCCCCTGCGACCAGGCCGTGCCGGTTTGCCATCTGCGGCAGAATCGCGATTTCCTTTTTGCTTTTTGCGATGACGAGAATTTCAGATTTTTGCGCCATAGACACTCCCTTGGACAGGCATGCACGAGCTGGGCTGGCAGTCCGATCAGGACAAGTAAAGGC
>JBGQDI010000257.1:0-2702 GCA_041495765.1 Nitrospirota bacterium
CCTGAACGATTTCATCCTGGCCGCGAAGATCGACCTGTTGGCTGCATCATAACGGATACCACGGACACAATCACTATGGCACAACTAAAGGGCAAAGTCGCACTGGTCACCGGCGCAAGCAGGCGCATCGGCCGCGCCATCGCAGTGGCGTTGGCCGGGGCCGGGGTGAATATCGTGGCCCATGACCGCGGCGGCCAGGGGACTGAAACGATCAAGGTCTGCGAGGAAGCCGTCGCCCGCGGTGTGAAGTCATGGAGAGTCTCGGCCGACCTGGAAAAACCGGAGGAGTATGAGACGCTGATCGCCCGCTCGCTCGCTGCTGCCGGTTCTCTCGACATCGTGATCAATAACGCGTCACTGTTTAAGCCGAACATGCTGAACAACATGGATCTCTCAAGTTTGGTTCAACAGGTCCACGTGAACGCCTGGACGCCCCTTGTGCTCAGTCGGGAATTCGCCCGGCTCGTGGGCCGCGGCAAGATCGTCAATATCCTCGACGCCCGGATCACGGGATATGACCGGACGCACACGGCCTACCTGCTGAGCAAGCAAATGCTTGCCGGCCTTACCAAGATGTGCGCCGTGGAATTCGCTCCAAACATTTCCGTGAACGCGGTGGCGCCGGGGCCGGTCCTTCCTCCCGCCGGGAAAGACGAGGCATATCTGGACCAATTGGCGCGCAAACTCCCGCTCAAGCGCCACGGAGGGACCGATGACATAGCGGACGCGGTCCTGTACCTGCTCAGCAGCGATTTTGTGACCGGCCAGGTCGTCTTTGTGGACGGGGGCCTGCACCTTCTGGAGGAATAGCATGGACCGAATACTGATTCATGACCTGCTTGTGCGCTGTATCATCGGCGTGAACGAGGATGAACGCCGCGATAAACAGGACGTGGTGATCAACCTGGCGATCTCGACGGACCTCGCAAAGGCCGGAGCAAGCGACCGCTTCGAGGACGCGGTGGATTACCGTGCCATCAAAAAACAGGTCATGGCTCTGGCGGAGAACTCCCGCTTTTTTCTGGTCGAGGCCCTGGCCGAGGCCGTGGCCCGCATCTGTCTCGCGCATCAGCAGGTAAAAGAAGTGCAGGTGCGCGTAGAGAAACCACTGGCGCTTCGGTTTGCGCGCAGCGTGGGCGTAGAGATCACCCGGACGCGAAAGGGCTGAACATGGCGCAGGCCTTCGTCAGCGTGGGGTCGAACGTCAAACCTGAAGAAAACGTGAGCAAGGCGATCGGGCTTCTCAAGAAACAGGTCCGCATCCTCGGGATCTCCACGGTATACTTGACTAGGCCGGTTGAACGGCCTGAGCAGCCCCCCTACTATAATTGCGTTCTCGCAATCGATACGGCCCTCCCCCCTTTGGAATTAAAAAGCACGGTGCTTCGCCGCATTGAGGACGAGTTGGGCAGGACCCGGGGTGAGGACAGGTTTTCTCCGCGGACCATCGATCTCGACCTGGTCCTGTACGAAGACATCGTCATGAAAACCAAGGAGCTCATCCTGCCCGACCCGGAGATACGAAGCCGGCCTTTCCTCGCCGGTCCTCTCTTCGAGCTGGCGCCTAACCTGATCATGCCCGATTCGAAAGAGCCGATAGCGAAAATCGCTGCACGAATACGGGACGGCGGCATGAAGCCGCTTATTGATTACACGAATCGATTAATACGGGAGATAACGTCATGAATGCTGAAAAAGTGGAAAAACTGGTCCGGGAGCTCTTGATCGAGATCGGCGAAGACCCGGACCGGGAGGGGTTGGGCAATACGCCCAAAAGGGTTGCCCAGTCCTTTGCCTATCTAACCTCCGGCTATCGGGCCGACGTTCAGAAGCTGCTAAATAATGCCTGCTTCGCCCAGCAGACGACCAGCATGGTCGTAGTCAAGGACATCGAGGTCTACAGCCTCTGCGAACATCACCTCCTCCCGTTTTACGGCCGCTGCCATATCGGGTACATCCCCAAGGGAAGGGTCTTCGGCATCAGCAAGCTGGCCCGCCTCGTGGACCTGTACGCGAGGCGGCTCCAGATCCAGGAGCGCCTGACTGAACAGATCGCTTATGCCATCAAGGATTCGATCAACGCCGAAGGAGTGGGCGTCATGATCGAGGCGCGCCATCTCTGCATGATGATGCGCGGCGTGGAAAAACAGAACTCCATGCTTGTGACCTCGGCGGTCCTCGGCGGCTTCCGGACAAACCCGGCCACCCGCGAAGAATTTCTGTCGATCATCAGCAGGCCAAGAACGGACGTTTGACAGGCTGTTGAAATAAAGTTTAACGGTCCTGTGGGTATCGCGAAGCACTCTTGCACTGATTCGAGCGGCAAGCTCTGCTCCCCTTCGCGGAGATCCACAATTCTTTGTCACGCTCTGAAACGGATCTCTGGACAAGCCGCGAGCTCCCGCCATTCGAATGCGCTCGGCATTTCGGTGCAATTTTGTGAACATCGAAGAATAGATAAACGTGCTATCATCATAACAGCCGGTTCCCGACTCAGACATGCCATCGGGAGAGGATGCCCATGAGGACAGCACTTACCTATCTGCGAAGTGTTAAACGTTTTGCAGCTATCTGCTTCATCCTGCTCAGACAGACCATCTTTAATCTGCCCTATCGACTCATCTTTGCGGAACACGATAACGTCATCAGCAAATATATGAAGCCGGGAAGGCCGAAGATCAGCGCTCCTGAGTTCGCGAAGG
>JBGQDI010000258.1:0-2680 GCA_041495765.1 Nitrospirota bacterium
CACCGACAGTCGGGGATCGTCTAATGGTAGGACAGAGGCCTTTGAAGCCTTTAATCGGGGTTCGATACCCTGTCCCCGAACCAGCATGCGGAAAAGAGAGTGAGTGAACCAATGGTGACAGCACGGGAAATAAAGATCTTCACCGGCAACGCGAACCCTGCATTGGCGCAGGAGCTTTGCCAGAAGATGGGCATTCCGCTGGGGAACGCGCTGGTAGGGTGCTTCAGCGACGGCGAGATCAATGTCCAGATCGTGGACAATGTCCGCGGCATGGACGTGTTCGTGGTGCAGCCGACGTCAAGCCCGGGGAACCGTCATCTGATGGAACTGCTCATCATGATCGATGCGCTCAAACGGGCATCGGCCATGCGCATCACCGCCGTGCTTCCCTACTACGGCTACAGCAGGCAGGACCGGAAGGTGCAGCCCCGCGTGCCGATCACCTCAAAGCTCGTTGCCGACCTGATCACCACCGCCGGCGCGAACCGGGTGCTTACCGTCGACCTGCATGCCGGGCAGATCCAGGGCTTCTTCAATATCCCCGTGGACAACCTTTTCGCGGCCCCTGTGCTGCTGGACTACATCCGGGCGAAGACCTTCAAGAACCTCGCGGTCGTTTCCCCTGATGCCGGCGGCGTGGAGCGGGCCCGGGCCTTTGCCAAGCGGCTCGGCGCTTCCCTGGCGATCATCGACAAGCGGCGTGACAAGCCGAACGAGGCGCAGGTCATGAACATCATCGGCGACGTGAAAGGGCACGATTGCCTGCTCCTCGATGATATGGTCGACACCGCCGGGACCCTGGCCGAGGGCGCAGGCGCGCTCAAGGCGAACGGGGCCGGGAACATCTATGCCGCCTGTACGCATGCCGTGCTCTCGGGCCCGGCGGTCAAGCGGATCAACGATTCCCCGCTATCCGAGCTCATCACGACGAACACCATCGCGCTCGACACCAAGCAGAAGGAATGCCAGAAGCTGAAGGTCCTTTCCGTGGCGCCGCTGCTCGCCGAGGCCATCACCCGGATCCATGAAGAAACATCACTCAGTTCGCTGTTCGTATAGTTCGTATAGCTGAACCGGGATATGCATACTGCACCATCAATTGTATCGGAGGAGAAATGGAAAAGATCGCATTGACAGCACAGGTAAGAGAAAAAGCAGGGAAGGGCCCAGCCCGGGAACTGCGGAGAAACGCGCGAATTCCGGCGGTGCTCTACAGTCACGGTAAATCCATGCCGCTCTCTATGGCTACGAAGGAAGTCGCGACGATCCTTAACACCGAGGGTGGCAAACACGCGCTGCTCACGCTTACTCTTGAGGGGACGAAAGAGGCCGCCGAGCGCATGGCCCTGATCAAGGATTATGAACTTGATCCCATCTCCAACAAGCTCATGCATATCGACCTCATGGAGGTCGCCATGGACGAAAAGGTGAAGGTGCAGGTTGCCATCCACCTCGTCGGCAATGCCATTGGCGTGAAGGAAGGCGGCATCCTGCAGTACGGTCTGCATCAGGTCGACATCGAATGCTTCCCGCAGCAGATCCCGAGCCACTTCGATGTCAACATCGCTGCGGTCAAGGTGAACGAATCGCTCCATGTGCGGGACATCGTAGCGCCGGAAGGCGTCAAGATTCTGAACGACGCCGATGCCACGATCGTGACCATCCAGCCGCCGGTCTCCGACGCCAAGCTTGAGTCCATGCTGGGCACGGGTGCACCTGCTGCAGCCGGTGAGGGCGAACCTGAACTGGTCAAGAAGCCGAAGAAAGAGGGCGAGGCCGATGCTAAGGCCGCCGCTCCGGCCAAGGGCGGCGCAGCACCCGCAAAGGCAGCGGCACCTGCTGCAAAGGCAGCACCGAAGAAGTAACTGTGCCCTGCAGGCTGCATGAAAATGCGCCGGGAGGGGATGTGACAAGGCGCGCATGAAGATCATTGTCGGTCTTGGCAACCCGGGACGAAAGTACGAGCGCACACGCCACAATGCCGGGTTCCTGGCCGTCGATGAGCTGGCACGGACCGCGCGCATCGACCTGAGCCTGGAAAAGTGCCACGCCCTGCTCGGCAAAGGCGCGCTGGGGACCGAAAAGGTCGTGCTGGCCAAACCGCAGACCTATATGAACGACAGCGGCCGGTCGGTTGCAGCGCTGCTGAAGGATTCCTACGCATCGGCCGAGGACCTCGTCGTTCTTCATGATGAGCTCGATCTTGCCGCCGGAGTGGTGAGGGTCAAGACCGGCGGCGGGCACGGAGGCCATAACGGCCTCCGCTCCCTGATCGAGTATCTCGGGACCGCTGATTTTATCAGGATCCGTATCGGCATCGGGAGGCCCGTGCCGGGCATGGATACCGCCGATTACGTGCTCAGCCCTTTTTTCGCGGAGGAGCGGGTTGCAGTATCGGCAGCTATCGTGACCGCAGCAGAAGCGGCAGGGGTGATCGTCGCTCAGGGCGTTACGAAAGCCATGAACCAATACAACCAGAAGTAAGGTCTGCAGGCCCGGAGCGTAGCAGCAAGACGGCTCCGGGTTTTTTATTGTTTTCGTCATGTCCCGCATTAGTCAAAGGTCACGGCGGGACAAACCTTTGGACACGGAAGAAGCGGATTAACATCAGATAAGGGCGGATAGAACATAACGGCAAATGAAAACCCCTCACCCTACCCTCTCCCCTCGGGGGAGAGGA
>JBGQDI010000259.1:0-2667 GCA_041495765.1 Nitrospirota bacterium
ATCGTATCGTAAAAATGGTGCAGGTCCGTGTATTCTTCCTTGCACACGTAGCAATTGCGTGGCGCGTGTATCGTTCCCTTGTGCCCCTTTGTGCTAGATGGATCATGCTCGATCCGGCGAGGCGCGGTGAATGCCGCGGTCATGCGGGCGCTGCGGATGCCGGTCGTATTCCTGGCGCGCCGGTCCTTTTCAAGGAGCGCAAGGCCCTTGGCCTTCTTTGCGGCTCTATTCCTTTTTATTGCTTCATCCCTGTCAGGGCGGGAGATCCGGCCGGTTGCTTTTAAAAGAGCGATCCTCTGTTCTTCCGGAAGGGCCGCAAGCCGTTCCGGATCTTTGGCAAGCTCAGCAAGGAATACAATGCATCTGTCGATCTCTTCGGAATTGTGTGCCGTTGTGTTGCGCTCTCTTTTCATACCTGCTTCACCAGCCCATATCAAAATAACAATCTGTCGCTATGACGTTCTGTTCACGCGAGAGACGCCTTTTCTTCATAATTCATACTTTCTACTTCTTCATTTGCCTTAAAGTAATTTCAGCTGTCCGATGACTGCGGGCAAGCGTTTAGGCGCCTTGATCCTCAGCCGCTTGTTGACGTTCATGCGCCCGGACACAACATGAATATCGCCGACCTTTACCCCGAATTCATCAGCCAGAAATCGCACCATATGATCGGTTGCCCGTCCGGCGCGGGGTACTGCCGTAACACTGACGCAGAGCTGATGCCCCTTGACCTTGCCGATGGCGTCTCGTTTGGCATTGGGCGTGCCGAGGATATTAAGCGCCAGCGTATCTCCATCCCACGTATAAAATGGTTTTTTCATGATTCCTCAGAGACGGAAGGGTCGGGTCCAACATCATCCCCAACGTGCCCGCAGTTCCTTCGGGGAATAACCGCTTGTTCCTGAACAGAAGCTTACAACAGGTCGGCTGCGAATGCAACTTTTTTGGCAGGGTATTAAGAACCAGACCCGCAAAGACCCCTGTTTCAGATGGTTAGGCATGCGCGATGTTTATTTTTGAAGTATACTTAATAACATGTGTGTTCACTTGAGTCTATAATGACTAGCGCGGCGTTTTACGATAGACTGCGTAAAGTCGGCGACAGATGAAACGGTTCGAAAACAGAGGAGGGCTTGCCATGAAGAACGGGATCCTTAATATCATCATTTTGGTTGTCGGAATTGTACTGCTGGTCCTGGGGTTCAATGAGTACGGCGCCTTCGGATCGCGCGCAGGCAGGTTTTGGGGCGCGGGCATTTCGAACAGGGTCCTGAGCTTGTTCATCGTGGGCGCCACATGCACTGCCTACGGGCTCCTGAAAACGCTGAACAAGAAATAGCAGGAATGAACGCACGCGCTTGTTCATAATTCTTACGTCTTATTTTACTTGGGTTCGCACCGTGTCCCTTTGCACCCGCACACGGGATACCAGTTCTTGAATCCGTAGTAAAAGGCAATCCCTGCATAGAGATACACTCCTGCAACGATGGCCGCAATGATCAAAAAAGTCGTCATACTCGCACCTCGCTAGAATCACGGCAGTTCGACGGTATTGCGCGAACGTGAACCGCTGCTTCTATTATACAGCAGGAGGGGGCATTGCCGAAATAAAAAACCCGTGCCTACGGGGCCTCGGTCGTGGGAGGTCCGCTGCCGAACTCCTCCAAGCGGATTGGTTCGTGGGTCCCCCCTGCCAGGACCTTTGAAAAGATCATCCCCAGGAGGATGAAGGTCAGGAAGAGGTAATACCCCGGCTGCAGAGATGTGCCGTTCGTCGTCAGCAGCTCCAGTCCCTGGCTGGCCGCGCTCAATTGTCTGAACTGGCTGGTAATGACGCCGTTGAAACCGATATAGGCCATGAAGATGGCAAGCACCATGACGTCGGCCATGGACCACTTCCCGGACTTCACGGCAAAGAACCCGATGACCGGGTTCTTCCGTGCGCCGCGGTAATCGAAATAGTAGGCCGGCAGCGAGGCGAGTTTCAACAGGGGGAAGATGATGCTGAAGGTTACGAGCAGGACCCCGACGAATTTCATCATCAGGTCCTTGTCCGTGATCAGGATCCAGAACACATCCAGGATGCTCTTGCTCTGGTAATACAGCACCTGGTTCTCGAATTGAATGGGGTGCCCCAGCAGCATAAAACCCATCCTCGAGATCTTTGCCTCCATGTCGATCATGGGCGTGGTCACGCCGGCGATGAGCAGAATGAGAAGGGACAGGATGAGGAGGCTGTATCGGCCGGGGTTCAAGGCCTGCCGATGGAAGGCGGACCAGGAGAACAGGATGATCGGCAGGAGGGCCAGGAGCACACCCTCGTTCCTGATCATGATCCGGCGTGCGGCAATGTCCTGGTCGAGCTTGGTCCTCGCTCCCTCGATGTCCTCGGCGCCGGTCCTCTCGACAATGGCGTCGATCCGCGAAGTGTTTTCTTCTTCAAAGGTTTCCTCGAAATAGCGTTCCAGCTGCTCGTTCAGCACGCTCTTGACCGTTTTTTTCGTCTTTGAGTGCGTCAACTCCTTCATGAGGGCGTCCGCATATTCCGGGATGCCCTTCTTCACCTCATCCAGACTCACGAACGTATTGATGAAGGATTGCTTCAAGCGGCCGCCCGCGGATCTTTCATTTGCCTCCCTGACCCGGGCATAGACCTTGTCGATCAGG
>JBGQDI010000260.1:0-2632 GCA_041495765.1 Nitrospirota bacterium
CAGATACTCCTCAGCTATTCTCACGACGAGGGATATGCCGTGGCCCAGGCGGTGCTGGTGGGGTAGAATCGAGGTAGGGGCGGCCCTGCGTGGCCGCCCAACTAAGCGGGCAACCACATAGGGTTGCCCCTACAAGTACAAATCATGAAGATAGCGACCGCACAACAAATCAAAAACATCGACCGCAGGGCGATCAAGGGGTTCAGCATTCCCGGTCCGGTCCTGATGGAGAACGCGGCTACCGCGGTTATGACCGAGATGGAGAAGTTTTTCGACGGCCTTGCCGGCACGCGGGTCGGTATTCTCTGCGGCAAGGGCAACAACGGCGGCGACGGCCTGGCGCTCGCGCGGCGGCTCAGCATCCGCGGCGTGCCCGTGCGTGTTGCGCTCTTGGCGCCCTTCGGCGCAATCACGGGCGAGGCCGGGGTCAATCTCGCCGTGCTCCGCAAGATGGATGTCGAGATCAAGCAGAATGCGGCAACCGCTGCCGTTGCGGACGTTGTCGCATGGGCGGACGTTATCGTGGATGCCCTGCTCGGAGTGGGGCTGTCGGCGCCTCTGAAGGGAACGTATGCTTCTGCCGTGGAACTCATGAACGCATCGGGGAAACCCCTGGTTGCGGTCGATGTTCCCACGGGCATCAACGCTGATACCGGCGAGGTCATGGGGTCCGCGGTCAGGGCCGACCTTACGGTCACGATGGCGCTCCTGAAACGCGGGCTCGTGCTTCATCCCGGGGCGCAGCACGCAGGGACGGTACGCGTCGCGGACATCGGCATTCCCCCCGGTGTCATGGAACAGGAAAAGATCAGCGTGAGCCTTCTGACCCGCGGCGCCCTGTGGGGACTGCTTGATCCGAGACCGCCGGACGCGCACAAAGGGAGCTTCGGACATTTACTGGTGGTTGCCGGTTCGCTCGGCAAGGCCGGAGCGGCTGTCATGGCCGTCCGAGGCGCGCTCAGGACCGGGGCGGGGCTCGTGAGCGTTGCGACGCCGAACAGTCTTGTTCCGATCATCCAGCAGCATGTGTTCGAGTCCATGTGCATCCCCTCAGCAGAAAGCATCGACGGCACGCTCGGCATGGGCGCCGAGAACGAACTGCTCAAGGCCTCCGCGAAAATGAGCGCCTGCGCCATCGGACCGGGACTCTCAACCCATTATGAAACAGTGCGGGTGGCGCGGAATTTTATTCAGCGGCTCACGATCCCCGCTGTGATCGACGCGGACGGACTGAATGCCCTTGCAGGCTCTCTCGAGCTGCTCGGGAAGATAAAGGCCCCGGTCATCATGACGCCCCATGCAGGTGAAATGGGCGGACTGCTCGGTATCTCGCCCCGCAAGGTCCAGAAGGACCGGATCGGTATTGCAAGCGCCTTTGCTATGAAATACAACGTAACGCTCGTGCTCAAGGGCGCGGCCACCGTGGTGGCGACGCCCGATGGCGAGGTATATATTAATTCGACAGGCAACCCGGGGATGGCCACGGCCGGGACCGGCGACGTGCTCACCGGCATGATCGGGAGTTTCCTGGCACAGGGATATGCCGCAACGCAGGCAGCGTGTCTCGGCGTCTATCTGCACGGCCTTGCCGGCGACCTGGCGGCAGGGGAAAAAGGCGGGGCGGCCATGATCGCCGGGGATCTGATCGAGAAGATACCGCAGGCGATAAAAGAGACAAGCGATGTAACCACGGACGTACACACATTCATAAATCTGTAAATCTGTGTTTACCTGTGTTCATCTGTGATTATAAAAGAATTCTCATTGAGGTGGTGAAATGCTTACCGCGAAAGACATCATGACCAAAGACGTAATAACCGTGAAACCCGATTCGTCCATAGAGGAACTCTCGTCCATCCTGGTGAAGAACCAGATCAGCGGCGTACCGGTTGTAGACGCCGCGGGTTCGCTGTTCGGCATGGTGACCGAGAACGACCTCATCAGCCGGAACAAGCGGCTCCACATCCCGACGGTGGTGAGTTTTCTCGACGCGTCCATTTACCTCGAAAGCTCGAAGAAGTTCGAGGAGGAAGTGAAGCGCCTGACAGCGACCCGGGTGGGAGACATTTGCAGCCGAAAGTCGGTCTCGGTCGCGGAAGATACGACAATCGAAGACATTGCCACGATCATGACCGAGAAAAAGGTCCATCTGCTGCCGGTGATCAGGAACGGCAAGGTCGCGGGCATCATCGGCAAGCGCGACGTAGTCAAGGCCGTCGCGCGGGGCTAAGTGATGTTCAGCGTGATCACGTCAAGCCCGGAGCAGACGTGGCGGACCGGCGAACTGCTCGGAGCGCGGCTCAACGCCGGGGATCTGGTGTGCCTGTACGGCGATCTCGGCGCGGGCAAGACGAGCTTTTCCTACGGCGTCGCGCTGGGACTCGAAGTCAAGGAACGCTATATCACGAGCCCGACCTTTACCTTTGTCAACGAGTACCAGGGGCGCGTGCCTTTTTACCATATCGACCTCTACCGGCTCAAGGATGCCGGAGAACTCGAGAATCTCGGGTTCGAGGAATATATCGATTCCGACGGCGTGACGGTGATCGAATGGGCCGAACGGGCGGAGGATGAGCTGCCTGAAGAGCGGCTCAGCGTCTACCTCACCTATGTCAACGAGAACAGCCGCGAG
>JBGQDI010000261.1:0-2568 GCA_041495765.1 Nitrospirota bacterium
CACGACATGAATGCCCTTGCCCAGCTCGGCATCCTCTTTGGGGAGAACGGCCTTATTTCAGAAGCGCTCGAACAGTTCCAGAAGATGCTGGCTCATGACAAGACCAATGCCCTGGCGCTCAATAATATCGGGAACATCAGCTACCTGCAGAACAGGTTCGACGACGCCCGCCAGGCCTATGAGGCGGCGCTCAAGGCATCTTCGGGAGAACCGGGCATCATGGTGAATCTTGCCCGCACCCTGCTCCAGACAGGCAAAAAAGAGGAAGCTAAGAAGCTTTTTCAGGACGCTGCCGCGATCGACCCGAGGGTGCTGCGGCAGTATGCGGACCTCGCGGCGAGTTTGGAGATCGTGAAATAATCAATCGATGCGCGATGCAGGATTCCTATCCCCTATTGTGGACCCTGTATCATATTTCCTGTTCGGTTCCCCTCAGGGAGGAGGAATGTTGACAAGACTGTTTATGTTCTTCGCGATAATCGGCTTGTGTTGCACAATGGCCCTGGCCGGGGAACTGAAGGGACCGACCCTTGCGGACTGGCTCGGGGTGATCCAGAAGAAGCTCGAATCGATCATACCGAGGAAGATCCTGCCCCCGACAACAGGGGTCGCATTGAAGCGGGGCGCAAAAGAGGATCCTTTCGTCAAGCTTTATTGGAAGGACAAGAAGGGTGAGGAACTGGTGACGGAAGAAGAGCTGACGGAGTTCAAGGCCGTCTGCGAACTCGCCGCGAGAGGTGAGCGAGAAGCTGCCATTGCGGTGCTGGAAAAATTTCTGGACCAATATCCGGACAGCGCTTTGGTCCCCGATGCAAAGAAAACATTGGATCTGGAGAAGATCGAGTCGACTGAAGGTAAAAATGCACTGGTTAAGAAAGAAAAAAAGGAGTAGATGCGCAATGCTGCATGCTCCGATCGCACGATATCCTGGCGGACCGGTCAAAGCACAAAGGCAGTATTACAATAACATTACCACCCCCTGCCGCAGTGTTTTTTCTGGATGTTTTCCTTTTAATCTGCTACTCTTTATCGCATGAAAAAACAACATACCTTCCGCACTCCCTGGTCCTATCTTCCCACGCTCTACTTTGCCGAAGGACTGCCCTACGTGCTGATCAATACGGTCTCGGTCATTCTGTACAAACGCATGGGCATCGACAATGCCCACATCGCCTTCTGGACGAGCTGGCTCTATCTTCCCTGGGTCCTCAAGATGTTCTGGGGGCCCGCTGTCGATGTGTATTCCACGAAGCGGAAGTGGATCCTCAGCACCCAGGCGGCGATGAGTCTCAGCATGTTCGTCATCGCCTTTTCGCTCAGGACGGAAGCGTTCTTCTTCCTGTCCCTGGCAGCATTCTGCGCGGGGGCATTTATTTCCGCGACCTACGACATCGCTACGGACGGGTTCTACATGCTCGCGCTCACGGAGAAGGAGCAGGCCCTGTTCGTAGGTCTCCGGGCCGGATTTTACCGGCTGGCGATGATCTTCGGCACCGGATTTCTCGTCTACATGGCGGGCATGCTCGAAACTACGAGCAATGATATCGCACGGAGCTGGTCGACGGTCATGGCCGCCTCCGGGTTGATCTTCGCAGGGGCAGCGGTGTATCACAAATATTCGCTCCCGTTCCCCGCGTCCGACAGTACCGGTCCGGGGAAGGAAAAGGAAGGGACCGCGTCATTTGGTGAGGTTTTCAGCGCTTACTTCCGGCAGGAGAAGGTCGGCGTGATGCTGGCGTTCATCCTGTTCTATCGTCTGGGCGAGGCCATGCTCCTTAAACTGGTCTCTCCCTTTCTTCTCGACGCGGCGGCTGTCGGCGGACTGGGGCTCACGACCAAAGAGGTCGGCCTCGTTTACGGCACGGTGGGTGTTCTGTGTCTGGTTTTCGGCGGGATCCTTGGAGGCTGGCTCATCTCGCGGTTCGGGTTCAGGCGCTGCGTCTGGCCCATGGTGATCGCCATGCATTTGCCGGACCTGTTCTTCGTCTACATGGCCTATGCCCAGCCCGGCATCGGTCTTGTTTATCCGCTCGTGGCGATGGAGCAGTTCGGCTACGGGCTGGGGTTCACCGTGTTCACGGTCTATCTCATGTATTCGGCGCAGGGAAGATTCAAGACGTCTCACTACGCCATCTCGACGGGAATCATGGCCCTCGGCATGATGCTGCCGGGGTTCGTGAGCGGCTGGCTGCAGCAGGCGGTGGGGTACAGGATGTTTTTCATCATTGTTTGTATCATGACCATTCCCGGCATGCTGACGATACCGTTCATACCAAAAGATAGAATTGAGAAGCAGGGGTGAACTTCCGAGGACTTATTTGACGGGATCAACAAGATCAACAGGATTAACTTGTTTTATCATCCGATTTTATCCAGTTCATCCTGTCAAAAAAGGTTCCGCACTCATCTTTCAGACCTAATCGGGTATTTAGCCAGAATATAAAAAAAACAGCATAACGATAATTCGCCGATGTATTAGCCGAGCATATATATATCCAAGCAATCCTCTACTCTTTCCAGGATCCCGACAAAACATATCCCACTATGACGCCGAGAAGCGTGCCGATG
>JBGQDI010000262.1:0-2345 GCA_041495765.1 Nitrospirota bacterium
CTGCACGTCTTCCCGCACCAGGTCGGAAAGCCGCGCGGTGATGACAGCGACCTCTTCTTTGGCAGTCTCCATCTGCTCCTTGGTGATAGACCCATGGTGCAGGAACTCACGAAGGCGCTCTTTATAATGTGTTTTGATGTCCTCGATCAGCCCGTTCTCTTTGCCCCTGCCGTTCTGTTCGTTCAAAAGGACGGTGCCGGACAGGTCACAAAGCCTTTCGACCTTGGCCAGATTGTCCCGGACATATTCAAGGATGCTGCTTAATTCGGAAGTCAATGCCAGCCACTGTTTTTTCAATGCATCCAGGGCCTTCTTCCGCTCCTCGACCATCCCCTGCAGCCGGTCCCGTCTTGCAGCTTCATCCTTCTTCTTCGGGTTCAGCTTGTTGATCTCCTCTTCAGCGGACCGGATGAACGTTATCGGCTTCTTGAGATCGAGCGCGGACAGGACATGCAGATGATAAAGATACTGCTCCACCGCAGATTTGAGGGTAGAGCTCACAAAATGGGAATGGCTGAGCGCGCCATACAGGATCTTGTCCTGAAAGCCCTGTGACGAAGTCCCCTGCAACTGTCCGCTCTGATAGCTTTCTACAGTAGCAAGCAGGTCGTTGTACCGTGCAAAATCGCCGCTGCGGGATTTACCGCTGCCGTCGTCCTCGGGGCTGTCTAGGAATGCCTGCAGCTCATCGCGCGAAGGATGAAGGTCATCGTTCACAACGAACCTGAGGCCGAATATGGTCTTATCTTTTGTCATAATGTATCGCGAACCCTCCGCAAGCTATCGCATCATACCGATTTGGGCTTCCAGGGTCAAGAGCTTTGCTTAAAGCACTTCCCCGCCAGGACTGAGCATTGCATCGCAAAAGGCCACTCTCTCGTTCTGGAGTATTTTGCGGACCAATGATTCATCCCGCTCATTTATTTTCTCTCAAATATTTTATATTATAATTGAAATTTGACAAAGGTTCATGACATGATATGCTTATATCACTGCATGCTGCACTTTCACAACATGACCCGCGAGGAAATAGCATGACATTACTGAATAAAACAGTGTTTTTCGTCCTTGTCTTCCTTGTCTTTTCAAACCAACCTTCCGGCATCGTTGAACTGTCTGCCGCTTCCCGTACCAATGAATCAATAGTTTACCGCACCCTGCCGTCCCCGGGAACAAAGGTCCCCCTGGACGGAGACCATTACTTTGTCTTCGGTTTCGATAAAAAACCCAAACTGGGCACTATTATTATGAAGGTCGAGATCTTTACCCGGGACGGGGTCAAAGACACCTCTTTTGAGGTCCTTGCCGATTCCGGGATGCCTTCGATGAAAGGGGCGCATGAAACGGGTGAAAGGCCTTTTGCCCTGTCCAAGAAGGGCGCCTACCTCCTGCCGGTCAATATCGTGATGCCCGGTGACTGGGAGGTCCGGATCACCATCAAGAAGGATGGCAAGGTTGTTTTCCGGGGCAGTTATCAATTCGATGTTTAAGGTACTGTTCACGTGCTGCTGTTTTCTGGCGCTGACACAGGCTGCAGACGCATCGGACCATCTTCTGTACTTCGAGGCACAGGGTGTGCTTGGCTACTCGTCGGCGCAGCATGAGACGGTCCCCTACTCCATGAACCCCGAAGCCGAGATGCAGAAGCCCAGCATCGGCTTTGATTATCTCCGGCGGTTCTCGGAAGAGTCGGGCGACAGGGCCACCTTCGCATTGCAATATCGTCTTGCGCTTACGCAGGTCGGGGACGACGGCTACAAGTCCGAGCCCCAGATATATAACGCCTATCTGAAAGTAAGAACACCGCTGGCCTACTTATGGATCGGGCATAACCGCCCTGCCTTCGGCCTGGGCTCCTATTTCGACAGCCACGGCCTGCTGCTGCGCACGCTTCCGATCCAGGGTTTCGGCTACGACCGCGATTGGGGCATCGGAGCCTATCGGGATCTCTCGTGGGGTGACATTGCGGCCAGCATCACGACCGGATCAGGGATGCCGGCCCGGGTCACCGGAGAGAATACGATGACCGCGACCAGGATATCCTACGGCGTGTTGAGCCAGGACAACTGGAACCTTGGCTTTTCCGCGGGAGCGGGCGAGACACTCGATACCATGGGCTACACCGTGCGGGACAGCGAACCGCGCCGGATGCTTCTTGCCGGAGCCGACCTGGCCATGCTGCGTAACAGCTGGGAGCATCGTTTTGATCTACTGAGGGGAAAGTGGCTTGACAAGGATACGTACGCGCTATTCTACCGGATCGGCATGAACCTGTCCGAGGAGAACAGGGTAAAGATCGAGGCTCAACCGACCTACTGGAAGTTCGGAGCGGAGCGGAACTACCA
>JBGQDI010000263.1:0-2130 GCA_041495765.1 Nitrospirota bacterium
CAATCAGGCGTGAATAGTCAACTCCGTTAGAGAAACAATGTCTCCGGGTATTGCAAAGGCGGCTTGACGCTATTACCCGAAAGATAGGATTTTTCCCACCATCGGGAGGAATCGGCGACTTCCTCTAACGGAGTAAAGGCTATTTTCGGGCATCCGGAATGAATAGGGTTTTTAATTCCGACAGCGAATGAATGAGGTAATCCGGCCCTGCCTTCCGGAGCTCTTCCTCGGACCGGAAGCCGTAGGTCACGGAACAAGTAATGACGCCCGCTGCCTTGCCGGCACGCACATCAGTAGTCCCATCGCCCACGATCGCAGTCAGATCTTTCGGCGCCCCGAACTTGGCCATGACGTGTTGGATTGCATCAGGGGCGGGTTTGAGCGGCAGGCCGGAGTCGGCGCCCAAGACCATGCTGAAGTAGCGCGAAATCTTCAGGCCGTCCAAAAGCGGTTGCACGAAATCGGAGGTCTTGTTGCTGATCACGGCCATCGGGAGACCGCAAAAATGTTCGAGCACTTCGGTCACGGACGGATAGAGCCGCGAGCGCACGACCAGGTTCCGGCTGTGATGCACCTTGTAGATCCCGACCGCATCGGATAGAAACTCGTCCCTGCTGCCGAGCGCGCGCTGCATGAGCATCTCGATGCCGTCACCCACGTACAGCCGGACGGCATCGATCGGGATCACAGGCCGTCCCAACTTCTGGAGCGTGAAGTTGACCGAGGCCGCGATATCCTCGAGCGTGTTCACCAGAGTGCCGTCGAGGTCGAATATGAGAAGGTTAACAGGCTTCACGTTTTTTATACCGCCGGTATTCCCAGGTACTTCCTGGGGTTGTCCGATGCAAACTGGAGCGCGCGGCCAGGAGGCACGCCAAGCGTGATCAGGTTTTTCATGGCGTCAGCAAGAGCGATGCCGCTGCCCATCAGTGTCCCGCCCGACCCTCGTATCGGCCCGCTGCCCCAACCCGGTCCCTTGACCGAATCGGATATAAGGATGATCTTGTCCGCGGGCTTCATGTCGTAAAGCATCTTGAGACTCTGCGGATGGAGGTGCGCCATGTCGGCAATGACCTCTACATAAACGTCCTCGTCCATGAGGCCGAAGCCCGCAAGGCCCGGCTCGCGGTGGTGGAAACCCCGCATGGCATTGAACAGGTGCGTGATGCCCGTGGCGCCCGCGCGTTTTCCCTCCTCGGCCTGCTCGAAAGATGCGTCGCTGTGGCCCATGTGCACGAGAAAACCCTTTGCTCTGCACGACTCGATCACCTTGAGCGCTCCCGGCAGCTCCGGCGCCACGGTCATGATCTTGATGATATCTTCAAAATCCTCGACCAGGCGATCAAGCGCCTCGATCGACGGCTCAAGGAAGGCCTTCCCATCCAAAGAACCGGCGCGCTCCGGATTCAGGAACGGCCCCTCGATGTGCACTCCCAGAATCTCGGCGCCCTGGCGCTGAGTGCTCATGGCGCGCTGTATAGCGGCCATATTCTCGCGCATGATTTCGATAGTGCCGGGGTAGAGCGTGGGGAGCAGCGCCGACGTGCCGCGAGCGCCGTGAATGTCCGCTATGCGCAGGACGTCATCCTGTCTTCTGGTGCGGGTATCATACTCTTCCGCCCCGTGCACATGGATATCGATAAGGTATTGCTTGTTCCCGATCGTCGTATAGGCCATAAGTAACCCCGACAGGAAAGCGACAAGTTTGAAGTGGAGACGGGGTGAAAAGGGCTGCTGTTCAAACACCTTGTCGCCTGGTCTCTCTGTCGCCCGGTCTATCCTTTCACGTGATCATGCCCCTTCGCGAGAAGAACTCGCTCAGGGCGAGACGCACCACTGCGCCCCGGTCCCAGGGCTGCTTCAGCTCTTTGGTAAGCTCCAAAGCAACCTCATCGAGCGCCGGGATATGTTCGTCCTCAAGCTGAATGACCACCTCTACCAGACCGTGCTCATGGCTTTCATCGCCGTGATCGTGGTGGTCGTGCTCGTGATGCTCGTGAGCATGATCGTGTTTGTCGGTCATACGTTCCTCCGAAAAATTCTCAAAATGCAGTGCGCAGAACCTCTGTTCTCTGCGCGCTGCCCTTTGCTTAGAACAATACCCTCATCATAATCGGCATGGTGAAGAAC
>JBGQDI010000264.1:0-2104 GCA_041495765.1 Nitrospirota bacterium
CATGGAGATCACTTCCATGACAGGGTGAGAAAGGGCGCTTGTCTTGATGGAGCGCATGAGCGAGTTGAACAGTTCCCTGTTCCGAGCCATAAATCTCCGGCTCTCGTAGTCCTCCATGCCGAAGGCCTTGACGATCCTGACGCCTGAGATGGTCTCATGCAAATGCATCGTGAGGCCGCCGATCTGCTCCTGCATTTGCGTGCTCGCCCTCCGGAACCGTCGGCTGAACCGGGAAAACGCGAAACCGGCAAAGGGCAGGACGATGACGGAAAAAAAGGCCAGTTTCCAGTTCAGATAAAAGATGTAAACCGTCAGCGTCAGCATCGTGCACACGCCCTGTACCAAAGTCGCCGGAGCCCGAGTCAGTGCCCCTTGCACGAGGTTCACGTCGTTGACAATGCGGGAAATGATGACGCCGGTCGGGGTCTTCGTAAAATAAGAAAAGGAAAGGGATGTGATATGGGAATAGAGGCGGTCTCGAATGTCATTAACGACCTTCTGCCCCACATACCCCATGAAATAATCGCGGGCATACCAGGCGCCACCCTTCAGGAAACTGACGATGATGAGCGCCGGCGGCAGCAGGAGGCCCAATTTCATGTCATGACCCAGGATGACCTTGTCCAGGATCGGCTTGATAAGATAGGTCTGGAGGGCGATCAGGCCGCTGGTAAGCAGCATGAAAAACGCTGCCCAGGCGAGCCTCGACTTGTACGGTTTTAGATAGATGAAGAGACGCTTATAGATTTCCATGGTTCTCGCTCGTGCTCCTCAGTACTTCCATGACTACCGCTGCGACCCGGGCAGATGCACCGGCGTCGCCAAGCTGCTTCCGGACCTCTGCAAGGCCGGACCGGATCTTATCTGAATAAGCCGGATCGCTCAACATTCGTGATGCCGCGGCTGCAATGTTCTGCGGCGTCACCTCATCCTGGATGAATTCGGGAACGATCCGTTTCCCGGCAACGATGTTCACCAAACCTACGTCCTCTGCATCCACAAGCAGCCTGCCGATCAGGTACGACAGACGCGAAATCCGGTACACGATGACCATGGGCACCGCCATTAACCCGGTTTCGAGCGTTGCCGTGCCCGATGCCACGATGGCGGCATTCGAGGCGCGAAGGGCGTCATAGACCCGCCCGTCAACGATCCGGATGGGCACCCCGCATCGCGCGCAGTAGGCCGCGATGAAATCACGATCAAGCGTGGGTGCGACAGGCAGCACAAACTGGAGATCGGAAAACTTTTCCTGGAGCAGCCTCGCAGCGCCCAGTATGTCGGGAAGGAGGTGGGTTATCTCCTTCGTTCTGCTGCCAGGCAGAAGCGCGACCGTGCGACGGTCTGGAGCAAGACCCAGTTCGCGCCTCGCTTCGTCCGGTGAATATCCGGAGTGTACGACATCGATAAGCGGATGTCCCGCATACCGGACATCGACACCTGCGCTTTGGTAAAGGCCAATCTCAAAGGGAAAGACCACCACGATGGCCTTTACGAGCTCGGCGATCTGCTTGACCCTCCCCTTGCGCCACGCCCAGACCTGCGGGCTGATATAATACAGGATGGGGATACCGAGCTTTTTTGCCGCCTTTCCGATCCGGATATTAAAATCTGGAAAATCGATCAGGATGAGAAAATCGGGCCGTTCTTCCCGCAAAAAGCTCTTCAGCAGCCGCATCACACCCAGTATTTTTCGAATGTGGAGCAGGACCTCGGTTAGCCCGACAACCGATATTTCCGACGCGTCCGCCAGAATCCGGACGCCGGCTTCCCGCATCCGCTTGCTGCCGACCCCATAGAACTGAGCAGAAGGGTCCAATTTCCCGACCTCCCGCACCAGGTTAGAGCCGTGAAGGTCGCCGGATGCTTCACCGGCGATGATCAGGATTTTTTTCGTACGCCGTTCGGGCATTCAGCTGTTTCCTTCGACGTCCTTTTTCACAAGGCTTGTTTCACCGCTTCACTGACCTGCTTGATCTGCGCTTCCGTCAACTCCGGGTACATGGGGAGTGAAAGAACTTCCTTCGCGGCCTGTTCAGCCATGGAAAAGCTGCCGGTCCCTCTGCCCAGGTCCTTGTATGCGGCCTGGAGATGCAGGGGCACG